>JALHOE010000009.1 GCA_022843175.1 Deltaproteobacteria bacterium
GCCCTCGGCGTGCGCGGCGCTGCGGGGCTGACGGCCGAGATCCCCGCCGCCCACGCGCCGCCGGCGCCGGTCCCCGAGCGCGCGCTCCGCCGCACGATCGCCGTCATCCGCCGGTTCCAAACGACCGTGCGTTGGTGGATGCGCTACCCGGCCGGGCTCACGGCGCCGAACCAGGAGCGGTTCCGGCAGATGGGTCTCGCGGCGCCGACGTGGTCGTCGACGACGATCACCGACGGACAGATCGCCCCCGGCGACGCGTGCTTCGAGCACATGCAGCGCGTGCGCGCCTACGACGTGCACTTCGACGGCGCGCCCGCCGCGGAGGATCTCCGGTTCCACGATCACGCCGCGAGCCGCTACACGCTCTACCGCGACGGCTTCGACTACACGACGCACGATCCTCGCCTCCGCGCGACGGCCGCGCCGCTCGCCCTCTACACCGCCGCCGGTCTCACCGAGACCGAGGCGTTCGGGTTGATGTTCGTGAGCAGCCACGAGGGCGGCTTCGACGGCTTCAACAGCTGGGACCGCGCCATCCTCACGTTCGGCTTCGTGCAGTTCACGGTGTCGGGCTCGCTCCAGGGCTACCTCGCGCGCCTGAAGCGCGAGGATCCGGCGGCCTTCACCCGCGTCTACCGCGACTTCGGGATCGACGTGACGAGCGGTCGCAGCCCGGAGCTGCTCGTGCTCGACGCCTCCGGCCGCGTGCTGCGCGGCACCGAGGCCGCGCGTCGCGTCGGCACCGATCCGCTCCTCGCCTCCGTCTTCATTCGCTCCGGACGCGACGCGGCGGTGCAGCGGCAGCAGATCATCGCGGCGGTCAACGGCTACGCGCTCTCCGGCCTCCAGCGTCGGGTCACCTTCACGCCGGCGCGCGGCGCCGCCACCAGCGCGACGTTCCGCGAGATCCTCGTCTCGCCGGAGGCGATCACGACGCTCATCGATCGCACGGTCGCCGCCACCAACGGCGGCCCGGCGCTCGTGCAGCGCGCGGTCCTCGCGGTCGCCAACGCTGCGGGCCTCACCGACATCCGTCAGCTCACGGCGCCGCAACACCAAGCGGCGATCGTGGCCGAGGTCGAGCGCGTGGTGACCGCGACCGATCCGCAGTTGGGCCGGCGCATCGCCGACATCCGCCAGAACCTCGCGGCGTTCATCGCGCGCCGCGGCGCCCCGGCCACCGCCCACGAGCTCGAGTACTCCCGAGCGGAGCAGCCGCTCGAGACCTCCCGAGCGGAGCAGCCGCTCGAGAGCGACGAGGACCTCCTCGCCGAGCCGCAGCAGCTCGGGCACGGCGAGGCCGCGTTCTCGAACACCCCGGTGCTCCGCGCGCATCACCCGACGCGGCAGCCGGATCTCATCCTCCGCTGGAACGACCTCCCCACCGGCACGGACGTCGTCGACGTGGTGCTGCACCTCCACGGCTTCTCCGGCGACGGCGCGGGCATGGACCTCCGCGTCAAGGCGCGGCGCAGCGGGCTCGACCTGATGACGCCGGGGCGCGCGCGCCCGACGCTCGGGGTCATCCCTCGCGGGAAGCACGCGCCGTACACCGATCGGGAGGGGCGCTTCCACGACCAGCCGTACCACTTCCCGGTCGTGCACACCCAAGCGGGGGTCCGTGCGCTCGTCGACCACGCGCTGCAGACGCTCGCCGCGGCGAACAACCTGCCGGCGCTGCGGATGGGGCGGTTCATCGTCACCGCGCACTCTGGCGGGGGCTCGCACGCGAACCGCCTCCTCCGCGCGACGGCCGGCACCGATCTCGAGCCGCACGAGGTGCACCTGTTCGACTCGACCTACGGCGCGGCCGACGCCGTGATCGCGTGGGCGCGCCGTCGCATCGATCGCGATCGGCAGAACCCGCCCGAGGGGCCGGGCGCGCTGCGCGTCCTGTTCATCGCGGGCTCCGACACCGCGCGCGAGAGCCTGCGGGTGCACCGCGAGGTGCAGGCCCACCTCGGCGCCGACGCGGCGCGGTTCGGGCGACGGTACGCCGTCGAGAACGTTCGTCGTGTCACGCACGGCGACATCCCCTCGCGCTTCGGCGGGAGGCTCCTCGCGCAAGCGGACGTCGACGTGGCGCCCGACGCGGCGCCCCCGGTCGTGCGCGCGCACGGCCTCGACGAGGTCGAGCCGCTCGACGTCGCCGAGGACACCGCCCAGTGGAACGACAACCCACGCGCGCACCGCAACTTCGAGGGCGGCCTGCCCACCTATCTGCGCATGGCGCCGATGTTCCACGCGGCGGGCATCGCCAACCCCGCGCGCTACCTGCTCGACAACATCACCAGCGTCACGTTCTTCGGGCGCACGATCCCGGCGCACCGCGCGATGCAGGCGCCCTTCACGGCCGCCGAGCGCGCGCTCCGCGCGCAGGGCTTCACCCCCGAGCTCCACTCGTTCTGGTCGTTGAACGTGCGGCCGATCCGCGGCACATCGAACCGGTTGAGCAAGCACGCCGCCGGGCGCGCGGTCGACATCAACCCGCGCACCAACCCGCGCATCACCCACGCCGACGACTACCGCGTGATCGGCGCCGTCACCGGGATCAACCTCACCCACCGCCGCATGGCGCTCGACACGCTCGAGACCGCCAACCGTTTGTTCAAGGAGCGCTACGCGTCATGGCTCGCGGCGCTCGACCCCGCGGTGCCCGCACAGGCCGAGCTCCAGCGCGCCGCCCACGCCCGGCGCAGGGCGCTCGAGGGCTACGCAGAGCGCGGCTTCCTCGACCTCGATCGCCGCCTCGTCACCGCGCTCCGCGACGCGGGCATGACCTGGGGCGGCGACTGGGGCACCGCGAAGGACTTCATGCACTTCGAGCTCCCGGGGTGGTGATCGGTCTCGCCGCCACGAAGCGTCCCAAAAGGCAGCAACGCCGACCCCTGTGTCGGGATCGGTCCGGTAATGGGCGGCAGGCGGAGGACGGTCAGAGGGTCGGCGATCCGCCGCGGTGCTAGGTTTCGACGATGGGGGTCGAGCCTCTCACCGACGCCTTCGTTGTCGGGCTGCTTCACCGGCTGATGGGCCGCCACCGGTACTCGCAGGTCTACCTGTTCGGACCGGCAGGCGAACCGTTCTGGGCTGCGCGGATGCCCCTCGATGAATTGGAGCTCCCGCTCCTATCCGAGGCGCTTGATCTGATCGAGGCCGCTGAGTCGGCGCACCCGAAGCCGTTCATTGCTCACGACAAGCACGGCCGGTTCGTCGTGGGAGCGATCGACGCGAGCGAGGACCTCTACGTCGTGCTGGTCACCCCGGACCGTGAAGCCGCCGCGGCACACGCGTGGGTCTCGGTCGCCCGTCTCAACGAAGTCCGAAGGGAAATCGCGCCGCATGTCGCTGCGATCCGAGCCCGGTGATCCCGGCGTCGAGACCGTCGTCCGCATCGATGCACGAGCCCCAATGCACCATCTGCTACGCGATGTGCTTTCCGGCGAGGTGGGCACGCTGCCTCAGAAGCGATAGCGGACGCCGACGGAACCCGACAGCGGCACGATGAACATCCCGTACGCCCAGCTCGCGCCATATCGCGGCCGGTCGGCGCCCCACCACAACCGCCGAAGACGCACAATCCCCACGTCGAGAAACAGGTCGAGGCTCGGGGAAAGCGGGCGGGCGAGCTCGGCGTCGAAGTCGACGAAGTAGCCCGGCGTCGTCCACGCGCTCCCACCGTCGCTGCGTGCATTGGCGTACGCGAACCCGCCCGCGAACCGCACGCCGCCACGTATCGACTCGCCGTTGGTCCGGTAGGCGGCAACCGCGCCGATCACGCCGACGGACGCTCGCTGCGGCGTATCGCGGCCGGGGTAGTTGACGTGCTCGTACCCAGCGATCGCGCCCACGGACCAGAACCGTGCAACGCGGTAGTCGTACTGCAACCGCGAGCCGACGGCGTACGGAAACTGTGGGCTTTTTGTGTCAGTGTTGGGGTTCGACTCCGGAATCTCGATGCACTGGCAGGCGACGACCTCGACGGCGACCGCGTGGCGGGGCGGTTCAGCGGCATCGACCGGCACTAGCATCGTCCAAGGATACCGGACGGCGGTAAGATGATGGGTCGCTGGGCCGTGGCCGGCATAGCGTGCCGATTGGGCGGTGACCGACGTTCGGCGACGTCCCGAAGCTATCGGCGTCGGGTGACCTCCGCACGCAACCCCGACCTCGAGGAAGAGGTGTCGGAGGCGTATGCGGCGGACGTCGCGAGGAAGCTCGATCGCTACGTGCTGCCCGTGGTTCGCCCAGTTCCGATCGCCGCGTTCACGATTGTCCGCGTTGCGCCGGTACCGCTCGATCATGCTCGACGTCGTGTGACCGGTGCGACGTCGGATCCATCCCTCACCTGCCCTGAGCGATCGCGAGCGTCACGAACGTGCCGCGCAGATCTCGGGGAGGGCGAAGCGGTCGCGCTGGATGCGCTGTGGCTCGCCCTTCCTGAACTGCACGTGCACGTGCCCGCTGACGATCGTGCTGACACTTCGGCGTCGCGCACTGTCAGCAACGGCGGCGCGTCGAGCGCGATCGCCGCGGTGCACTCGGACAAAAGCAGCGACGCCGGCCTTGGCTTCCCGAGGTCCGGCGTCACTTCCTATTCGGTGGAGGATATGGGGATCGAACCCACGGCCTCTAGAGTGCGATTCCGGGGTTTTTGAGGCCTGGGCCGACGACGGCGCAGTTTCCTCGCCCTTCGCCGGGGCCGTCCCCGGCCATCCGCAGCGCCGGAAGACACCTGGCGGACAGCGGCGGCGTGAGCGGCCAGCTCGGGGATCGCCTCGACCATCGAGCGGTAACGCGTCTGCCCGCGCTCGGCGAGGTGAGCAGCGGGGCGCCGATACTTCTGGTTGAGCATCCGGCTGTCGACGTGGCCGGTCCGCATCATGATCCAGGTCTCCGACTCGGCGCGCGCGAAGGCCATCGTGGCGAAGCATGCGCGGAGATCGTGAGCGACGAGCTGTTTACGCGTCTTCGTCGACTCGAACAGCTCCGGGCGATCGATCCCGACGGCGCGCAGATCCTCGCGCAGGTCGTCGGCGAGCTTCTCGACATTCACGGCGGCCTGCCCATCGGCGGCGAACACGAAGCGGCTCTTGGTCGGTTGCAACGTCCGCCAGATCCGCAACGCCTCTGCGACGTCGTCGGCAGCGTTCCAGAAGCGCGGGCCGACGCGGTCGACGGTCTTGTGAATCTCGAGGGTGAGCTCGGCGCGCTCACTATCGAACCACCCCGCGGCGTCCTTGGAACGCTCGTCCGACCACTGCAGCGTGCTCGCTTCCTCTTTGCGAAAGCCCTCACGAACCAATGCGCCGTAGAGGATGCGCCTGCTGAGCGGGACGACGGTATCCCCAGCAGCGTTTCGACCCGCCAGCAATTTCGCTTCCTCTTCGACGTGGATGAAGCCTCGCGCGCGGCGCTTCCCTCCGCCCTTGGGCACGAAGTTGCTCGGCAGCGGGTTGGAGGGGCGCAGGCCGAGCGGATTCACTGACAAGTCGAGAACGCGCTTCATCGTCCACGCAATCATCTGCTTGGTCGCGTCGGAGAGAGCATCGCCGTACTTTGCTTCGATGCGAGCCATGACCTCGTTGCACTGCGGGAGGTCCACGGCGGCGATCGGTAGGTCGCCGATCACGGGCTCGACGTAGGTCTCGCTCTTGTATTTGATGTCGGCTGCGTGCTCCTTCCCCATTACGCGGACAATCGTGGGGTACCTGCGATGGAGGGTTCCGTCCGTCAGGAGCGCACGTACGTCCGCGTAGCTCACGCCGCCGAGCGGCGCCTCGTCACGAGGCGGCCAGCGGTCCGCAACGATCAGATCGACGACGCGCGCGATGTCGTCGAGCTTCTTCTGGCTGTCTGCGCGTGCGACCTGTTCAACCGTGCGTACGGTCCAGTCGTCCTTGCCAGCCGCTCGCAGTTTCGAGCACAGGTTCGACGCGAGGCGCGCGCGCGCCCGACCCTCGTCTTCGCTCGTCGCGCTCGGGACCTTCGCGGTCTTGCGCCGTTTGTTACCGAGCGAGACCTTGATGAAGACGCCACCCTCGGCATCGACGTATACCGTGCCCTCGTTGGTACCCTTGTCGTCCATGGCCTCCCTCATCGTGCTTTCAAGGTGCGGGGACGTTTCGCCGGCGGTCCCTCGCGGGTGACATACTCGCGCCGCACCAACTGGCGGAGCACGTCGGAAGCGGAGAGGCCATCTCGTTCGGCGAGCCAATCGAGCATCTCACGCTCGGCCGATGACAGTCGCATAGTGAAAACTCGCTCGCGATCCATGTACTAAGTATGTACTGCTCCTCGATGTACGCAAGGCGGAGTGGGTGGGGCCGGTGGGGCCCTCATTTGGCCTTCTTCCCGCGAAGCCCTGTCGTGGCAGGGGTCGAGAACGCCGCGACGACTCCCGGGTCGAGCTCGGTGTCCGAGGACGGCAGACCCCTGGGATATCGAGCACCGACCGGATTTCGCTTGAGGTAATCGTAGAGCTCGCTGCGGATGACGAAGAGATCTTTCCCATCTCGGTATCCGCGGATGACGCCTCGCTGGACGAGCTTCCGCACCTTCTCGTGAGTGATCGGCGCCTGCTTGCTGTTGATGAGATCATCGGGGCGGCCACCATCGGTGTCGTGCCGACGCGCCTCGGCGATCACCTCGATGACCAGCCGCTCCAGCGCCTTGCGAAGCTCGCTCACGGGCGCGCTCCTGCGTCGTCGGGACGGGGCACGATTTCGAGGTCGATGGGGGCCACTGCGATTCGAAAGATCGCATGTCTCTCATGAGCCTCCCGACAACGTCCGATCGAGGTTGTCGGTGTCAGGTCTCATCTCAATCGTCGTCAAGGGCGTCGCGAGCTCGCCGCGGAACCCAGATGCATCCGGCCGGCGGTGGCTTGCTGTCTCCGATGGGAACCGTTACTGCGTGTGCGCCCGCGAAGCCGGTCGCGCAAAGGGTCGCCCATTCGGTCACCGAGAGCATCCGATACTTCGCGCCGGGAAGGTGATCGGGAACGATCACTTGCTCGAGCAGCTTCTGTGCGCGAACCAGGCCGCGCCCGTGCCTGAGGCGAATGGCATCGTACGAGAGCCCTGCTCGCTCCTTGTCGGGCAGCACGATGGCGAGGAGCTCCTCGACCAGATCGAACGTGTTGGCTCGGTCATCCTCTCCACGCCGCTCCCCTTGCTTGGTGGGCATCGGGACGTTGAAGTCTGTGAGAATCTTGACGAGCTCGGCGACGAGCAAGTCCATCCACGGGCGGGTGGTGTCTTCCGGATCGCGAAGGGGCACCCAGACGAGGTCCGGCACACGACAGTTCTCGGAGACACCGGCGGTGACACCGTTGCCCGCGCTGTCTTCGACGATCGGCAGCGCGAAACGAGCGAACGCCGATTGCTGCAGGACCCATTCGAGGAGGCTCAACCAACTCGCGGCTCGCTCGAGAACCCGTTCGTTCTGTTCGATCAGGATCGAGTTGTTGAGCGCTGCGAGATCGGGATGACGGTTGTAGTCAACGGGAGCGGCGAATGGGTACCTGCCCGTGGACGACGCCGCGACGAGCGCCGCGACTTGTCGGTGCACTTCGCGAGCAGAGCGGTCGAGCTTCCGCCACGCCTCCAGCGCCTTGGGTGGGATCGGGACGAGGACCATGCAGACGGCCGCGAGCGCGACGCTCGAACCGGGGGGCAGGTCACTGAGCTCGTCGAAGCGGGCGCGCAACTCGTCGAATGCGAGCGCCTCGTAGAGCGTGGCCCAGTCGTCGCCATCGGCGCCGGTACCCGTCCGTGCGGGAGACGATTCGGCCATGTGGAACATCTAGCACGCCGAGCCTGTTCCTGATTACGGGCGCTCGGTGTCTTGCAGGAAGCCAGAAGGCGAACATCTCAGCCCCGCGGCTTGGGGACCACCGCATCGACATCGGTTCGTGTGTCGCCGGTCGCGGCCTCGGCGGACGCTCAGCATCGGCTCCGACGTCGCGGGTGTCGTGCTCGTCCACGTGACCGCCGCACGCGCTGAGAACCATGATGCTGAGTAGGCCAGAGATCGTCGGGTTCACCGTGCGCAACGCAAGCCGATCACTGGCGTCCTGCCGGCAGCAACGTTGAACCCGGCTCGCACGTCCTCGCCGACATCGGCGAGTTCAGCCGGAACGTTGAAGTGAGCATCGCGCAACAGGAAGTAGGCGTCAGCGGTGTTCGAGTCTCGGAGGCAGTCGTTGCATGGAATGGGTATTCCGAGCTGTGGCTGCTCGTCGCGGATGCCATCACGCACGTACTCCGCGCGGCTGCCAGCAAGGTCGAACACCCCCCAACGTCCGACGCCTGCCGGGACCGAGCCGACGCGCGCGAAGGCACCGCGTGACGTGTGTTTCAGAACGGCGCGACTCTGATCGATCGGTTGTGGTCCCCAGGGGTGCTTGCGTTGTTCGTTGCCGCCGACCGCGAGGTACACCCACTCAGTCTCTGTTAGCAGGCGCCCCCCGTCCCACGCGCAGAAGGCGAACGCCTCATACCAGTCCAGGCAAGCGACGGGCGCCTGCTCATACGGCCCGGGCTTGTCTTGCCATGTTGTGAGCTCGGACTCCGGCACCCCGGTGCACGAGAGGTTGCGCGAGAAGTCCTCGCGGGTTGCTGGCAGACGGCTATCCCATTCGCTCTTCCAACCTGAGCCTGGCACGCGCGGGTGTGCCCCCGCGCCGACTGCTGGCCGCGACGAAGGCCATGCGTCAACAAAGGCGCGAAACCGACCGACAGTGACCTCGAACGCATCCACTCGGAATGCCGAGACGGACGCTGGAAACGCAGCGTCATTGAATCGGTTGAACGAGCCTCCCGGGACCGAGACAGCGAGACAGCAGTCGGTCTTGCCGTTCGCTCCGCACGACCCGTCGGCACCTTCTCGCTGCACGCGGCACGAGGTCGACGGCGGCGCGGAAGGCTGGTCGGGCACGACGTGTCCCCCGCACGACGTGGTCAGGGCGATCGCGAGGCCAAACCCGAGCAAGCGCATCGTCTCTCTGCCTAGCCTACGGAGGGCTACCGGTCGACCAGTTCCAGCACACCCCGTTGTGCTTGGGTAGCCAACACGAGGGAGGATCGAACCCGCAGCCACCCTTCGCGCAGACACCTCCGATGAGACACGTGAACCCGGGACGACACTCGGGCGTCACGCCTGACTCTGCGTCGAAGCCGATCTTGCACTTTTCCGGTGCGCACAGGCCGCAAGAGTCGCCGCTGGGGAGGTTCCCGCACGCGCTGCAGAACGTGCCCGTCGTGTCGCACTTCTTCTCGAGGCCTACGCAGCGAAACGTACCGGGAGCCTTGAAGCTGATTTGGCAGAACGAGCCCGTGGGGTACTGCGAGCACGGTTGAACGTCGATGTCGTCGACGGCGCCGTTGCAGTCGTTGTCCTTTCCGTCGCAGTCCTTCCCCTCAGGGAGCGGGAAGTTCGTCTGCTTGCAGACCGGATCCCCGAAGGGGTCCGGGCATTGCGATTGCCCCTTCTCGCATTCGCCTTCCTTGAAGTCGACCGGGCACGGCGCCGTCGAAGCGACGCATCGTTTCCTGCACGTTCCAGACGCGCACTCGAGACCTGGACAGCAGTCGTCGTTCGAGAAGCAAGTGTCGATGTTGCGTTCTCCGCACTCTCGGCACTTGCCCGCGAGACAGATGTCGCTGCCGCAGCAATCCGGCTTTCCTGTGCACGAATCTCCGGTGGGCTTGCAGCAACGCTCGCCGAAGCAGACGGAGCCGTCGTCGCAGCACGGGTTGTGCGTGTCGCACGCGGTGTCGCGAACCTTCTTGCACTTGACGCAGACATTCTGCGGGACTGCGGGATGCTCAGCGTGGTTGTTGCTGCAAGAAAGACCGCGTCCGCACGGACAATCGTCGTCGCGGCGGCACAGCGGCTGACACTTGCCAGCGTAGCAAGTGAGACCGGGACCACAGGGACGGCAGGCACGCGTGAGCGAGGGCTTCGCGAGATCCCCATCGCACGCCGCTCCGATGATGTCGATGGTAGCTGCGCAGATTGCCGGTATGCTGCCGTCGTGCGGCAGCAACGAGGACCTCGCCATACGCTGCGACCGCCTCGCCGACGGCGTTCGATTGCGCCGCGAGCTTCGCCGTCTGCTTCCACGCGACCATCGCGTCGACCTCGGCGATGCGCTTTCCGCGCTGCCCCGAGAGCTCGATAGGGAGCCATAGATTGGCCTGCGCCGCCGCGAGCCCCCGGGTCTCCTTGGTTCGATCGATGAAAATCTCGAGATAGGGATTGGTGAGCGGCGGGAGGCCGGCGCCGTACCGGGTGGCACCGGCGACCCGCACGTCGGCCGCGGCAACCAGCGCGGCCGGACCCTTGGTGCGTGCACGCTCGATCGCGTCCTTCAGGCTGGGGAACTCGGCGTGCGCGCGCTCGGATGCAACCACTGCGGCAACGACGAGCGCGACGCCCGAGACACGAGGTTTCATTAGCTTCACAGCTTCTCCTCCGAGCAGGAATGCTCCCGACAACAAACCGTCTCGCCCCTTGCTCAACCGCTCTTTGGTCGCGACGACCTCGGAGGGCAATGGCGACTTTGCGGATGTCGAATTCGTCGGGGCGACGACGCGTCGACCATGTCGGCTTCGCCGAGGCGCTGGCAGCGCCCATGACCGATGGTCGTCGGCTCGGCTTTGCGGCGCAGCGTGATCGAAGCGGCGACGAGACCTCGGCGGGCTCGCAGTACAACTACGACGCCGACACCGCGCGTGGTCGTCCTCGACCGCGTTCGTCGGCGATCCGGAGGTGGCGCGCATCGCTCGTGCGCACGTGCAGGTCGACAACGGCGACGCCACGCCACCGCGCCTGCGCCCAACGTAGGTGCGATAGAGGAGACGCTCCCTGGCGACCGGGCACAAGTCGATGAGTCCCCTGGGGTGCCTACGATCCATTAGGAGCGCGTCGCTGAAATCGGGTGCCTCCGAGCATGCTCGGGGCGACTTGGGAACCCGCTATGGGCGCTCGATGTCGCGTCGCTTCGGTGTTTCAGCGTCCGGAGAAGCCTCGCGCAACGACGATCATCCAGCTGCAAGTGGCCGTCGCCCAAGCGCCACGATCCCAGTGCAGAGTGGCAAACCCTCACCTCACGCGGGGCTGTGCGCCGTCGAGCAGCGCGCGGAGTGCGGCGCGACTGATGTCAGCGAGGGCAAACGGCTTGCACAGCAACGGGACGCCGAGCTGCTCTGCATTGTTCATGACCTCGCTGTCGGGGAACGCCGTCATCAGCACCGCCGACACGTGAAACCGGTCGCGCGCGACGATACGAAGCGCTTCGAGGCCCGTCATGCCGGGCATGCGCACGTCGGTGATGATTAGGTCGATTGGCTTGGCAGAGCCGTCGTTGGCGGAGAGCTCGCTGAGAGCCGCGAGCAACTCGCGGCCGCTCGCCGCCTCGTGGACCTCGTATCCCTCGGCAAGGAGCGCTTCGCGCAGCATCGCACGCATCGCCGGGTCGTCGTCGGCGACAAGCACGCGCGCGCCATCTTGCGGCCGGAAGCGCTCGGTGATCGCGTCGTCGTCGATCGCGAAGTCCGTGTCGTCGATGAGGGTGAGAGCGTGTTGCTTCATGCCTACGCCCATCGCAAGTCGCGTACCGCGGTGTCGGGCGGGGATACGGCCATCTCGGCGTGGCGATCCGCAGCAGGTGGGGCAAATTGCGACGACGCGCAAAACCGCATCGGTTGCGAGGTCGTTGACAGCCTGGGTCGCAGCGGCGTCGCGCGAGTTGATCCGGAGAGCGTGGTCGTGGGCACCGCGATGACCCGTCGAGCCCACATCGGCTGCCGTCTGAAGGCGGCCGCGGAACGGGCTTTGCACTTGGCGTCGGCGTGCTCCGCGTAGCCCGCCCACTTTCGCTGGCCCTCGCGCTCGTCGCGGCGGCGTGCGTACGCACCGCTCGTCCGCCTCGCGGGCCCGCGAGAGGCGAGGCTTGCGCATGTCGCGGGCACCCAAGCGGTGCCGTCAACCGCAACCTGCTCTGCCGCGACTGGCGTAGGGCAACCGAGTCCACCGAGGACCGCTCGCACGTCGCGTTTCCCGAGCTCGATCCGCGCTCATGCTACACAGAGGTCCGCCACAGCGGCGACAAGATCGTCTTCTCGCCGCCGGCCACCGAGGAGTGCGGCTACACGCCCGTGACCGCGGCCCCGACGCTCGAACACGAGGCGATTCGGTTCGAAGCAATCGCGAAGGGCGAGACGGGCGACCTCCCTCTCGAGCTCTCATGTGAGCTGCCGCCAGCGGTGCGTGCGGCCGCCGCCAAGCAAAACGCGCGGGTGCTCCGCACCTTGCTCGCCACCACGCCGGCACGCACGTACCCCTACGCGCTGGTCGGTACCTTCGGGTACGGCGCCGCGCTACAGAAGGATAGTCCGATCGCGAACTTCAGCCATGGCGATGCCTGTGTGCCTCTGACGTGGCTTGACAAAGGACGGCTCCAGCCGAACGTCACGCGCGCTACGAACGCCGCTGCGGCCTACCATGCGGGCGTTGCGCCCGTCATCACCGTGAGCGGCGGTGCGGTGCACTCGAGCGTCTATGAGGCGAACATCCTCTTCCACCTCCTCGTCTGCGATCTCGCTGTGCCGCCGACGGCGATCCTCGTCGATCCTTGCGCGAATCACACGCACACCAACGTGCGCAACACCGCGGGGTTCGTCGTCGCATTGGGGGGACGTGCGGGCTACGTCGTGACCGACTCCATGCAGGCGGCGTATCTCGAGGATTGGACGCCGGCAGATTTCCTCGACAAGAGTATTGATGACCGTTCACTCCGAGACTTCGGCTACCTCCCCGCGAGCTACCGACGCGCAAGCGTCGGCGCGAAGACCGGCTTCTGGCTGACGCCCTACCGCTTCTTCGGTGAGCCTCGCGACGGACTTGGTGGCGTCGCGTGCGCACGTTAGAATTTACCGCACGCGCGGAACTAGTCCGTTTTGAGTTTCTCGCGGTTTCGCCTCGTCGAACTACAAGTACTTCGAGCGCGGCGCGAATCGGTCCTCAGTCAAACACTTCGTCGCGACCGACGAGGTCGAGACCCTCGCGTCGGAGGGTCTCGCGGAAGTCGGGGAGCGCACCGTTGAGGGTCGCGTGAACTGCAGCGAGCAAGCCACGCGACGCCTCGGTACGCATCGAGAACACGTAATCAGCTCCGGCTGCATACATCGCGGCGGCGCTGGAGGGCGAGAGCGTGTTGACGATGATCGTCGCGCCGGGCGCCAGCCGGCGGAGCTGACGCGCAAGAGCGAGATTGGATGTGCCCTTGAGCAGGTCATCAGGCACGGTCGAGATGATGATCTCGGCGCTCTCGATCCGCGCGTGGGCCAGCGAAGCGGGGTTCGCGATGTCGCCGTAGAGGACGTGCGCACCCGTGGAACGAATCGCGTCGTGTAGGGCGACATTGAGGTCGACGACCACCGTTCGTTCCAGGAGCGCGGGGGTGTCCCGCGAGATGTCGTGCAAGAGCGAGGAGCCGAGACGGTGAAACCCGAGGAGGGCCAGGCGCGGCCGAAAGTGCAGGTCTTCGCCCGCCGGCTCCTGCACAGTCGGCGCCTTCATTCCCAGCCGCGCGAGCAAGGGCGCGGCGCGCCGGTCGAGTCCTTCGGCGATCGAGAACAAACTCGGTGTGATCAATGCGGTGAGCACGAACGCGAAGATCACCACCCCGACCTGTTCGCCGGTGACGTGACCAAGGCTCGCTCCGAGGTAGAGGATGACGAGACAGAATTCGGACACCTGGGCGAGCCGCGTTGAAGTCATGACCGAGGTGCGTCGGTCGACACCGGCGATGTAGAGAAGCGGAAGGAAGACGGCGTAGCGCAGTACCACCGCTATCAGGGCCAACGTTGCAGCGAGGATCAACGTGCTCGCGCCGCTGGGGACGGGGATCCCCATGCCGAGCGCGACGAAGAACAGCGTCACGAAGAAGTCTCGAAGGTTGATAACCTTGGCAACAACCTCGTGCGAATAGGGCAGTGACGCGATGCATGCGCCCGCGATGAGGGCAGCCATCTCCAGCGACACCGAGACCTGGACGTCGATGCCCACTCGGTGAAGGAGGCTGCCGAGGTGCGCGCCGAAGAGCCCGAGCCCGAAGCACCAGGCCAAGGCCACGGAGATCACCAACTCGGGGACCTTCGCGACGGAGCGGAAGGCGTGCGGAAGGATGTATCGCGCAAAGACCACCGCCACGACGGCTACGACAACAATGCCGCCGAATGTCGCTGCAAGCGGGCGAATGTCCGGCTTCGCGAAGTTGGGCTGCAGCGCGAGGATGATGATCGCCCAGACATCCTGGAAGATGAGCAGGGCAACGCATAACCGGCCGGATGGTGAGTCGAGCTGGAGCTTCGACTGCAGCAGCTTCACCACGAGCAACGTCGAGGAGAAGCCACAAGCGAGCGCCAGGTAGAGCGCCCCGTACTGGCCCTCCATGCCCTGGAGCCCAAGCCGCTGGAGACCGAGGAACGCGAGATATCCCGCTGCGATCGTGAGCGGCACCTGCAGCAGGCCCGACACGAGGAGTGTCCTTCCGCTCGCGAGCAGGCTTCGGAGGTTCACCTCCAGGCCGATGACGAAGAGCAGCAGCGTCAACCCGAGGTGGGCGATGGTCTCGATCCGTGCCTTGTCACTGACCACCGACAGGCCGACCGGGCCGACGGCAACTCCGGCCACGAGTAGCGCCGCGATCGCGGGGATCCGCAAGCGTTCGAAGACCACGGAGAGCGCACCGGCGAGGATCACGCAGATGCCGATGTCTTGAACGAGCGGATCGATCGCTGCGGCGCCAGCCGTCAAGACTTCTATCGAGCTTGGGTCCATTGGGTTCATCCGACGGGGGCAACGATGCGGAGCCGGTAAGGTGGTCCGAACTTCACGCGACTCGCGAAGTCTCGACCTCGCGCGTCTTGACCCCGAGGACTCTCACCGCCACGGCGTGGCGAGTCGCCACGCCGGGGCGCAACGCCACGGCCGTGCGGAGCGCGTGCACTTCCGAGTACCCGCGATATGGATCTCCGACGCCGACCTCGATGAAGACCGTGATGTCGAGCCGCTGCCGGCGCCACACGCAGACAGTCGTCGCCCCACCCAAGACCATCATCAGCGCGAACCCTGCGACAGGGATCACGCTGCAGACAGCGAGCATCGCGAAGAACGGATGCGGGGACATTGGCTCTCCAATTTGCACTCGGCATGCCGCTTGGATCGAGCCGCCCGCATGGACAGGTACGCTCCGCTCTTCGTCGCCATCTTTGCTCTCGGCTGCGCGGCTCGCAGTCGGCCGCCGGACGTCTTCAACCCGGCGCCGGAGGTCCACCACCACCATGCTTGGTGGCTCGGCCTGCAGGCCTCGCGCACGACCTTCACGTTGGGCCCTAACCTCGTGGGGAGATGCCCGGAGGTCACGTCGGAGCAAGCCGCGGGCTCCGAGGAGTGGTGGCGGGAGGTGATCGCCGGCCTCGCGGCGTGCGATCGGAGGGGAGCGCTCGAACGCCTTGACGTGGTGATGTGGGCGCACGTCGCAGACTCGCGGGTGCCCCGGCTCCGTCGTTACGTGCGGGACTTGTCGAGCGCGCTGGAGCAGGCGCTCGAGACGGCCTCTGTCGATGTCATCGTCCGGAGCGAGTTTGCGATCGTGCCTGCCCACGCACTCCCTCGGCGCGTCGCGGTCGAGGTGGAGCTCGAACACGCGCACTGACTGGTCATCTTCTCGACGTCCGACCCGGCCGGCACGGGACGTGAAGGTCGGAGAGGTCCATGAGGCGCGTCGTCGTCGCTTTGATCGCTGGTGGGCTCACACTCTCGGTATTCGGCTCGTCCGCTCAGACGCCGGGCCCGATCGCGGTCCCCACGACGGAGGTACCGCAGTCGGTAGCTCCCATCGTGCACGACGCAGCTCCGCTCGCTCACGACGTCGCGCCCATGGCACACGACGTCGCGCCAATCGCCCACGACGTCGCTCCCTTCGATCCGATGCCATCGTCGTCCGGGAAGGCGAAGCCCGTCGTGAACACGATCGCGGAGGTCGACCTGCCGACCTTCCATGCGGCCACCGAAGGCGAAACGATCGAGCTCCCGACGACGAGCGCGTGTATTGTCGCGCTCGTCGCATCGACGGCAACGCGGGTGACGGTCCTGGTGTCTTGCCGGCTGGCTGGCAAGCGCGTCGTCGCACGAGCGACGAATCCGAAGGGCAAGCTCGCGCGCTCCGTCAACATGGAGGCAAAGGGGCCGAGCACGCTCGTGGTCGTCGAGGTAGGCGCCCCCGCCACGTTCGTCGTCACTTCCGCGCAGAAGCGCATTCGGATCGACCTCCGGCCGAAGTGACCCCCGTCGGCGCTTCAGCGCGCCGCCGGCACCCATGATCGAAGCGCGCGCAGTAGGTCGACGTAGCTCACGATGCCCACGACGACACGATGTTCGTCGATGACCGGGACGGCCCCGATCCGGTGCGCCGTGATCACGTCGATGATGTCGGTGACCGCGGTGTCGGGGTCGACCGCGAAGACGTACGTCGACATGATGTCCGCGACACTGCGATGGAACGATCGGTCGACTACGTCGTGCGGGGTCCCCTCTGGCCCGAACGCGCCGAGCAAGTCGCGCTCGCTGAGCATGCCGATCAGGGCATCTTCGGCATCGACGACGGGAAGGTGGCGGACGTCGAGCGCGGCGAGTCGTTGTAGGGCGAGCGCAATGGTGTCCGTGGAGCGCACGGTCGTTGGGGACTTGGTCATGACTTCGTGCGCTTGCATGTGACGCCTCCATCCACGGCATCCGTAGAGAAGTACTTCTGTAGTTCTGCGATAACGAAGACGGTTGCGCCGATCGCGGACATGACGCCCCACCACCAAGCGTCGATGGGGGCCGAGTGAAAGAGCCGGTTCATCGCCGGCACATAGGTGAAAGCGAGCTGCGCGAGCAGCATGAACAGCGCGCCAACAAACACCCAACGGTTGGTGAACAGACCGATCTGCGAGAGCGGGAGTCGGAGAGAACGGCAGGCGAAGAGATATCCAACCTCGATGACCACGATCGTGTTCACGGCGATCGTGCGTGCTTGCGCGTCGCTGAGCCCCCGATCGCGCGCCCACGTGAAGAGCACGAACGCCGATGCCCCCATTGCAATGGACACAACCGCGGTGCGGACGGCGAGCCCGACATCAACGAGTGGTGCGTCCACTTTCCGGGGCGGCCGGGACATCAGCCCGGGCTCCCGCGGCTCGAACACGAGTGCCGTGCCGAGCAGGACCGCGGTCGCCATGTTCATCCACAACAGCTGGACCGGCAGCACCGGCAGCAGCGCCCCGAAGAGGACGCCCGCGAGCAGAACGGTGGCCGAGCCACCGTTCGTCGGGAGGGTCCATGCGATGAACTTCACCAGGTTGTCATAGACAGCTCGCCCCTCTTCCACCGCAGCGGCGATGGTCGCGAAGTTGTCGTCGGTGAGGACCATCGCTGAGGCAGAGCGCGCGACATCTGTTCCGCCGCGCCCCATCGCGACGCCAATGTCTGCTTGCTTGAGCGCCGGCGCGTCGTTCACGCCGTCGCCCGTCATCGCGACGACGTGTCCGCGCTGCCTCAGCGCGCGCACAAGCGCGAGCTTCTGTTCCGGTGCGACGCGCGCGAACACCGCGACGTCATCGGCGATTTCTGGGAGCAACTCCGGGGGAATGCTCGCGAGCTCGGTACCGGTCATCGCTCGCAGACGGCCATCGTCCTCCCGGAGCCCCTCGAGCCCGAGCTCCGCTGCAATCGCGGTCGCCGTGACGGCGTGATCTCCTGTGATCATTTTTACTTTCACACCCGCGCGGCTGCAGGCCGCCACAGCGCGCTTCGCCTCGGGACGCGGCGGATCGATCATCGCGACAAGCCCAACTAGGGTTAGCTGCCCGACGCTCTCGTGCGAGATCGTGCGTTGATCAAGAAACCGTCGGCGCGCGACCACGAGCACGCGGAGGCCACGCGCAGCGAGCCGGCGCACCGCGGCATGCACCGCGGACCGATCGATCGATGAGACCGTCCCATCCTCTCGAAGCTCGTCGACGCAGCGGTCCAGCAAGGCGTCGGACGATCCCTTCACGTACATCACGCACTCCCGATCGCTCGACTCGTGGAGCGTCGCCATGTACATGTGCTGCGACTCGAAGGGGACGACATCGCGCCGCGGCCACGCGGCGAGCGCCAGTTCGTCAATCCCGATCTTCCGCGCGGCAACGAGCAAGGCGGCCTCCGTCGGATCCCCCTCGATCGTTACCCCGGACGCCCGGTTGGTGAGGCGCGCATCGTTGCACAGCGCACCCGCGCGAAGGCACTCGCCGACGGCATGTTCGGTTCCCGTAATGACAGCGCCGTCGTGCCGCACCTCTCCGGCTACGTCGAAGCCGACACCCGTCACCTCGTATTCGGAGTCGCCGATCAGGACCGCGGTCACGGTCATCTGGTTCTCGGTGAGCGTGCCAGTCTTGTCCGAGCAGATGACCGTCGTGCTACCGAGCGTCTCGACCGCGGGGAGCCTTCTAATCAGCGCGTTCCGTCGCGCCATCGCCGACACGCCGACGGCGAGCAGGATCGTGACCGCGGCCGGTAGGCCCTCGGGTATCGCGCCGACGGCGAGCGCGACGGCCGCGTTGAACGTGGCGCGGAGCGGACTGCCGCGGAGTGCTTCTACGAGAAAGAGAATGGCCGCGATCGCGAGGATGATCCAGACCAGCTGCTGCGACAGTCGTGCGATGCGGCCGAGGAGTGGTGTCTCGAGCTGCTTCGTGCTCGCCATCAGGCCAGCGATTCGCCCGGTCTCGGTGCGATCGCCGGTCGCGACGACGATGCCGCGCGCCTGCCCCGACGTGACCTGTGCCCCGGCGAATGCCAGGTTCCGTCGGTCGCCGAGCGGGGTCTCGAGCGGCAGCCGCTCGGGCGACTTGTCCACCGGCAGTGACTCGCCGGTGAGCGCAGCCTCCTCCACCCGAAGCCCCTTCGCGCTGACGAGCCGTAGGTCCGCCGGAACGGTGTCGCCGGACTGAATCAGCACGACATCACCGATGACCAACTGCTCGCTCGGGACCCTGCGTGCGACGCCGTCTCGCACGACGGTCGCTTCGGTGACGACGAGTCTCGCAAGGGCCGCGATGGCTTGCTCGGCGCGATACTCCTGCAGAAAGCCGATGAGGGCGTTGAGCACGACGACGCCAGCGATTACGCAAGCATCCACGTAGTCCCGGAGCACCAGCGACAGCACGGCTGCGCCGATCAGCACCACAACGAGCGGCTGAATGAATTGCTCCGCGAGTTTGCGTGGCCACGTGGGGCCGCCGCGCGTCGTCAGTGCATTCGGCCCGTTGGATTCGAGCCGTCGACGCGCCTCGATGTCGCGCAGGCCATCCTCCGACGATTCGATGGCGGAAATCACCGCCGGCACGTCGAGCGCGTGAAAGCGCGACTCGTTGTCGACGAGTGGGGGGCCAGGCCGACGGTTGTAGCCTTCGCTTGCCAGGTGCTGCACGCCCGTTGGGTCAGCACGATTCACACCCATCCGCATGCGTGCGTGACGAGGGGCGCAAGTTCAGCGCGCACGCGGCGCAATCCGTGCACCGAGCACAAACGCGCGTCGTTGTACGAACCGGTTCTATGACGCGCGCCCTCGGGAGTGGCGGACGATCGACTGAGATCGGCATCTGCGTGGGCGCAGCGATTCGTAGCGTTCTGCCACGCGCGCGCAGGTGCGTGTGGCGGAACGCAACGCCGCGGCGCGTGGGGACCCGCGCCTTTCGCGCGCGACAATTTTCGAGGCGACAGGCTTCGCCTTGGAGCTGTTGTCGTCGGCAACGCGAGAATGCTCGCATGGTCCCGGAGTTGCTGAGTAGCGCGCCCGGAGGACACGATGGCCTACTCACGCATCGTCGGCGCCGTTTCCATTTCGATCCTCGGCGGCTTCTTGGTCGCGTGCGCTGGGCCCGATGGCAAGGAGGGCCCCGCGGGGCTCGCTGGTCCGGCGGGACCACAGGGTCCGGCCGGTCCGGAGGGACCTCCGGGCACGACGCCCTTCATTGATGCAGGCGTCGACGGCGCGACCACCAACAGTTGCGCACAACCCTGTCACGGCTTTGGCAACGTTGTCGATCAGTGGAAGTTCAGCGGCCACTACAAGATCAGCGCAATGGCGGACGACAACCCGACTTGGACCGGCGCCGCGAGCTGCGGCAACTGCCATGCGCTCGATGGGATCGAGCGACGCGTGGCCGGGGTGGTGACCGTCGCCGACGGCGGCGTCGCGAGTGGTGTGGCCAACGGCCACCTCAACTTCCAGACAGCGACCGGCGGTGCCGCCGAGGCCGTCTACGCGGGCCTGGGCAAGAACGCGATCATCCACTGCTCCACGTGTCACGCCTTCACGCCGACGAACGATCCCCACGTCACCGGGAAGTACGAACCCGGCTCGGCGCCCCTCCGCGTTGCTTCCGGACCGGACGATCAATCGTTGATCGAGAAGAGCCCCGCGGACGCGGGCGTCGTCGGGCAGCCGGCCGGGAAATACAAGGCCGGGAACACGTGCGTCTTCTGCCACAAGTCGAGGCGCGACGTCACCGCGTTCATCACGCCGGCCAATCGCATGAGCAGCACGCGCTGGGGCCCGCACCAGGGACCGCAAGCAGACATCTACTCGGGCAAGGGAGCATATCACTTCCCCGGACAATCGTACGGGACGTCGGTGCACACGACGCTCGCCAACGGCTGCGTCGGTTGTCATATGACGCCCGTCGCGTCGAACAAGAACGTCCCCGATCACTCGATGATCGCCTCGATCGCCGCTTGCAAGACGTGCCACACGACGTACACGGGCACGAGCTACGACATCCAGAGCGGCCAGTCGACCGTTCGCGCCGGTCTTTTCGAGCTGCAAGCCGCGCTCAACGCACGTGGATTGCTCACGCGTAGCAGTGCTGCTCCGTTCGTCGCGATGTCGGAAACGGAGCTCCGCGATGGAGCCTTCCAGCTCGATCAACCGCGCCCACAGAGCGGCGTCGGACCGGACGGTGGTGTCGCTGACCAAGTCCTCAGCGCTACGGACGCGGGCGCCCTCTACAACTACCTGCTCCTCGCGCGAGGACGCGACTTCGGCGTGCACAACCCGACGTATACGAAGCAACTCCTCTGGGACTCCATCCGGCAGATCAAGGGCACCACGCCTACGTTCATGAGCGCGCGCGCGAGCTCGTGATGCGTGCCCGAAGTGAGCCTGCGACGGATGAATCCCTCGCTCTGAGCGAAAGACCGGGAGCGCACCATGGACCGAAATGCGATCATAGTTATCGGTGTCATCGGCGGAGCCGCGGTCTTCGCGGCGACGCGGAGCGCAGCACCGAATGCCCCCTCGTCGGCAACCACACAGCCGAGCGCGGTACCCGAACAGGCTGCGACGCAAGCACTCACCACGAACCATCCGCCGATCGGAAACCTGCCGGCCAACCACCCGCCGGTCGGCGCAATCCCGACCGGCGCACAGAAGCCGGAGGCGGCCCTGCTCTGGACCGCGCCTGCACGCTGGGAGGCGATCCCCCATCCGAGCGCGATGCGTGTCGCGACCTATCGAGTTCCCAAGGTTGCGGGCGACGTCGAGGACGGCGAGCTCTCGGTGACGCGCGCAGGGGGCGACGTCGAGCAGAACCTGACTCGTTGGGTCCAGCAGTTCGACGAGCCGAGTCGCGCGAGCGCCAGACGTGCGACGAAGCTCGTGGGCACGCTGAAGGTCCATACCGTGGACCTCGCGGGTACCTACACGACGATGCAGGGAGACATGGAGCAGGGCTTCGCCCTCGCTGGTGCCATCGTGGAGTCGCCGGCTGGCCTGCACTTCTTCAAGCTCACCGGCCCCGCCAAGACCGTCGCGGCAGCGCGCGCCGAGCTCGATGCTTTGGTGGCTTCGCTTCGGGCACGCTGACCGGAGACGCACGAAGTTCCTTGCGCCACCACGTCGATGAATCCCGAAGTCGGCCGAGCCGACAGAGATCGAATGTGAGGACTACGCGCGTGGCACAAAGCCACAGCCGAAAGCGAACTTCTCTCGCGCGCTTCCACGACTCTCCCGTGGCACGCCGGTCGCAGGACTGAGCGGCGCCGGTGGAATCCAGCGTCGAGCGAGCTGGCTGAGTGCGGGGCGGACGCTTCTACGGGCGGCGGGCGATCCTCGTGTCTAAGCACGGCAAGGAACAAGCGATCGGGCCAGCGCTGGCCGAGCTCGGTGTCGAGCTCGAGGTCGCGAACGTCGACACCGACCGCTTTGGGACGTTCACCGGCGAGGTCGAGCGCACCGGCAGCGCGCTCGATGCAGCTCGCGCGAGAATCGCGACTGGCATCGCGACGTGCGGTGGCGACCTATTTGTCGCGAGCGAAGGCAGCTTCGGGCCCCATCCCGTCCACGGGCATCGTGCGTGCGATCACGAACTGGTGCTGCTCCACGACTGCCAAGACGACCTCGAAATCAGCGGCGAGCACCTGACCGACGACACCAATCACGGATCACACGTCCTGCGACGCGGCGACGACCCACGACCCGTCGCTGCGCGGATCGGGTTGCCGACGCACGCGGCGCTCGTGCGCGCCGGAGGGACATGTGTCGCGAAGGCAATCTTCGATGACACGCGGCTACGGGAGGTGCTGACCGCTGCCTTCGCTGAATGGAAGGAGGTCGTCGTCGAAGCGGAGCTGCGCGCGATGTGCAACCCGCGCCGCATGCGCGCCATCGCCAGCGCATCGCGCGCGGTCGTCGACGCGGCGCGCTCGCTGTGCCCGCGGTGTCAAACACCGGGCTTCGTAGCGCGGTCGGTCCGCGCGGGATTGCCCTGCGAAGACTGCGGCGTCCCCACGAAGATCATCGCCGCCGATATCGCCGATTGCCGACGGTGCGGCCACACCTGTGTCGTTCCGCGGAGTTCAACGCATGCCGCTGCTCGATGGTGCAATGTCTGCAACCCCTGAGCCCATCCCGCGCAACTCCGTGTTGCTCGACACCGACGCGCTGCGACGGGTACTCCCGGACGCGATCGTCGGCGACGAGCTGCGTGCGTGCGGGATCTCCATCGACAGTCGCACCCTTGAACCCGGCAATCTGTTCGTGGCCCTACGTGGCGGTCGCGACGGACACGCGTTCGTCGGGCATGCCGCCGCGCGCGGAGCGGCGGGCGCGATTGTGGAGCGCGGGCGCGCCACCGCCGGTATCCCGTGCGTCGAGGTCGACGACCCCCTGACGGCGCTCGCGCGGTTGGCCGCGGCGCGACGTGACGTGTTCCCGGGCACGGTCGTCGCGATCGGTGGAGCGGCAGGAAAGACAACTACGACCATGTTGACCGGTGTGCTGCTCGCGGAGGTCGCGGGTCCGACCCACGTCACGCGCGGCAATCAGAACAACCTGCTCGGCGTCGCGATGACGATCCTGGCCGCATCGACCGCGGCCAGGGCCTGGGTCATTGAATGCGGAACAAGCCGGCGCGGAGAGCTCCTCCAGATCGCCAACATCGTAAGGCCCGACGTGTCCGTTCTCCTCAACATCGCGTACGAGCACGTCGATGGAATCGGCGGGATCGACGCGATCGCGGAGGAGGAGGGCCACCTTCTGCGCGCGGCCCGTGTCGAGGCGATCGCCAACGCGGGTGACACGCGCGCGCGATTGGAGCTGCAGACTTCATCCGCGCGGCGGTCAACCTTTGGCCGCGGCGGTGATGTCGCCCTGCTCGATGTCGGGCCGTTTGGCCTTCGCACGAAACTGCGGGGCGAGGTCCACACTGTGCCTCTGTCCATTCCCGGAGAGGCCGCGGCGCTCGACGCGTGTGCCGCGCTCGCCTGCGCAGTCGCCGTCGGGATCGACGACTCCGTGCTCGCCGCGGGTGCGAAGCGCGCGTTTGCTACAGTCCCCGCTCCTCCCGGTCGCTTCGCCACGCAAGATGTGCGCGGCGTCCTCATCGTCGACGATTGCTACAACGCCAATCCCGCTTCGGTAGAGGCCTCGCTCTCGACCGCTCGAACGCTGGCGAATCGGCGCGGTGGCCGGCTCATCGCCGTACTCGCGGACATGTTGGAGCTCGGGGACGTGAGCGTCGCGGAGCATGGTCGCATCGGAGCGCTCGCTCGCCGTGAAGCGGACGTGATCATCCTCGTCGGCAAGCGCTTCACGATCGAGGGAGCGGCTCGCGCTCGTGGCCCCGCGGAAGCCGCGGACCTTGCTTCCCTGGCTGCGGAGCGCGGTGACGTCGTGCTGGTTAAGGGATCACGCGCGATGGGCTTGGAGGCGACGGTCGTTCGACTGTGCCGATAGTCCGCATATCACGGGACTCGCGCGTCTGTAGCGTGACAGTGGGCTCTGCATGAGTACATCACGAGCGCGACCCTGTGACAGGAGCTGCGCTGTTACGTCGATGATGGCCGACCGTCGTGTCCGGGTCGAACCAGAAAAATGGCGTCGAGTTGGCCCGAGCGCGCCGGGGCTGAGAATGCCGATCAGGTTATCTCGGGCGCGACGCGCGTTACCTTCTTACCTTCGGGTCAGCGTCGTTCCGGGAGTCGGAACCACCGCAGCACGAACACCATCATCGCGGGCATCGCGAAGATTGCGACAGCGGTATCGACGATCAGACCTCCGATGACGACGGTGGCCAGGGGCCGCTGCACTTCGGCGCCCGCGCCGGTCGCGATCGCAAGTGGAACGAATCCGAGCGCGGCGACGAGCGCGGTCGAGATCATGGGCCGGAAACGCGAGACGGCAGATTCCTGCACACGCTTATAGATTGGGTCCGCCGGATCGCATTCGAGGAGGCGCGCCGTCATCACGGCACCGCCCATCACCGAGACGCCGGCAAGTGCGATGAAGCCGACGGCAGCTGGGATGCTGAATGGCAGGTCGCGTAGAAGCAGTGCGACAACGCCGCCGCCGAGCGCGAATGGGAGCGTCAACAGCGTCACGAGCGTAAGCGGGACGGAGCGATACGCCGAATAGAGCAGCACCGCGATGATCGCCATCGATACCGGCAGGAGTAGCATCAGTCGGTTCTTCGCGCGGTTGAAGTTCTCGAACTGACCGCCCCATTCGAGCTCGACGCCGGGAGGCAGACCGATCGCCTCGACGCGCTTCCGGGCCTCGTTGACGAACGACACCATGTCGCGACCGCGCACGTTGCACTCGATGACCAGACGGCGTCGCAGCTTCTCGCGCGAGATCTGGGTGATCCCGCGCTCCTCGACGATCGTTGCGACGGAGCCCAGTGGGACGAGATCACCGCTGGAGGTCACGATCGGTAGCCGCGCGAGGTCCTGTGCGTCGCGTGCGTCCTCGCCGCCGACGCGGAGGACGAGATCGAACGAGCGCTCTCCCTCGAAGACCTTGCCCAGCGGCTGTCCGACGCGCGCCATCTCCACCGCGTCGAGGACGGACTGCGCAGCGACGCCAACACGCGCGGCTCGAACCCGGTCGACGATCACGCGAAGGGTCGGCAGCCCCGTCGGGATCTCCCGCTTCACGTCGGCGGCGCCAGGGGTCGCCGCGATCAGGCGCTTGATCTCTTCCGCGAGGCGGTCGAGCGTCTCGAGGTCGTCGCCGTACACCTTCAATGCGACCTCGGACCGTACGCCGGCGATCAGGTCGTTGACGCGCATTTCGATGGGCTGCGAGAACGCATGGACGGTCCCCGGGACTCGGAGGGCGACCTTGGCGTCCATCTCCTTGACGAGCTGTTCCGGCGTGAGCCCCTTCCGCCACTTATCTCGCGGCTTGAGGATCACGAAGACGTCGCTCGCCTCGGGGCCCTGTGGATCGATGGAACCCTCGGTCCGACCGGTGCGAGTCACGACGCGCGACACCTCTTGAATCTCAAGAAGGGCACGCTCGGTCTCTGTCGCAAGCGCGACCGCTTGCAACACCGAGGTGCTCACCGGCCGCCGCGCGTCGATCGCAAAGTCGCCCTCGAAGATCCGCGGCAAGAACTCAGCGCCGAGCCGGCCGGCAGGAGCGATGGTCACGATGCCAACAAGTGCGGAGAGGAGGAGGGTGAGGCCGGGACGCGCGACAGCGCGCTTCAACAGGGGCTCGTACGCGCGGCGTAGCATCCTGATGAGCCAGGGGTCGTCGCGCTGCACCGTCTTCGCGAGCAGGGACGGGGCGACGGCGGGCACGAGCACCAGCGCGTAGAACAGCGAACCGGCGAGCATTACCACGAGCGATGCGACGACCGGCCGAAACATCTTGCCCTCGACGTCCTCGAGCGTGGCCAGCGGGAGGAAGACCAGGACAACGATCACCACAGCAAACATGACCGGGCGTGCGGTGTGTGCGCACGCCGCGCGGATCGCCTGCATTCGGTCGGCGACAGAGGATTGATGAGCGGCGGAATGCAGGGCGTGCTCGATCACCACCACGGTCCCCTCGACGATGATGCCGAAGTCGACCGCGCCGAGCGACATCACGTTCGCGCTCATGCCGAGCGCCGAGAGGCCGATGAAGGCAACAAGCATCGCGAAGGGAATCGCCCCCGCAGCGAGCAGGCCGGCTCGCAGGGAGCCCAGCGTGAGGAACAGGATCACGACAACAACGATCGCGCCCTCGACGAGGTTCTTTACGACCGTGGTGACCGTGCGCTCGATGAAGCTCGCCCGATTGAGGAACGGCACGAGTTCGACGCCTTTCGGCAGCGTGCGGTTGATGTCTGCGACAGCCACCATCAGTCGTTCGACGACCTCGCGGCTGTTTCTGCCCTTCAGCATCAGTACGCTTCCGCCGACGATCTCTCCGCGGCCGTCCGCTGTGAGCGCGCCGTGGCGCATCGCGGGGCCGGTATCGACCTCGCCGAGCATTCCGACCGTGAGCGGGGTGCCCCCCTGTTGGCTCCGGACGACCGTGGCGCGGATGTCATCGAGCGTCGCGTATCGCGCCTCACCGCGAAGCACCAACATCTCCCCGGCCTTGTCGAGTGCGCCGCCGCCGGAGTTCTTGTTGTCGCGAAGCAGCGCCGCGCGGATCTCCTCGACGCTCACTCTCTGGGCAGCCAGGCGCGCGGGATCCAGCGTGATCCGGAAGACCTTCACGGCTCCGCCGAAGTTGACGGTGTCGATCACGCCGGGCACCTGCCGTATCCGTGGCGCGATCGACCAGTCGAGCATCGCGCGCAGCTCCTCTTGGGTGCGGCCGGGGCCGCGGAGCTCGAACATGAGGATCTCTCCGAGACCGGTCGCGATCGGTCCCATCTCCGGCTTGCCGATCTCGGGAGGGATCTGATCTCTTACGGCGGTCAGGCGCTCATGGACTTGCGCTCTCGCACCATACAGGTCGACGTCGTCGTCGAAGATGAGGGTCACAAAGCTGATTCCGAAGCGCGACACGCTTCGGATCGACTTCAAGCCCGGCAGGCCGGCCATCGCTCGCTCGACGGGCAGCGTGATCATCCGCTCGACCTCGGTCGCGGGAAGTGCCGGGGCCGCGGTCACGACCTGGACCTGGTTGTTGGTCACGTCCGGAACGGCATCGATGGGAAGACGTCGAAGCGCGATCGCGCCCGCGACGATCAACACCACGGCGATGACGAAACCTATCGCCCTCCGTTCGGCGAGCCAGGAGACCACGTTGCCGTGGCCGGGGGTGTTCATGGACCGCCCCGTGAGCGTGCGCCGTGCCAACGGCTAATACGCGCGTGAGCTGCGAGGCATGCACGTTGCTGCGGCACCTGCTCATGGACGAACATCACGGCGAGGAGCCGACAGTAGAGCCGCTCGACGAGGTCACGCAACCAATCTTTCGTCGCTGTGTGTCGCTGGTGGGCCGGCGCGCGATCCTCGTCCTTCGAGCCGAGAACGAACGCGCACGCATCTCCGACGGGCTGCGGATGGTCGGCTTTGCAGTCGAACATGCGGCCGGACGGACGGAGTTGATCGCGGCCCTTCGCGACGCTTCGTCGCGAGGCGACGGCTTCTCCGTGGTGCTCATCGATCCGTCAGCCCCCGGGATGGCCATCTTCGACCTAATCGCCGAAATTGCGCGCCACCCCGGCCTGATCGTGGTCGCAGCCGAGATGGATCGACGGGTGCTCACGCGCGCCCGGCGAGTCGGCGCAGCGCTGATCCGTCGCCCTTTCCACGACGACGACCTCGGCGACCTAGCCGTCGATCGGGTGCTCGAGCAGGATCGCCCAACCCTCCCGGATCTCCGATGAGAGCCGCACTCGCCCTCGCGTTGATGCTCGGCTGCCGGCCGGCAACCAGCGCCACACAGTCCTCGCCGACCGAGCGGCTCGCCGCACTTATTCCCCCCGACGAGATCGCCTTCGGTCCGGGGCTGCAGCGGACGTGCGGTGTTCACCGACCGAGCGACACCGAAGCTCGTGCGTTCTGGGCAGGAGTACTGAAGCAGATCGCCACGTGCGTGGCTGATCGCCACGCGCTCGTCCTCGTCGACCACGCGGACCGCACGATCACCGAGACGCGGATCGCCGCGGTCCGAGTCCGCGCCGCTGCGATCTCCGAAGCGCTCGGTACGCATGGAGTCGACTTGACGGTGAGCGTCCGTGTGAGCCTCGCGGCGGCTCGTCCGACCGGCCACGCCCGCTACCTGGATATTGAGGAGGCCGGGGTCGACCCCGGCCACCATTGAGGGGCGCCTCTACCGCTTGGCAGCCTCCGCTCGGAGCAGGAAGGCTCCCTCGACGACCACGACTTCGCCGAACGCCAGTCCCGAAGTCACGGTGGCCAACCGTCCGCTCCCCTTCGCGACTTGAACGGTTCGGACCTCGAAAACGCCCTTGGCCTTCTCGACGAAGACCACGTCGTCGCCACCGAGTGGCTGCACTGCGTCGATCGGAAGCAGCAATTGCTTGGTCGAGGGGTTGGGGGACGGTAGGGCGAGCGAAGCACGTACGAACATCCCCGGGCGCAGGGCGCGGTCGGCATTCACGACTTCGAGCCGTGCGCGGGTCATACGGGTGACGGGATGGACAGCCGGATCGATCCACGCGACCTTGCCTCGGAAGACCCTGTCGCCGAGCGCGTCGGCCCGGAATTCCACCACCGCGTCGTGCGCGAGGTGCGGGAGATCTGCCTCGTGCACGTCGGCGGCGATCACCACGGTGGAGAGGTCTGCGACGGCGAAGGCCGTGGCTGACGCGGGGAGGAATGCCCCGAGCGTCGCGTTTCGCGCCACGACCACGCCGTCGATCGGGCTCGTGAGCGCGAACGTGCCTGCTCCGCCCCCGTGGACGCCGAGCGCCGACAGGCGTGCTTCGGCGGCGATGACCTCGGCGGTCGCGGTCTTGAGCTCGCTGCGCGCGAGCTCCTCTTCGCGGGCAGTGGTCAGCCCCTTGGCGAGCAGTGACGCTTCGCGTGCCGCGTTGGTCGCCGCGGCTTCGCGCAAGGCTTTCGCACGCACGAGCGCAGCGTGCGCGTCGCCGAGCGTCGGCGCCGCGAGCATCGCGAGGATCTGCCCCTTTTGCACCTTGTCGCCGAGTTTTGCGCGCACCTCGACGAGCCGGCCGTCGAGCCGCGCTCCAACCTCTGCGTAGCGATCGACGTGATACTCAACTGCCCCCGGGACGGTGAGCGCGATCGCGAGCGGTGACCCGGCGACCGCCGTTCGAATACCGAGGCGCGCCGTTACGTCTTCCGCCAGGTGGACGTTGCGAGGTCCAGCGGGCGCGGTGGGTGTGGACGTTGCGGACGCGGCTCGTTCGCATGCAGACGTTCCGAGGGCAAGGAGGAGCAGCGAGAGGGAGGCAAGTCGGGCAGGCATGCGGACGTCGCAGAGCGAGCCCCGTGCCAATGTCTGTCGCTCTAGCGACGCAGCGGTCCTTGTCACGCCAATCCAAAAAGATCGCGGACCCTGGCAAAGACCCCATTTTCCGCGGTCGTCGCGACGGGCGGCGCGACCGGGGCGCGTCCCTTGTGCGACGCAAGCGCGCGCGTCCTTGTCTCGACGATCTCCGAGATGCGTTGCGCGATGCTCGGCTCGCTGTGCAGCGCATCGCGAAAGGCGTCCTGCCCGATCTCGAAGACCTCGGTCTCCACGACCGCAACCACGTCGGCGTAGCGCTGGCCTCCCGTGAGGAAACCGAGCTCGCCGAATACCGCCGACGGACCGAGGCGTCCGAGCTCCTCGCCGTCGCGACGGGCAATGGCCTCACCGCGGCGTACGACGTAGAGCTCGCGGCCCTCCGCGCCTGCGCTGACGATCGTCTCCCCAGGGGCGAACAGGAGGCGCCGGCCTCGGCGCGCGAGGTCGTCACGCGCCGCTTCCGAGAGCGGCTGCAAGATGTCGATCGCGTCGATCGCGGCGCGTCGATCGCGCAGGGTGCTCTCGTGCGAGGCTGCACGCGCCGTATCGTCCATCGGGATGACGAACTGTTTGCGCGGCGGGATAGCCAGCTCGATCTTGCGCCGGTGCAGGTGGTACCAACAGCGCGTGAGTAGCTCTCCGCCGAGGCGGTCTCGCAGGGCGAAGTCTGCGATGTAGTAGCGGAGCCAGTACTGAACACCGTTTTCCACGAACGCCGAGGTCACGACCGACGGTGGTGGCTCGGCGAGCACCCCTCGCGTGTCCGCGCATGCAGCCAGCGCGGCCTCGTGCACTCGGTTCGGAGGCACCTCGAACGGCACCACGAAGTTGACGTTCCGCCGGAAAGCGCCGCCGGGCCGCGAGAAGTTGGTGAACGGAGTGCGGCTGAAGTGACTGTTCGGCACGACGACGTGGAGACGGTCGTCGCCCTCGAGCGTCACCGATCGCCAGTTCGTCGATACTACGCGGCCAATCACGTCGCCCTTGTCGACGCGGACCCAGTCGCCGAGCTCGATGGGCCGCTCGACCTGAATTGCGGCGCCCGCAGCGAGGTTGCCGAGGGTCTCTTGCAGCGCGAGACCAACGATTGCGGTGACCACCGTTCCGGTGGCGAGGAGCGACGTCGGCCGCACGCCGAGCGCGTGCAGCGCCCCGAAGATCGCGAACGCGAAGATCGCCGCCTGGAGGACGTCGCGCACGAGCTGGTTGAGCGGAGCCCTACCCGCTCTCTCCCACGCAATATCGACCACCGCCACGAATAGCAATCGAGCGAGCGCGATCGATGCGGCGACCGAGGCCGCGCCATCGATGATCGCGAAGGCGCGTGATGTTTGGCCGAGCGCGTATGCGCAGACCTCGAATGCGAAGTACAACCCGAGCAGCACGATCACCGCGCGAAGCCGTCGACGGATGAGCGGGGGTACTACCACGCTGAGCGTGACCGTTAGCAGCGCCGCCGCGACGAGCAGAGACGCCGCAGCGCTCGAGCCAAACCACCGTTCGAGGATCCACATCGAGTCACTCCACGCTCAAAGTCAGAGCAGCCGCGTCTGCAGCGAGGGGCGCGCGCCGTTGTTGGCCGCGTTGTGAGCGTTGCCTCGTGGGTCGAACGCGCGGGCGACCAGCGCCTGCGTCAGCGCCGCGAGGCCGTTATCGCGACCGCCGGCGATGACGACCACGTCGCCGGCAGACACGGCCGACAAGACGCGGGGAATGGCTGTGGCCGCGTCGCTTGCGGCGAACGTATCGACGCCGAGCGAGAGGGCCTCGACAGCGGTGTTGCGCGCGGTCTGGCCGATCGTCACGAGGACCGCGGGGCGCTGCAGCGCGATGTGCGCGCCGAGCGTCGCGTGTTCCCGTGCTGAGTCCCTTCCGAGCTCGTGAAGCTCCCCGAAGATAACGACGAGCCGCCGTGTGAGCGCAGCGGCGACCTCCCGTGCCGCTTCGAGGCATGCGCGCATCGACGCAGGGGTTGCGTCGCTCGCGTCCGAGAGCACGATCGTCTCGTTCGGAAGCGTCGTCGCAGACAGGCGCGCTTCGCGCCGATCGTCGGAGAGCCGCACCGCTTCTTCGATCAGCTTTGGGTCGAGCGAGGCGCCTGTTGTCGCCTCGACGATCGCGAGCGCGCCGCCGATCGCGAGCGCGCCGCCGACGCCGAACGAGCGCGTCACCACCGAAACCTCCGGACCGTCGGGCCGCGCGAGCCGTACGCGCGAGCCCTCGAGCCCGAGCGGCGCGCGCGAAAGGATCCGGTAGTCGGCGGAGGGACTGAAGCCCCAGGTCACGCGGCGCCGGCCAGGCGCACGTTCGACCTGTGCCGCTGCGTAGCGGTCATCGACGTTGTAGGCGACGGTCCCGTTGGGACGCACGGCGGCGAGGAGATCTCCCTTCTCCTTCGCAAGATCGTCGATGGACCCGACGCCCTCGGCGTGCGCAAAGGCAACAAGGGTAAGTGCGGCGACGTCCGGGTCGGCGAGCGCTCCGAGTCGCGCGACGTCGCCCCGGTGGCGTGTCGCCGTTTCGACCACGGCGAACCGATCCGCATCGGTCAGCGAGAGGAGACTCAGAGAAACACCGATGCGGTCGAGGGCGTCGCCCGTCTCCACGACCGACCCGCGGCCGAGAAGGCGGAGGAGCGTGGCAACCAGGCGGCGTGTCGACGACTTTCCAGAAGTACCTGTGATCGAGATGACCGCGCGCTCGCCGGCGGCGTGAGGCGCATGCCCCCACCTCGTTCGGTGGGCGCGTGCCAGCGTGGTGAGTGCGTCACTTGCGCTTCGAACGAGCACGACGCCGCACCCCGGCGGACACGACATGGCTCGTTCGATGATGAATCCGGACGCGCCCGCAAGCGCCGACTCCGCGACGCGTCGCGCGTGGTCATACGGCGTTGCCCCGACGGCGATGTATCCGCACCCGGGCGCGACGTCCTGCGGGTATGCAGCGATCCCCCGTACCGGCGGGCCGTCGCGGAGCATCGTGCCGCCGGTGAGGGATGCGATCTCGGCGATCGTGAAGGGGGCCGCGTTCTCCACGGGGATAGTCATGGGAGAGACGGCGTAGCGAATGTTGTGCCGCTGCGATTGCTCGGCGAACTGCGACGCGTGGACTTGTCCTTCGTAGCGATCTGCCACGCCGTGGCATTCGGCGACGCCGGGCCCGTCGACTTCGGCCGCAGCGGCACGATTCGGCGGAGGCCTCGCCCGCCGCCGCGGAATACGTGTACGACGTGGCCTCCGCGTGCGGAGCCGACGGCGGACCCACGCACCGCGCTCGCTGCTCGCGAAGAACAAGCTCGCGCCCGGACGGCACACGCCGCGGCCGTCTATCGGGGCGACATCAGCGCCGATCGCGACGCTCAGCGGCGGTGCGGCTCGTTCCCTCGTCGTCGTCGCGTACATCCCAACACGCGGAACGCGGCGAGCCTGATCATCGCTCCCGGCGGGCGGCAGCGGTATGTCGTGACCGACGCATTCCACGCGAGCTACCTGCACAATCGGTCGCCGGCCGATGCGGCGCGAGATCGACGCTCGGTCGCTCCGAGAATGGCGCCCTTCGCCCGGCGAGCATCGTCTGCGGATCGTCTTTCGGCTCACGCCCTATCGCTTCTTTGCCGCGCCCTACGTGCTCGGTGGCGTCAACCTGCGTGCGGAGCCAACCGCTCCGCGATGACGCGCACCGAGCACGGCCCCACATCACGGCATTTCGCGGATGGTGTGGTTGACATCGTGGTGCGCTTCGCTGGACTTCGCCTTGGCCCCGGGCGTGGCAGACGGCTTCCTCGGCGCGCAGCCGAGCGCGAAGGCAATCGACAGCGTGAGCGCGCAAACAACCGTGAGCATCGACTTCTTCATGGTGTAGCTCCTTCCGTTGGCCGCTTGTGGTGCATGCAACGGACCAAGAAACCTCCGGCGTGCCGCGCGCTGCAAAATGCTACGTCGGTGGCGAAGGGCGCCAGCGATACGCAATCGACAAGGAAGACGCGCGTCGACGCGCGTCGAGTCACCGCGGCACGGGCGTTGCGACTCGACATCTCATGCGCCAAACAAACCACGAACACGATGACGACAGCCCGGTGATCTCCTTTCGCATCGAGGAGGGTGCCCGGGTGCTCGTCGTCGACGATGACGAGGGGATGCGCGAGATGCTCTCGGATACTTTGCGTGAGGAGGGCTACGAAGTGCACCTCGCGTCCTCGGGCTCGGCGCTGCTCGAGGTCGTTGAAGACGGGACCGACAAAGGCTCGAGCTTCGACCTGATCATCACCGACGTCCGCATGCCGGGGATGGACGGCTTCACCGCGCTCGATCGCCTCCGCGCGCGAGGCTGCGCCATCCCGGCCATCGTCATGACCGCGTTCCCGGATGCGCCGACTGTGGCGCGCGGCCGCGAGCTCGGGTGTGTCTTGCTCGAGAAGCCGTTCCCGCTCGAGCACGCGAGCCGCGCGGCGCTCGAGGTCCTCCTTCGCCGCGCATCATGAAGCTAGCCTGGCGCCTCACATTCGCCCTGAACCTTGGCGCCGCCGCGTTCTGGAGCGCGCATGAGTGGGAGCGGGAGCGGCGCGAACGGGCGGCGTTCGTCGCGGATGTCGAGCGAGACCACCGCGACCTCGGCGTGGCGATCACGGCTACCTGGAACGGTAGGGTCGAAGACCTCCGGACCGCCGCCGACAGGATCGCCCGCTCACGCGAGGGTTTGGCCATCGCGGTCCTGCCTCCCGGCGCCGCACGCAAGACGCCGGACGGCTCAGGCCATGTGAGCTACATCCCGATCCAGCACGGCGGCGCCGACGTCGCGCTTCTCGAGATCACCGAGAAGGTCGATTGGCACCGGACCGTCATCGGCACGCTGAGGCGCGAGGCTGTCATCGCCCTGTGCGCGATGTTGATCTTCTTCTTCGCGTTGACCGCTGTTCTCAGTGAGCGCCTCGTGGGGCGGCCCACGCGTGCGCTTGTCGACCGAACGCGTCGCATCGGCGAGGGAGATCTCGCACCGGCCAATGACAAGCCGAGTCCGGACGAGCTCGGCGAGCTATCCCGCGCGATCGACGACATGCGGCATAAGCTGGCCGAGACCGGTCACGCGCTCGCGAGGACGTCCCTCGCGCACTCGTCGGCGATCACCCAGCTCCGTCACGCGGATCGATTGAGCACGGTCGGCAAGTTGGCTGCTGGGATCGCGCACGAGCTCGGGACCCCGCTCAACGTCATTACCGGACGCGCCTCGTTCCTCGCGCGCGCGACCGAGCCCGCGGACGTGCAACGCCAGGCCGGGGCGATCACGGAGGCTGCCGAGAGAATGAGCCGCCTCGTGAAGCAACTCCTTTCGTTCGCACGCCGCAACGAACCGAAGCTCCGCGCGCAGACGGTCTGGCCCGTGGTCCAGCGCGCAACGGCGTTCGTCGAGCCGCTCGCGCGCAAACGAGGCGTGACGATCGAGGGCCACTGCGAGGCCGCCGACGTGGAGGCGGAGATCGACGGCGCGCAGATAGAACAGGTCCTGACCAACCTCTTGATGAACGCGATCCAGGCCAGCGCTCCGACATCGCGCATCGAGGTCCGCGCGACGGCGGACGCGACTTCCATCTCGATCGCGGTTCAAGACCGAGGCGAGGGGATCTCGGAGGCCGAGATCGCGAAGGTCTTCGACCCCTTCTACACGACCAAGGACGTCGGCGAGGGCACCGGGCTCGGACTGTCGGTCGCGCGAGGGATCGCGGAGGACCACGGCGGCACGATCGCGCTCGTGAGCAAACGGGGTGCTGGGACGACGGCGACGCTGAAGCTACCGAAACGCCCGATCGACGGTTCGCGCCCTGCACCGTGACCCGGGATGCGGGCACGCCTTTTGGAGAACACGTCGGCATGGTCAAGCAACTGTTCGTCGCGCTGGCTGCGTCGGTCACTCTCGCGTGCGTGCCCGCCATTGACCGACCTCCGGAATCTCCCGCGCCGCGCGCACCGGAGACACATCACCTCGCATGGTGGCTCGGCGTCCAGGCAACGCGCGCCTCGTTCGGCGTGGCACCCAGCATGTCGGTGCGCTGCCCGGATGCCGCCTCCGAGGCCCCAATCGGGTCCGAGACCTGGTGGAAAGACGTCGTCGCGGGCCTCGCGGCGTGTGAGCGGGCGGGGGTCCTCGCGCCGTACGACATCGTTCTGCACGTGCATCTCCACGAGGAGCCCTCGCCGGCGCTTCGCCGGTACGTCGGCGACATCGCGCGGACCATCGAGCACGCGCTCGACGCGGAGGCGGTGGATGCCGCAGTGCGCGCCCATTACGCGATCACCCCCGAGCGGCCGGTCACTCACCGCGTCACCATCGACCTGGCTCTCGAGCCGACGGAGTGATGCGTCTATCGATCGGATTCCCTGATCGCGGGCACCGGCCGTGCTTTCTGATATGCGCCGACCCGCCGTTGCGATTCTCCACACCTGGTGAGGCAATCGTGGCGGAACGCCACGCGCTCGACGCTCGCTAGACCGTCACCCGAGGTCGGAGGTGAATCGCTCGGGCCGCGAGATCAGCACGTCGCATGGGGCGTGCGCGAGAATCCAGTTCGCAGTCGAGCCGAACAAGAGACGCTCGACCCCGCTGCGAGCGTGCGTGCCGAGGACGACGAGGTCAGCGTGTCGCGCGCGGATTTCCCGGACGATAACGGAACATGCACCGCCGTTGCGGAACGTCAGAACCCATCGCCGCGCAGGCTCCGGTAGAAGGGCCTCGATCGCGGCACGGCGGCTGTCGGCGAACTCACGACGGAGCTCTCTTCCCTTGCCCGCAGGCGGGACCGCGGCGTTCGTGAAGGGGCGTTGTTGAGCGTGAATCACGCGCATCGTGACGGCTGGACGAACGACCAGGCACGCCGTATCGAGCACCGCGGCGGACGCGTCGCAGAGGTCGACCGCGACGAGCGGAAGCTCGTACGGCCAACACGGCGCGCGATTCACAACCAGGACCGGCGTGCTGCCGGTGCGAATGACGCTGTCGGCCGTCGCGCCAATGCGAGAGCCGGCGGCGGGGCGGCCCCCGACCACCGTGAGGTCGGCCCGGTACAATCGCGCAGCGCGCACAATCGCCGCGGGTGCATCACCGGCCACAACCTCCACATCGACATCGACGCCGACTCGAGACGTCAGTTCGCGTCGTCCCTGCTCGAGGCGCGCGCGTGCATCGGAGGCTTCGTCGGGAGCGCTGCTCGACGCGACGTGCAGCAGGAGAACCGACGCGTTGCCCGCAAGTGGAAGCATGGATGCTCGCTCGATCGCCGAGCTGGAAGCGATGGAGAAGTCTGTTGCTACGACGAGACGCCGAAGCTCCGGCAGCGGGAACCTGCGTCGCGCGACAGGCGTTGATGCGGCGCGTGTATTTGAACTCGACATCACTCCCGGCATCGCAACCGCTGTTCCAACCCACGCCGCGATCCGTCGCGGTCGGCCGATGACGGCGCCGCGGGTTGCACGGGTCACCGCAGCTCGGACGCATCGACGGCGCGCTCGATCCCATCGCCGAGATCCTTCAGCTCACGGGCGAGCAGCTGGACCAGGTCGTCGTGCGTGACGATGGCAACGAGACGACCGCGCTCGTCGACCAACGGCAACCTTCGCGTGCCGGCCAACCGGATTTCGCGCAACATGGTCGGAATCGCTGCCGTCGCCGGGGCCGTGACCGGCGCGGGCGTCATGACGGCAGCGACCTCCGTCGTGGTGGCCAGGCTCTCTGCGACCACCCGAAGCGCGAGATCGCGGTCGGTCACGATCCCGATCGGTCGCTCGTCGCGCACGATGACGACGCAACCGACGTGATGCGCGCGCATAATCTGCGCCACCTCGGCGACGGTGGCACTGGGACTCGCGGTGATGACTGGGGTCGTGGCGATGTGGTCGGTCATGGCTGCCTCGGACAGCGGCCGTTGCGAGCGGTATGCCGTGCCCGCGCGCGCGCCGCGGCGGGTGTGCCGCTTGCACGCAGCGTCCTCCCATGGAGAAGCGCGTGCGCCGCTACGTGGTCGGCCTCGACGACGATCTGGGTCTTGCCGCTCTCGACCGCGCCGTCTCCACCGCGGTCGCGAGCGATGCCGAGGTCCACGCGGTTTTCGTTCAGGCCGAAGTCACAGATCTGGCGCGCCTCGTTGCGAACTCGTCGCCACCGAGCATGGAGCGCGGGCTCGAACGCCTGGTGCCGCTCGTAAGAGAACGCGTCGCGCGGCTCGGACCGCGTGCACCGGTCGTGATCGTGCACGGGGTCGTGGGAAGCGCAGCCGACGCCCTCGTTGCGTGCGCGGCGGTGTTGGACGCGGAGATGATTTTCGTCGGGACGCATCGACGCACCGGGATCAGCCGCCTGGTTCGGGGGTCGGTCGCGGAGCAGGTGGTGCGGTCGGCGGGTTGCCCCGTCACCGTCGTACGGGGGCGAGCCCACGACCTCTCCGCTCGATGGCCCGCCCTTCATCGGCAAGTCGGCGTGTGCGGGCGCCCGACGAACGGCGGCAGCACGGCCTGACCCTCGAGTTCGTGGTAGAGGCAAGCCCCGTCACGCATGGAAGCACGCCAGACCAGCCGACCGAGGGATGCGACACCGCGCCGCGTCCGCGCACGCCCAAACTCGATCGCGCGAGCAGCGTCGCTCGCCATCCTCGTCGCTGCAGGGATGGCTGGTTGCGCCTCCGAGCGCGCCCCCCTCGAACCCTCGTATCGCGACAACATTGCTGCGCTCGTGGCGGCGCGCTGCACGTCGTGCCATTCGGGCGACGCGCCTGCTGGCGCTCTGCGACTGGTGTCGTACCTCGATCTAATCGGCTGCGCGAATGGCGAGCCGCTTACGCTGGGCGCCGATCCGAAGCTGCTGCGCGCGCTCGAAAGTCCGTCGCATGCGAGTGTGATCGACACGAAACCGCGCCTCGCTCAATGGCTCGCGCGCGGAGCGCCCCTCTCCAACGGCGGAGTGCATCCACCCGACTTCGTCGACCCGCGGTCCGCAGCGGCACATGGCCGCTTCCTACGTGACCGCCGCTGGAAGCCGATGCTCGACCTCAAGGACGCCGACGCGTGTGGGAAGTGCCATGCGGGAACGCCGGCGAGCGGCGCGTCGATGGCGCCCGGCGCGACGACGTGCACGTCGTGTCACACGGAGTCGGTTCTCGCATGCAACACCTGCCACGGCGCGGCGGAGGCGTATCCGCCGAGGGACGCCTGCTTCTTCCCCGGCGAGAAGGCGGGCGCGCATGCCGCGCATGCGGAGCCGAGCGCGTCGGCGCCGGCCGGCGTTCCGTGTGCGGGCTGCCACCCGGTGCCGACCGACGGGCGCCCCGCCGGCGCACACGGCGATGGCGGCGCGCAGGTATATCTCGCGAGCGGCAGCTTCAACGCGACGACGAAGACGTGCACGACGACGTGCCACGCAGGCACCGGCGCGCTGCGGCCGACGCCGAACTGGACCGACGGGAAGATGGCGTGCGGCGATTGCCACGCGGCACCGCCGCCAGCGCATCCGGCAGGGGCTTGTGCGAACTGTCACTCGCCTCTCCTGCACGTCAATGGGCGACTCGATCTCGGCGACGGCAGCGGCAAGTGCGGAGCGTGCCACGGCGTGGCCGACGATCCACGACCGAAGACGGCCGCGCACGGCAAGCACGCCTTCGACTGCAACACCTGTCACGCGGTCGACGCCAAGCATCCCGATGGGATGTTGAGCGTCCGCTTGCTGGGCCTGGCCGCGAAGGGTGGGCGCGCCCCGGTGTACGACGCAGCGACCAAGACCTGCACCAGCACGTATTGTCACGACCTCGCGGGGGGAAGCCATCGCACCCCGAAGTGGAGCGAGACGCTCACGGGGTGCAACGCTTGTCACTCCTCGCCGCCGCCTCCGCCGCACACGACGAGCGTCGGGTGTGGGACGGCGAGGTGTCATCTCGATGTCGCCGGCAAGCACGTGAACGGCGCCATCGATCTCTGACCGCGTCTATCGGAAGATGTGGCAGCCCTTGCAGCTGGTCGCACCGGGCATGTGATCGACTTGCTTGGTGTGGCAGGTGCCGGTGCACGTTGCCCGATCGGACTTGGTGGGCGCGTGACCGCTGTGACAGCTCTGGCAGGTCGTGTGTTTTGCGTGGAGCGCTGGAAGCTTGGTGTGGCAGGAGCCGCAGCTTGGCGGTGCGGCGACGCCGCTCGGTCCGTGGGGGCGGTGGCAGGTCGCACACGAGAGCGTCGAGTGTTGCGTCTTCGGCTTGTCTGCGTGGCAGGACGCGCACGTCTTCGCGACCGTGCCCGTGTGGCTCGTGTGACAGGAGTTGCACTTGCCATGGCCCTTCGGCGCGGACGTGGCTTCCTTGTCGTGGCAGTTGCTGCAGGCGACGTCCTTGGCGGGCGCGTGCGCGGAGCCGTGGCATCCGATGCAGTTGTTGTGACCGACTGCGGTCGTCACCTTGGCGTGGCACGTGGCGCACGCCGGGGCCTTGAACTCGTGCTGCGCATGGCACTTGTTGCAGGCGACGCCGGCGTGCAGCTTCGTGTCGATTGGCGCGGTCTTGTGGCAGGAGGTGCAGGTCGCGACGGTGATGTTTGCGGTCGGATGGGGCGCATGACAGCCGTTGCACGTTCCCGACGCGACGCCGGGGTGCTTCGTTGCGATCTTGTCGTGGCACTTGTTGCAGGACGGCTTGTTCGTGGGGGCGTGGACGTCGTGGCAGCTCGTGCACTTGTCGTGCGCTGCGATGCGCGCGGCGCCGAGCGCTTCGTGGTCCTTGTGACAGCTCCCACACGCGCTCGCCGCACCCAGGGGTGCGTGAGGCGCGTGGCATGAGGTGCAGTTGCCGTGACCCTTCACGGTCGCGACGGCGGTCTTCGGCGCGTGACACGTAGAGCAAGCCTGCTTCGCGCTCACCTCGTGCGGGGCGTGGCACGTCGTGCAGGCCGGGTGGCCTTTTTGCTTCACGACGGGCGGCGTCGTCGCGTGGCACGGCGCGCAGTTGTTCTTGGCGTCGGCCGCCGCGCTGTGCGGGGCGTGACAAGTGGTGCACGTCTGGGAGGTGGCCGGACCGTCCGCATCGCGCAGCTCGGACGCGACGTCCGGTACGACCATTGCGTCGCCGGCGTTGACGATCCGGGCTGCGCCATGCTGGGCGCTCACGTTGGCGTGACAGCTGGTGCAGCGCGCGTTGATCGTCTTCGGCTCGCCATGCGGCGCGTGGCAGCTCGTGCACGGCGAGCTCGCGCCGCCGTGATGCTTCTTCTCGTTGGCGTGGCAATCGAGGCAACCCGGAGCGACGGCGCCGTCCTGCATGGAGAACGAATGACATGTAATGCAGGTGGTCGGCTTCTGAGCGCTGCCCTGATGGTGCCGCTTGGCCTTGTCGTCGTGGCACTTTGCGCACGGCGCTGCGCCGGGTGACTTGAAGCCCTCTGTGTCGGTGTGACAGTCGGCGCACGCGACCACGTGCCCGTCGGCAGCCTTCTTTCCGAGGTGCGCGGCGTGGCCCGGTGTCGCGCGCGCGCCGCTCCAGGTGGTGGGGACCTCGGTCGGTGCCGGCGGCGAGCCGCGGTCGCACGCTGCGACCAGGGCGCCGACGAATACCGCCACGACGAGTAACCACCGGGTCATGGCGTGTGACAGAGCCGACAGGGCTCGTCCTTCGTCTTGTCCTTGGTGCTCGAGAACGTGGGTCCGTGCGGGCTCCCGCCGGGCGCACCGACCTTATGACAGCCAACACACAACATCTCGCCCGCGCCGCCGTGACAGCTCGCGCATGAGACCGGATCGAGCCGCGCGGCCTGTCCGTGAAGGCCGCCCACGGCGCGGACCCACCCCGGCGGGTGCGGGGTCGGCACGCCCTTCTTCGCGGCGACGTTGCGATCGACGTGACACCCGAGGCACGAGCTCTCGCTGTGACAGGTAACGCACAGCGCGGGTTGGGCGCGCGCCTCATCCGGGTGGCGGGCCATGAAGTTTCCCGGGTGTAACCGGGAGAGCGTCGGCGATTCGATTGCGAGCTTCCACGGCAGCACCGCCGTCGTCGCGCCATGACAGACATCGCAGGACGACTGGCTGTGGCAGGTCGCACAGAGATCGCGCGAAGAGGCCGCGCGGACGCCGTGCTCGCGGAGGAAGTCGCCCTCGTGCACGATGTGGCTCGACGGCTTGATGTGCTCCGACGGCAGATCGTGGTGGCAGCTGTCGCAGTCGCGGACCTTGAATTGGTCCTTGTGTTGGTGACACGTGAAGCACTGGGCCATCGGTGGCCGGCGCGTCTCGCTGTCGGGCTGACCGGCGGCCGCATGGCACGGCACGCACTGGCCGGTCACCTTGGCCATGTGACCCTGATGGGAGAAGCGGAGGAACTTCCGCGCGGCGAACGCGCCCTCGCGCGCCGGCGGCGTGCCGTGGCAATCGTTGCAGGCGCGCGTGTCGTGCGGCTTCTGATGGCAGCTCGTGCACGTCGCCGTCGTCGGGATGTGGAGCGGTCCGTCGTCGCCGGTCTTGTCGATATCGGCGTGACAGCTCACACACGAGACGCCGGCGAGCGCGTGCCGCTTGTGCTCGAAAGGGCGACCCTGATCCTTCTTCTTGAGGCCGAGCACGCCCGCGCACGCGGCAACGCTCATCGATGCGAACAGCAAGATCGCTGGCCTCATCGCGAACGCTCGAACGTATAGGTGACGCGACCGAGCGCGTGCAGCTCGCGCCGCTCGTCGCGTGTGGTCACCGCTTCGATACCGGCGACGAAGTCCCAACCGCGTGGCGCGCGATATGCGAGCGCGAGGAGCGCCCACGGCCAGAACCGGCCGTCGTCGTGACGGACGGCCTCGATCTCCGTGGCCAACCGAACCGACGCGCCGAGCGGAATGCCGAGGAGCGCGCGCGCGCCCGTCCACCGCGCGCTGCCGACGTACTGTCTGCGAAGCTCGACGCCGAGGGTGCCGAGCGCGTCGTCGTCGAGAGCAAGGGTCGCGCGCGCGGTGGCGAACCCGCCGAGATCACGTCCCATCGCGATGCCGCCGCCGGTGCCGAGAAGATCGAGCCGTGGCGCGATCTTGTAGCGGACCGTGCCGCCGAACGTGGTGCTGGGGATGTCGCCAAGGACCGTGAACACCGAGGTGGACGGCAGGATGCGCGAGGGCGAGCGGTGGGTGAGAAAGCCCTCGGCGCGGACGTCGCCCGAGTGCGCACCGATGGAGAACAACGCGTCGCTCACGCCGCGGGTGACGAGATCGACGGCGAGGCGGCTCGCGATGTCGACGCTCTTGCTCGGCGAGATCGCCAGGTCCGGTCCGACCTCTTGATCCGCGATGCGACCGTCGCGCCGCTGCATGATGTACGAGACGCCAAGGACCGCGAACGACCCAATGGGCTGGCCGACGCGACCGCCGAAGGCGCTGTCGAACATGCGCGAGCCGAGCCGCGGTGCGACCGGTGCACCCCCGAACAGCTCGAGGGTCGTGCCGAACGGGGCGCGGCCGAGCGCGCGGACGCCGTCGAGGTGTAGCGGCCGGATCGCGCCCGATGCGAAGACAAACCTCCCGAGCCGCACTTCGCCCGCGCTGCTGCGAAGCCGCACCGTCAGGGTCTGGACATCGCCCGTGACCTCGGGAGAATGGCGCGCACCGACCCATGCGACGGTCTCGACATCGATCCAGGGCTTCAGGCGGTCTTCGCCGCGAAGCACGAGCAGCCCGACGGGCGAGCGTGTTTGCACGAACGCATCGCCGCGGAGGCGGAGTGGGTCCGCGCTCGCCGATGCCGGCATGAGAAGTGCGAAGCCGATGGCGAGGGCGCTTTGAAACACTTTCCAATCGACGAGCACAACCTTCTGTCGGTGGCCGCCGTGGTGTGCGCCGCGCTCGCCGCCGCCATCCTCGTTGTGTACCTGGTGCGGCGGCCGCCGCGGGAGCATCGAGCGACCAAGCTGTGGTTGCTGATGGGCCTCGGCGTGCTGCCGATCGCCGCCGCGACGTCCGCCAACGTGCAGGGATACAAGGCGACGCAGCATCGAGCGTTTTGCGGATCGTGTCACGTAATGGTCCCGCATGCCTCCGACTCGGACGACCCCAAGAGCAACTCGCTTGCCGCCGTCCACGCGCGCAATCCCTACTTCGGCAAGGACAACTGCTACACCTGCCACGCGGACTACGGGATGTTCGGCACGTTCTTCAGCAAGCTCGGGGGCATGCGCCACGTGTGGTTCTATGCGACCGAGTTCCGCACGATGAGCCTCGAGGAAGCCAAGCACAAGATCCACTTGGTGAAGCCCTACCCCAATGCGAACTGCATGCAATGCCACACCACGACGGCCCCGGGGTGGAACAAGCTGCCCGACCACGCGAGCGCGAAAGACGCTGTGATCGCAGAGAAAGTCGGCTGTTCGAGCAAGGGCTGTCACGGCGTCGCGCATCCGCTGACCAAGGAGACGAAATGAGCACGCGTCGCGAGAAAGTGCTCCGAATCGCAAGCGTATTGGCGCTCATCGGGCTCGCGCTGATGGTTTGGTCAGTGCTCTCGCCAACGCCGCTGCCGGTGCTGGTCGGGCTGTCCATCGGCCAGGCCATCGGCACGCTGTCTTTCGTTCTCTTCCTCGGTGTGGTCGCCGCCGACCTCGGGCTGAAGCAGAAGTTGCGTTAGCGTGCGCACTGCCGGCGCAGATTCTGCGGGCGGAGGCTCGCTCGAACCGTCAGTGCGCCGGTTCGAGCGCGAGCTCCACCGCGACGCGGTGACGGAGCGCCCGGTCGGGCGCGATTGCGAACGCGTCGCGCACCACGGTGTCCGCCGCCGATGCCTCGAGCGCGAGTCCGATCGTGCCCGAGAGGTCGCGCACGTAGCGGCGGATGGGCGGTGCAGGCGCGTCCAGAAGATGCGCCCGAACCACAACGTCGAAGTGTTCGAGCGCCCCCTTCTGCTCGCAGGCGACGAGGCCGGCGATCACGGACCGCCACCACGCCTCGGAGCCCGCAGCGTGATCGGACACCGCCTCCGGACATCTCGCCGACAGGCTCGGACCGATCTCGAACGCGGTTCGAGACGCCTGCAAGCCGAGCCACCAGGCGTGGTGGTGCGTCTCTGGAGCTGGTGAGGTGACAGGCGTTGGAGGCGCGTTCGCGGCGCACCCGAGAGCGAGCGACGCGGCGAGAAGCAAAACGTACTTCGTCATTCCTCGCCTCTTTCCAAGCGACGTGCCAGGTCGCTTCTCGATGGCGGCGGCCTTCTTCGAGCGCCGGTTCGCGCGACGACAGCCCCAGCTGCCAGTCTTCACGGTGTGGTTTCGGCCCGCGTCGGCACCGACGGCCGTGGCAGTACGCGACAGCGTGGCGCCCCGCCACGCCGCCTACGGCCGGTCCCTCTGACCGCGACACGCGAAGGCGTGAATCCGCGAATGGCACGAACTTCGCTCAACGGCTCCGCATGGCTGCAGATGACCTCTTCACGCTCGCCGCCCACCATCGCCGCGCCTGGGCCACGACTCCCTCGCCCTTCTCACGTGACGTGGTCGCGATCACGGGTACCTCGGGCAAGTCAACGACGCGACGCCTGCTTGCAGCGCTGCTTCGCGCAGCGACGGGCGCCGAGATCCTCGAGAACCGCGGCGACCAGACTTCAGCGCGCGACCTCGCCCGGTGTCTCCTCGCACTGCGGCCCTCGACCGCCGCCTGCGTGCTCGAGGTCTCTGCGCGCCGCCGGGGCGACCTCGCGCGCCTCGCGTCGATGATTGCCCCCGACTTCGGCGCACTCACGCTCGTGGACATCGCGCACAGCGACGCGCTCGGCTCGATCGACCACATCGAGCACGAGAAGGGCGACCTGCTCCGCAACAGCAGGACGGCCTCGGTCAACGCCGACGACCCGCGGTCGCTTCGTCAGCAGATGACCGCACCGCGCGCGGGCGTAACGTGGGGATTCTCCCCTTCGGCGGATTACCGGGTGATGTTCCGCGCCTCGCGTGGCCTTGCCGGGTCAACGGTCAGCATCGCGCGACCGCGCGACGTGCCCCTCACCCTTGATGCGCCCGTCTTTGGCGAGGCGGGAGCCCGCGCGGTGGCGGCCGCCGTCGCACTTGCCGAGCAGGCGCTCGGCTCGCCGCTGGATCTCCGCGTCGCGCAGAAAGCGATGGCCTACATCGGTGAGGAGACCGCGCGATTCTTTCCGCGGCGTCTCGCCGACGGCACCGTGCTCCTCGCCGACGCCGCCGACGCGACGCCCACCTCCATGCGCTCGGCCATCGAAATCGCGCGCGAGCTCGCCGACCACGAATCGCGGCGCCTGATTGTCGTCGCCGGCGCGATGAGCGCGCTCGGTCGTGCATCGCTCGGGGCTCATACGGCCGTGGGCGTTGCCTGCGCGCGAGTCGAGGCCGACGCGGTCCTGGTTTGCGGGCGAGAAGCTTCGCCGATCGGCATCGCCACCCTGGCACACGGGATCCCGACCCACTTCGCCCGCGATCGCTACCTCGCGGGAAACGCCCTCATCGACCTCGTGCGGCCCGGCGACTTCGTGTTGCTCGCGGGCGGGCATGACGCACCGATGAAGTTCCTCGGCGACGTCGTCGCGCGCGCTGGCCGGGGCGCTGCCGCCCGCGCGGCATGATTCCCGGCTTCACTCGAGAGCGGCGCAGCTCGAGACGGCTGCCTCGTCCCGTGAGAAGGCGGTCGATTGCCGCTCACACTCGGCGCTCGTCATCTTGCAGCTCGCGCGGTGGACGCCGTCCTTGCCCTCGAACGTGAAGCAATACGCGGATTCCAACGGCTTGCACGTCACCCCCGGCGCGTTCGAGACAAGCGCATCGCACTCGGATCGCTGCCGCACGCAAACGCTCTCTGCCGTGCGCGGCGCGGCGCAGAACCAGCCGCGCCCCGGCGGAACCGCGATGGCGCTCGCCTCGCGCGGGCGACACGCCGCGACCGAAACGAAAACGACAGCCGCAAGCACTCGAGTGATGTTCATTGCTCGCCTCATCTCCGTGAGATCAAGTTCGTCCCTGCGACGGGCCATGCGATGGCCGCGCCACCGAGCGCGAAGCGCCGTCCTCGAGTAGCCGCGAGCCGTCACGCCCGAAGGGTACCGCCGCGCGGGTGCGCGCGGACGAGAAACTACAAGCGCGCAACGAGCGTCAGCGTGCCGATGCTGATGACGCGGCGGGCCTCGGGCTCCCCCGGGCCGCGTACGCCATCTACCGCACGCGCGACTTCCGCGAGCACACGTAGTCCGGTCGCAATCGGCACGCCGAGGACGACTCCGACGGTATCGCGAGCATTGCGCGCGAGAGCCACGTTCGGACTGTAGTGATCGAATCGGACGCCGAGCACCGCGCCCCAACCGATTGGCTGTTCGACGCGAACGAAGAAGCCTCGCTGCAGCTGCGGATCCTCGCTCGCAGCAGCGACCGCATAGCGGACGCCTCGATCGAGGTTGCTCGCGACGGTCAGCTCAGTCGAAAGGCTCGTCGGCGGCAGCGCGCGCGACCATCGAAGACGCAACGCCGCCTCCATGCGAAAGGCCCATCGCTCGAGCGGGCGGTTCACGACGCGCTCGTCATGCCCGTAGTAGGCACCCAAGCCGAATTGCGCGGGCCCGAAGTCGTGACGCGCGCGCAGCACGACGTCCTTGTACCGGTCCGAAGAGGGTACGACGGCGAACGACGGCTCCCCCTGAACGACACCGTTCACGACCGCGACATCGAGAGTGCTGCGGAAGGCTTGAAGGCGTAGCCATGCGCCGGTATCGCGCTCGCTCGGAAACCAGTTGCGCGACGCCCAGCTGCGCTCGACGAACGGGCGTTCGCCCGAGGACTCGAGGAGCTCCGCGCTCAGCGGCACCTTGAAGATGCCTGCGATCAGCTCGAGTGCGACGTTCTTGCCGAGACTCGCTTTGTACGCGACGGTCGTGTCTCTAGCGATAGTTCCCGTCCCTTCGGCCGGGCCGCCGGTCGGGAACGGATCGAGCTCGAAGACGAACCGCACGGAGCTCGTCGGAGTGAAGGTGAGCTTCGGCCGCGCGCGACGGATCCGAAAGGCCGCGCCCTCCTCGGCCCACACGAGCTGCGGCTGCATATAGCCGGAGATGCGGACCGGATCGTCGTTGGCCGAAGTGGTGGCGGCCAGGATCAGCGTCGCAAGCACGCGGACCTCGCCCACCTGGATTGCTTCATCGCAGCGCGCTCAGCTGCAGCGACCGCGCCAAGCCGTCTGGTACCCATGCCCTGGTGCCGCGCCATCCGCGACATGGTAGGGCAGCGCTTATGCCGCATCGAGTCGTGGTGCCGCCGTCGGCCTCCATTCTGCTGATCGAGGACGATCCGGCGCTCAGCGAGTTGCTCGTCGAGGGTCTCGCGCAGCATGGACATCGGGTCGAGGCGGCGGGAGACGGCAACGACGCCCTCGCCGCCTTCGAGGCTCGCGACTTCGACGTGGTCCTCACCGATCTCAATGTCCACGGCGTCAACGGCCTGGAGATCTGCCGCACGGTCGTCGCCCGCCGTCCCGACGTGCCGGTGCTGGTCCTCACCGGACACGGCACGCTCGAAACAGCTGTCTCTGCGATCCGCGCGGGCGCATACGATTTCCTCACGAAGCCGATCGAGATCGACGGGCTGCTCGTGGCGGTCAACCGCGCCCTGCAACATCGCGCCTACCGCGAGGAGATCAAGCGCCTGCGCACCGCGCTCGCAGCGTCCGAGGGCTTCGACGACCTCGTCGGAGAGAGCGCGCCCATGAAGCGCCTCTACGAGCTGCTTCAGAAGGTGGCGCAGTCCGATGCCTCGACTCTGATTTCGGGCGAGAGCGGGACGGGCAAGGAGCTTGCCGCGCGCGCGATCCATCAACGCGGACCTCGCAAGGACCGCCCCTTCATCGCGATCAACTGTGCCGCGATGCCCGAGGCGCTGCTCGAGAGCGAGCTCTTCGGACACGCGCGGGGCGCGTTCACCGACGCAAAGACAGCGAAGGTAGGACTGTTTGTGCAGGCGAACGGGGGGACGCTGTTCCTCGACGAGGTCGGCGACATGCCGATCTCGCTGCAGCCCAAGCTGTTGCGTGTGCTCCAGGAGCGAAAGGTCCGACCCGTCGGCGGTAGCTCCGAGACCCCGATCGACGTGCGCGTAATCTCGGCGACGCATCGCGATCTCGAGGAGGAGGTCGAGGAACGGCGGTTCCGCGAGGACCTGTACTTCCGATTGAACGTGATCCACGTAGACCTTCCTCCCCTCCGTTCACGCGGCTCCGACGTGCTTCTCCTCGCGCAGAAGTTCCTCGAGCACCACGCGAAGCGCGCCGGGCGGGCCGTCCTCGGTCTCACGCCGGCCGCAGCGGAGAAGCTCACCGCGTACAGTTGGCCGGGCAACGTGCGTGAGCTGCAGAACTGCATGGAGCGCGCCGTCGCACTGACCACGCACGATCGAATCGCCCCCGACGATCTCCCCGCGAAGGTCCTCAATCATCAACCCTCGCATGTGGTCGTCGCCTCGGACGATCCGAGTGAGCTGCAGTCTCTCGAGGAGGTCGAGCGTCGCTACATCCTCCGCGTCCTCGAAGCTGTCGCAGGCAACAAGGCGGTCGCCGCACGTGTTCTCAAGCTGGACCGCAAGACCCTCTATCGGAAGCTCGCGCACTACGGCGTTCACCGCTCGGCGTCCGACGACGAGTAGACGCTCTGTGGCGAGACGCCACGGCGTGGTGAAACGCGTCACGGCCAAAACGAAATTGTCCCGCACTTCCTCGTGGGCATGCGAACTGCTTGTCCAGGCGACCAATCGGAGGTCCGCATGGGAATTTTGGCCGACAAGAGGGTTCATCGCGTCACGTTGATCGAGGGCGATGGGATTGGTCCCGAGGTAGTGCGCGCGGTTCGGCGCGTGGTCGACGCCGCGGGCGTCGCCGTGCTCTGGGATGAGCAGATCGCGGGCGGAGCGGCGTTCCGCAAGGGCATCGCCTCCGGCGTGCCCGCAGAGACGCTCCAGTCCATCCGCACCAACCGCGTGGCGCTCAAGGGACCGTTGGCAACACCTGTCGGCGATGGCGAGAAGAGCGCAAACGTCACGCTGCGCAAGGTCTTCGAGACGTACGCCAACGTCCGACCCGTGCGCGAATTGGCAGGCGTCGAGACGCCGTTCTCGGGCCGGGGGATCGACCTCGTGATCGTGCGTGAGAACGTCGAAGATCTGTACGCGGGCATCGAGCACCAGCAGACCGAAGGAGTCGCGCAGTGCCTCAAGCTCATGTCTCGCACCGGTTGCGAGAAGGTGATTCACTACGCGTTCGCGCTCGCGGTCGCGGAGGGACGCAAGTCGGTTCACTGTGCCACGAAGGCGAACATCATGAAGCTCACCGAGGGCTTGATGAAGAAGACCTTCGAGGAGATCGCGCCTCAGTATCCCGGCATCCGCGCGCAACACATCATCATCGACAACTGCGCGCACGAGCTCGTACGACGCCCCGAGCAATTCGAGGTCATCGTGACCTCGAACATGAACGGCGACATCGTCTCCGACCTCGCCTCCGGTCTGACAGGAGGGCTTGGAATTGCCCCGGCCGCGAACGTGGGCGACGGCGTCGCCATCTTCGAAGCCGTGCACGGGACGGCGCCCGGCATGGCAGGGCTGGACGCGGCCAACCCGGCAGCGCTCCTCCTCTCGGCCGTCATGATGCTGCGTCATCTCGGCGAGCTCGAGGCCGCGGACGCGATCGACCACGCGCTGCAGGTCACACTCGCCGAGGGCGCGCGCACAGCCGACATCGCCCGCGGCGACGAGATCCCGATGTCCACGACCGACTTCACGAGTGCCGTGATCGGCAATCTCGGACGCCGCTCTGCGCAGCGGTCACGTGAGCACCGCCCGCTCGCCCTGCCGCGTCTCGTGCGACGCCCCGGTCAGCCGCGCGGCGCCACACGGACCATCGGCGTTGATGTCTTTGTGCAATCCGATCTCTCTCCGGCCGCCCTCGGCAAGAGCATCGAGACGCTGATCGCTGGCGCGAGCTTCCGCTTGCAGATGATCAGCAATCGCGGGACGAAGGTCTATCCCCACGTCGCCGACCTTCCCGACCTGGTCGATCACTTCCGCTGCCGACTCGTCGTCCACGATCCGGCGTTCGCTGCCACGGACGCGGAGATCCTCGATCTCGTGCATCGCATCGGGCGCGGTCACGTCTGGATGCACATCGAGAAGTTGCGCGATTACGACGGGACGCCCGGCTTCACCCGCGCGCAGGGGGAAGACGCCGAACGTTAGTGGAACTGCTCTTCACCGCGGGTCGCTCTTTACTTTGCGAAGCGCGGTGACAACGAGACGCGTCGCAGAGGCCTCGATCGAGAGGAGCCGAGCCCCGCTCTCGAGCCATCGCGCGATCTCCGGCGTGGCCAGCTGATAGAAGACGTGCTGGCCGCGCCGTACCGCGGTGACGAGGCGACGACCGCGCAAAAGGCCGAGGTGCTGAGACACGGCGGTGCGCGACGTGCCGAGCGCCGCGTGCAGGGCGCCGACGTCGCGCTCGCCGTGTGCGAGCTCCTCGATGATCCGGATTCGGTCCGCATGTGCAAAGGCGCTGAGGAGATCGGCGAGCGCTTCGGCTACGACTCGTGCGGGGTCCATCAGAGCACCCCCGGCTGCGTCGCCGTTGTGGCGCGATAAATCGCCACCGCTCGCTGATAGTCGGCGAGCGCGACAACCTCGCGGACGGCCGCTTCGGCGACCGCCTGTTCACGCAGATTCACGATGAGCATCGTGCTCGTCCCGAGCGCAAAGGCGTCACGCTCGGCGTCCGCGAGCTTCTTCGCGAGCGCGAGCTCGGTCCGCGCCAGCGACACACGCGCGCGCGCTGCAGCCTCCGCAGCGAGCGCGTCCTTCACGTCGGCGGCGATGCGATCCTCGAGGAGCTTCTTTTGCGCAGCGACCTTCTCGGTCTTCGCGTTTGCGGCCGCGAGCTTGCCGTTTGCGGTTCGCGCGAGCAGGGGGATGTCGATGACGATCGCGAATTCGACCTCGGCCGGGCGCAGGTATCCGGGGCCCGCTCCGTAGTCTTTGGAGACGACGGCTTGAAAGTCGATTGCCGGTTTGGCAGTGTTTGCTGCGAGCTCCCCCTCGAGCGCAATCTGCTCCTGCACCGCGACAAGCCGGAGCAGGTCTGGGCGTTTCGCGATCGCCTTTCGGACGACGTCATTCACATCCAGCACCGCGATCGCTTGCGGCTCGGGCAGGGATGACGGGACCTGCGCTTCGGTCGGAGTCTTCGTCGCACCCGCCGTATCGCGATAGAAGATGGAGAGCTCATACGCAGCTGCGAGATATGCGCGCTCGACCGCAATGACCGTACCTTTGCGACCGAGGATCGTGCGTTGATTGTCTTGCCGCTCGATTGCAGCGAGGTCGCCCTTGGTCACGCGCTCGGCCAGTTGCGCGTCGCGCTTCTCGGCGAGGTCGAGGAGCTCCTTGGCGATGGCGAGCGTGCGTCCTGCCTCGACCCAGTTCCAGTAGCGAATCGAGGCGGCTCTTGCGACCTCGATCTTCTGCACTGCCACCCCCGCGTCGGCGATGCGCGGGGCGATCTTCGCGGACCATAACGCAGCGCGGCGACTATCGATGGTGAGGTCGCGCCAGAGGGGAACGCTCACCCCGGCGCGAACCTCTCCAAAGCCGAGCGTCTCGAGCTTGCCGTCGTAGATAGGAAAGTTCCCCGCCCCGATGCGATACCCGGCGAAGACATTCGTGCCGCCGAGCGCGGTGGGCTGCACGACCAGCGTGTCGAGCCGTTTGGTGTCGTAGTAGCCGATGGGGACGAACACCGAACGGGTGCGCCATACCGGGTCGAACGCGCCGTACGCGCTGAGGACCTCGGCCTCGGCAACAGCCTTGTCGGCTTTGGCGGCGGCGATCGAGGGGTGCCTGGTGACGGCGCTCGTCACAACCTCGTCTACGCCGAGCGTGGTCTTGGAGGCTACGTCGACCTGCGCATCCGCGCGCGGCGACGCGAGACCGAGCGCGATCATCAGGGTCATGACGGATAGTCGACGCATCATCATTTCGTCTCCTTGCTTGCCGGCGGCGCGACCGCGGGCGGGAACCCATTGAACTGCCGCCAGAGCTCGTAGCCGAGGCGCACGCGACCGAGCAGCGTCCATCCATGCGCGCGCACGCCGGGTCGCAAGTACGCGGCGGATGGCCACGGGTCGTTCGGATCGGGCGACACCAGAACGCGGAATCGGCCTTTGCCATCGTCGGTGGCGTCGACGAGCACGATGCGACCGCCGAACGTACCGACCGCGACCGAGGGCCATCCGCTGAACTGCAGGGCGGGCCAACCCTCGAACTGCAACCGCACCTCGTTGCCGACGCTGATGAGCGGGACATCGCGACCGTCCACCCAGAGCTCCACCGCGCGATCGGTAATCGTCGGCACGAAGATCGCGAGCGGATCGCCGGGCTTCACCATTTCGCTCCCGGGCTTCGCGACGATGCGAAGGATCGTGCCGGCGCGCGGCGCCTTGACCGCCTGAGCGCCCTGCCGCGCGAGACGCACATCAATGCGCTGCAGCTCGACCGTCGAGTTCGCGACCTCGCTCGTCGCCAAGGCGGTCGATGCGCGCGCGTCTTCGAGGGATGCCGTGGTGTCGGCATCAACCTTGAGTCGGTCGGCTTCGATCGCGAGCTCCTCGCTCCGCGCCAGGAGCGAGCCCACCTTCGCTCGATCGAGGTCGGTTGAGGCCCGCGTGTAGTCGAGGTCGGCGAGCTCGAGAGCGCGGTTGCTCGTCAGACCCTTCTCGACAAGCGCCTTCTGCCGATCGAGGTTCAGCTTCGCCGTCTTCTCCGCGGCGGTCGCGGCTTCGACGGCCTTGTCGGCGGCGTTGACTCTTGCGCGCGCCATCGCGACGCGCAGCTTCGCCGCCGAGAGCGCGGCGGTTCGACTCGCGTCGAGCGCTTTGATTCGTGCCTCCACGGCGGTCTTGCGGGCTGCTGCGGCATCGAGCCGCTTCTGCACCGCGTCGCGTTCACCGCGGAGCCGCGCAACGATGTCCGGATCGTTGTCGGAGATGTCCGCGATCGGATCGCCCTCTCTGACGACCGAGCCGTCCTGCACGTACCACTTGGCGATCCGCCCGTCGACCGGAGCCTCGATGCGTTGTTCGCGCTCGACGGGCGCGTAGGCGATCACCCGTCCATCTCCCCAGGCGGTCTGTTGCCACGGCGTCACAACGAGAACGACGAGGACGACCAGCACAAACCACATCACCGTGCGTGCCGCGGTGCGCGCGGCATGCGGAGTGCGCGTCAGGCGCATCGCGGGCAAGCGGACGTTTCGATACGGATGATCGGTCATCATGTTGAAGCCTCGGTGCTGAGGAGACCGCGTTCGATGCGCAGCCTACGGTCGCAAAGCGCGGCGATATCACTCGAATGGGTCGTGAGAAGAACGGTCCAGCGAGCCGTGGGACCGAAGATTGCGCGGGTGATCTTCGTGCGCGCGTCGTCGTCGACGCCGTCGAGCGCTTCGTCGAGGACGAGGAGTCTCGGACGGCCGACGATCGCGCGCGCCAACATGAGGCGCCGGCTCTGGCCGGACGACAGCGGAAGTCCGTCGGTCTTGAGTGGTGTGTCCAGCCCCTCGGGCAGATTCATGACTTCTTCGAGCATCGAGACGGCGGCGAGCGCATCGCGGACGTCCTGCGCCGTCACCTCGGGGCGCCCGACGCGCACGTTGTCGAAGATCGTGCCGTCGAATACCTCGGTCCCTCGAACTACGGCCACCGCCGTGCGGTACGCGGCGCGGTCGAGTGACCGAAGATCGACGCCGTCCACGCTGACCGAGCCCCGAATTGGCCTTTGCGAGCCGTACAGGATGTCGACCAATGTCGATTTCCCCGATCCGTTCGCGCCCTTGATGGCGACTCGCTCGCCAGCTGCGATCCGTAGGTCAATGGCCGGGGCGGCGTCCGCGACCGGAACCCCCGCGACAGCGATCGCGAGTCCGTCTGCGCGCTTCGGCAAGGTCTCTCTCCCGGAGCTCTCGCTGGGCAGATCGAGGACATGCCCGAGCTTGTCCACCGCGGCGATCAGGTCGTAGTAGCTCTCGAGATGCTTGCCGAACTTGGCCACGCCGGCGAGCACCGAAGCGACGATTAGCTCGGCCGCAACGAGCTGCCCGAGTGTGAGCTGCCGCTTGATCACGAGGAGCCCGCCCACGCCGAGAAGCGCCGAGCTCGCGACGGCCTGCAGCACCTTCGTGCCCGCGATCTGTCGCACGACGATGGTCCAATGCTTCTTTCGATACGTGACGTACTGCGTGGCGATCTCGTCGACGCGGTCGAGCGCGAACGCGCGGCCGTGCCCCGAACGGAAGGCGGTGGGATGCCGCGCAATCTCTTCTAACCACGAAGCCATGGCGTACTTCGCTTTGGACTCCTTGATGGCGGTATCGACGGCGCCCCGACCGAGTCCAACGATGACGAACACAATCGCGCCGACGAGCACCACGTCAAACGCGAGCAAGAAGGGGTGGTAGAACGCAAGGATCGCCATGCCGACGAGCGTCTGGAGAAGCAGCGCGACGCCATCGAGCAGCAACGTGGCCGCGCTCTTCTGCACGGTCACGACGTCGAAGAAGCGGTTCGCGAGCTCGGGGACATAGGAGCCGCTCAGTGCTTCGCGCCGGACGACCGCGAGCCGGTCGGCCATCGCGCCAGCGACGCGGACGAACGTGCGCTGCTGGATCCACTCCACGACCGTCGCCTGGTGGACCCGCAACAGGCCGGCGAAGCCGAGGGCGATCGCCACCAGGCACGTCAACACGACGAGCGGTTGCAAGACCGTGCCGAAGGCGACGCTGTTGACCAGCGCCTGTACCGCTACGGGAACTGCGAGGGAGAGGAGCCCCGCTGCCGCAGCGTACGCGACGACCACGCGCAGCTCGGCGCGCTCGTCGGCGAGCATCGCCTTGAGTTGCTGGTAGGGCGAGCGCGGTGCAGCAGCCGGAGGGAGGATGGAGGCTGCTTCCACAACTGCCCACGTCAGTTCGTCCTCACCACCGAGAGCGGAGACGGCCGAAGGCGCGAGTAGATCCTCCCGCTCGCCATCGGCGACGAGGATGGCGCCTCGGGTCCGACCGACAACGGTCATGAACACGCGGTCCGTCCGGTTCCAGGTGATCAGTGGACCATGCCGCTCTGCGAGCTCCGCCGCCTGCACCGGCTGCGCACTGAAGTACGTGAGGCGAAGCCCGAGGACTGTCGCGGCCACATCGAGTCGTTCGCGCCAGTCGCCGGAGACTTCCGGGACCCGCCGTGCAGCGACCGGCTCGACATGGATGCCGAGGCGCCCAGCGGCCGCCGTGAGGACGGCAGCGACGTCGGTCGCGTGCGAGGATTCGAACATGTCGGCGTGCGCTTAGCACCGTCCGTGCCGTGCGCATGCCGGGCCGGCATTGCCGTCACACGCGGCAGTCAGGCGGTGGCGCTTTTCGCCACGCGCGTGGACGTTCGCTACATCGGCCGTGCGGCGAACGGCCGATTTCGTCGCCTCGTCGCCCCGGCAGGGAGATTGCGAGTGGGTCGCCAGCGACGAGTGCGATCTGGACTGCCGAGGCTCCGACTGAAAAGGCAAACTCCATTCGAATCCGTGAACGGGACGCTCGACGTTTCGTTGGTCGCCAACTGGCTCCGCACGATCGCTCACCCCGTCCGATTGCGCTTGCTCATCGCCCTTCGAGAGGGGCCGCGCACGGCGTGGACGCTCGCCCGTACGCTCGACATCGCGCAGCCCGAGGTCATGCGACACCTCCGTGCACTTGCGCGCGCAGATCTCGTGCGCCTGCGGCGGCATGAGTCGGTCGACACGGCGGTTCTATCCGCGCCATTCGTGATCATGGACACAATCGACTGCGTGGCTCGCGACCCGAGGTGCTGGAAGTAGCGTCCATCAGACGCGGCTTTCCGCTCACAATGCGCCCTGCAACGTCATCGTCGGACGCCGAGCTCGCGCGTCCAGTATTCGGCGGCCGCCAGCACTCCGAAGAGGGCGGTGGCAGCAAGGAGCGGCGTTGCGATCCCCAACCGGGCAACGACCGCGATGACGGATGCAAATTGCAACGCCGTTGCTGCCTTACCAACGGGCAGTGCTTTGACCGCCGCGCGCGGGCCGCCGCGGAAGACGATGAGGACCACGAGCGGCAGGAGGCCGATCTCGCGCGCGAGCAACGCTAGGAGCGCCGGTTCGTCGAGGCGATTGAACAGTGCCATGATCACGCAGGCCGCAAAGATCTTGTCTGCCACTGCGTCGGCAAGAGCGCCGGTGTCGGAGACCTCACGCCGCTGACGTGCGACCGCACCATCCAGTGCGTCGCTCAATGCCGCTAGACCGAGGATAGTCAGGGCCACGGCCTGCTCGCGCGCGAAGGCGACGAACGCCATCCCGAGGGGGATGCGCAGCATCGTAAGGAGCCCTGCTGGCCGAAGGAGATCGCGCGCGACGAACATAACGATGGGACGTCAGCAAGCGGCGTGCGACGCGAGCATGCACGCAATCGTTGCGCTCACGCGAACGCTACGTCATTGGGCAAACGGGCGCCTGCGTCGTCGTCTGCTCGTACGACCGCGACACCTGCCGCGCCCGCCGCATCCTCGTCGAACGCAATTACTGCGTCGCGTCCCGACCCGCATTCGCTCAAACCGGCGCCCCTCCATCGCGCGCTGGCACCGCCTGAGGCGTGCTGGAACACGCCATGCATCGACACCACGCGCGATGCGCGGCCTACCATACAACCTTGTGCCGGCAGTGCTGGCCGATGAAGACGGTTCGGCGCTGACGCCGGAGTCGCCGGCAGTGATCGTCGCCGACAAGAATGGTGACATCATCGTCGCAAACACGCGTGCAGTAGAGCTGGTCGGCGCGGCGCCAGTCGCTGGAAGCACAGGGGTACTCGGCTGGTTGGACGGCATCATCGATGCCTCACGCCTCGGGTCGCTCATTGGCGACGCCCGCGTCGCCGCCGGCAGGAGCTTCGAACACATCATGTCACTCCCGCGCGGGGACATCGTCGTGCGATGCGCGGCGCCGGTGCCGGACCTCGTCACCGTCGTCATCGTCGATGCGCGCCACGCATCGACGCCGCCGAGCTCGAACACTCACCCCACCACCGACGACGGGGTGCATCCGATGTTTCTCTTCGATCGTGCGTCGCTCAGGCCATTCGCAGCGAATCAACCCGCACGCGTTCGATTCCCGGTGGACGTCGCGCTCGCGGCACTCGTGCAGCCCGACGACCGACGGCAACTTGTGCTGCATGCGGCGGCGGTCGACATCGGCGAGGTGTCGTCATCGACGTATCGCTCGTCCGAGGGTCCCGTGGAGATCGGGTTGCTACCCGCAGAGCATGGCGGCCTCGCTGCGCTCGTCGCCGTTGTGATCCGAACCGAGAGATGATGAACGACATCGAGGGCCAATGGCCGGTTCGCGCAGCTGTCACAGGCAGCCCTCTATGGAGGCGCAACCGACGCGCTGGCGCGTTTTCCCGCATCTCCGGCTGCACTGTCGCGTCCCCCTCGGGGACGCGACAGTGGAGTCGCAGACACGAAGATCGGGCCGAGGACGGCCGTCCCCGTGACGACCGCCCCGACCGCTTTTCGTGGTGGACGCGGAGGCGGCAGGTGCGTTGGCGAAGGTCATCTCCCTCGCCTCGCGTGCGTTGGGAGGGAGCTGCGCGCAGTGGAGAGGAAACGAAGAAGGCCTTCGCGCGAGGCCTGAAATCCTTGGTGGGTGTTGGAGGATTTCAACTGCTACTTCAACGGGGTGAAAGTTAGCTGACCGCGCTCCGCGGCCTACCCGCCCTGCGACGAATCCTCGCCGGCTCCTCGAACAGCGCGGCGAGCTGGACGCCGAGCTCGTCCGCGTTCCGCAGGAGCGTGCTAATCGTCGGGTTCGAGCGTCCCTGTTCGAGTCTGGCGTAGTTCGGGGCCAGCATCCCCACGCGCTCCGCGAAAGATTCCTGTGTCAGCGCCAAGGCCATCCGAAGCTCGCGGACTCTTGCGCCGACGCGTCGCATCGTGCGCTTCGTGCGGCGTCGAAGGGCCTCGTCCACCCCCCGGACGGTGGCGCTTGCGGCCCCCCCGATAAACAGAGTCGAATATGACTAGTTTTGCACCTGCGGTCTGCGCGAGGATCGGACGCGCAATCGTTCAAGCTGTGCGCGACGCGGTGGAAGTCAGCTGCCATGTCCGAAGTTCCCTTGTTACCCGGCGAAGTGCCCCTGAAACCCGGTGATCAGATCACCGCCTTGTTTGGCTGATGGCGGCTATCTGGTGTCTCCCTCCGCCCACCGACAACTCCGGTTCGAGGTTGTCGAGTCGTTCGACCGGCGCGTGAAATCATGGCGCCACCTTGGCGACAGGAGGGCTGCCATGAAGCGCGACGACGAGTTGACCAGGCGGGAGGCAGCGAAACGCCTCGGCGTAACGAAGGGCACCATCATCTATCACGAGCGGCGCGGCCGGCTCAAAGCCCGCTTCGACGAGGATGAGCGGCAGTGGGTCCATGACCGCGCCGCGGTGGACGCGCTCGCCCGGCTCACGCGCGCTCATTCTGCGCGTTCGGACGACGGCGAGGAGCACACAGAAGCCGACGACGTAATTGACCTCGAAATCTTTCGGCGCCTCGATCGCGGTGAGAACGGCGTGGCAATCGCGCTCGCGCTTGGTGTTGCCCCGCGCCGGGTCGCGAAGACAATCGAGTTGTTCCAAGCGATGCTCCACACAGGGACGAACGCTACGGCCGCGAACTTGAACGCAGTCGCGGCGTCGTATGCGCCCACGGCGGCGCCCGAGATCACCCCCTCGGTGACGCTCGACTTCGAGACGCCCAACCGCGACGATCCCGATGCTGAGCTATTGAAGATCACCGAGGAGGCGGTTCCTCGGATCACGCCTGACTTTACCCCGGAGGGCGACGGCGAGTAGCAACGCCGTACAGGCCCGTATGTGGCGCATCTCCGCGAGCGCGCGCCGGAGATGTTTTCGCGCCCCGGAGTGGCTTCGCGGAAGCCCCTGCATGCAGGATGGTGATAACGCTGCAGCGTTACGCCGCATACGGTGCATCGCCGCTCGGGTTCGCGCGGTGATGCTCGCGGACCGGCCGGCTTCGAAGAAGCCGCTGAATGCAGCTGCATGCAGCGCTGTGCCGCATGGCCGCAGGCAGCCCGCGAGTGATCGCGGCGTGTTTGACCCGTGGAAGCGTCGCGCACGCCGACTCGTGAGAAGCCTAAGGCAACTGGGATCCCGTCGTCGTAGCGATGTGCGAGCAGCGTTCGCGCTACACCTTCTTCGAGCAGGGCACGCACATGCCGGTCCACTTGCAGCTCGCGGCCGCGTTGTCGCACGCCGATGTCGGCGGCTTCGCGCAGCACGCGACGCCGGGGCTCTTGCAGTCGGAGTCCGTTCCGCACCCAGCTGCGCAGTACGAGCTTCCGGTCCGGAGATCCTTCCAGCAGTCCATGCCGCCACTAGACCCGCAGCGCGGCACGTTGATGCTGCAACCATGGTAGTAACCGCCGTCGTTCGCGACGCAGACGTACGGACCGTCGGGCGTGCGCACGCCCGACAAGGGAACGTGCGGCGCGCAAACAGTCGACGCGCAGTCTGCGGCGGCGCCGCACCGGCAACTGTCGGTGGCCGAAGGTCCGCACACCCCGCCACCGTTCGGTTTCCCGGTGGCTGCATCGACCGTGAAGCGGCAGCACTTCGTTCCGTCGACCGCGTCGAATCCGCACTCGGTGCTCGTCGAGCAGGATCGGCTGCACCGTAGTTGTGGCTTGTCCTTCGTGCCCCAATCGACGCATGCGTCGCCCGACGCGCAGCATGTCGTTCCGCAGGTGCGTGCGAGTCCGCAGCAACCGCCGCTGACGCAGGACTCGCCGGCTGGGCATGTCCCCTTCGGATTGGAAGGCGAGCAAGGCCCGGGCGCGGGCGGCCCGGTGTCCACAGGCGACGTGTCGGGCGGCGCGGGGGCATTGGTGTCGCTCGCCGCGGCGTCCGTCTCGGCGATCGGGCAACCCGAACACGGATCGAAAGCGGTTCCCGTCGAGTTGCAGACCTGCGCCGCTGTCGCGCCACCCGCGCAAGCACACGCCCGGGTCTCCCCCGGAGCGCATGCATTCGTGCTCGCATCGTTCGACGAGGACTCCTCGCGGCCAGAGGAGCAACCGATGGTGACCAGAAGCACGAAGATCCACCGCATTCGAGCCCTCCCGCGTTGAAAACCACATCTTCGTGTGGTTTTATCTGATGGTCAACCAGCGACGTTCGGGCTGTGAAGCGCGAGCGGCCCGACGACGTGATCGCAGCCGTCGGCGCCCGAATCGCCGAGGTCAGGACCGCACTCGGTTGGACGCAGCATGAGGCGGCGGAGCGCCTGCGGATGCCGCTGAAGAACTTCCAGCGCTACGAGGCGGGCGCGAATGTGACGATTCGAACGCTCGTTCGTATCGCGCACGGCCTCGGCGTGCCGACTCGGTCACTTCTCGACGAACCCCACGATCGGATCCGTCGTCGTGGTCGCCCGCTGCGCACGCCTGCTTCGTCGTGAGCGCGGTCGCCGTGCGCACCGGATTAATGACGCGGGTGTCAGCAGAGAGGCGGGCACCACGGTGGCCGATCCGACGCCGCCGCGGCGCGAAGCCGCGCACACGCACGATGGTGAGCGCGCCGCTCTCGAGGAGCGGCGTGACGTCGTTGCCGATGGATGACCCTCGCGCGCGCGACAAGAGAGCTCGGTGTCTCGTCGAACGTCACGAACAGGCACGGCTCCCCGGCGCGCGCCCCTGCCGCCGCGAACGCGAGCGAGAGCAGCGTCTTGCCGATGCCCGTCCCGCCTGCGAGCGTGGTCGTGCTCGAACGAGGAAGGCCGCCGTGGAGCAGATCGTCGAAGACCGGCAGGTCGAAGGTCGCGCGATCCGAGATCGGGTACTTCGTCGAGCGCCTCCGCGATTCGCTTCGAGCCGCGGGACGACGCGAACGCCGGCCGGCGTGATGAGCATCGCGTGCGTCCCGGTCAGGTGCGCGGGCCTCGCCTCTTGATGACCTCGAGCCGGCGCGTGCTCAGAGTTTCTGTAACCCACATCAAGCGTCGGACCGCAGCGAGGAAGCGCAAGTTCACGGGCGCTCGATAGGGGACGCGGTAGTCGGCCCGCTGCGCCGCCGGTGGCAACAGAGGGCGCGCTTAGAACGTGACCGAAATGCCAGCCATCGCGCCGCCTCGGACCGGCGCGACCGCGACACCGAGCGCGCGCTCATAGATCCGGAGGCCCCGGCGGTAGTGGCCGGGCCTCGCTGTGACGTACGAACCGAGGAGCACGTAGACGCCGCCGAGCGCGGCGAAGAGGGCGCCGCCAGCGTTGTTGAATCGAAGGGTCATGTACGTCCCGAGGTTCATCAGCAATACGCCGCCGCCAACCGTGACCCACGAGAGAGCGCGGAACGAGTCCTCCTCTCGCGCGAGCTCGCGCCAGCGGCGCTCTGCTTCTGCGACGATCGGCGCGGGCGACTCGTTCGCCTGACGCCGTCGCACCACGTCCGAATGGATCTTTTCGATCGCGCTCGGCATGAGCGCCGTACCGAGGCCGATCAGAGCCACGGATGCGCCCCCGATCGCGATCGTCGTTCCGAGGAGCCGCTCGCGATCGTCGTCGCCGAACCGAGCCGACCAGACCCCGAGCGGCACGAGCGTCCCGCCGACGAGCATCGACGCGACGCCGACACGCATGCGCGCCGCGCGAATCGAGCGGGCTTCCTCCTCGAGAACGGCCTCGAGCCTTGGAAGGCGCTCATCGGGCGGAAGCATCACAGCGCTGAGCGGCAGGGGGAGTACCATCGTGCGAGGCTAAAGCGCTCCCCTCGGTGAGGCCATCAACGCCTCTCCCACGGGAAGGCGTCGCGGGGTTGCGCTGAGGGGCTCGCCTCCGGGCAAGTGCCTCGCGATCGCGATGGGACGCATCATTGCGCCAATCGACATGTGACAGGCGACGGGCGCGGAGAGTCGCGTCGCGCGCCCCGCCGAGGATGACGCGGTCAGCGCGGTCCGGGATCTACCCACTTGCTCTGCTCGTCGAGCAGGCGGCCCAGCGCTTCGAAGACGACGCGCGCTGCCGAGAGGTCGCCGCCGAGCAGCGCATCACGAAAGCCACCGACCAAAGCCACCATCAACTCTGTTCGAGGAGAGGGTGTCTTTGGCGGTGTCTTCCGCTCAGGGCCAGATCCCGCAGGATCGTTACGAAAGCCCTTGTTTCTTTCGGTGGAGGATATGGGGATCGAACCCACGGCCTCTAGAGTGCGATTCTAGCGCTCTCCCAGCTGAGCTAATCCCCCGAAAGGGAGGCGTACCTTACAACGCCGAAGCCAAACGTCAATGAGGATCCTGTACGCCCACGGTTTCGCGAGCGGGCCCCTGTCCAAGAAGGGCGTCGCGGTGCGCGCGCACCTGGCGAAGCGGGGGCTCGAGGTCGAGCTGCTCGACCTCCGGGTGCCGTCGCCGACGGGGCTCCGGCTGTCGCGGATGATCGAGGTGGTGCGCGCGGCCGCCGGGCCGGAGACGCTCGCGATCGGCTCGTCGCTCGGCGGGCTCACGGTCGCGCACGCGGCCGCGATCGACCCGCGCATCCGCGCGACGGTGCTGCTCGCTCCTGCGTTCCGGCTCGTCGAGCGGTGGCGGCGGCGGATGACGGTCGAGGAGTGGGCGCGGTGGGAGCGCGAGGGCACGTTCCGCTACGACGATCACGCGACCGGGGGCTCGCTCGACGTCGACTTCGGGTTCATGGAGGACGCGGCGCGGGTGGACACGTCGTGGCCGGACGTGCGCGTGCCGACGACGATCGTCCACGGGACGCGGGATGCGACCGTCGAGCCGGAGCTGTCGCGCACCTTCGCGGCCACGCGGCCGAACGTGCGGCTGGTGGAGGTGGACGACGACCACCAGCTGCTCGGGTCGCTCGAGCGGATCTGCGCGGAGATCGACGCAGCGCTACGCCAATAGGCGCGCGCGTCAGCGAGCGCCTGACCGGTAGGGATTTGCGTTGAGGCGCTCGCTTACGCGCGCGCCTATCTCTTCGCCAATAGGCGCGCGCGTCAGCGAGCGCCTGACCGGTAAGGATTTGCGTTCAGGCGCTCGCCTACGCGCGCGCCTATCTCTTCGCCTCACAGGCGCGCGCGTCAGCGAGCGCCTATCTAGTGGGCGGCTTCGAGGTGTTTGCGGTAGCTCGCGGCGTCCATGAGGGACGCGAGCTTCGAGGGGTCGCTCACCTCGATCACGACCATCCAGCCCTTGTCGTAGGCGGCCTCGTTCACCAGCTCGGGGTTGCTCGCGAGCTTGTCGTTGACCTCGACGACCGTGCCGGGGACGGGCGCGAACAAATCGCTGAGCGTCTTGACGCTCTCGACCGTGCCGAACGCCTTGCCCTCTTCGACCTTGGTGCCGACCTTGGGGAGCTCGACGAGGGTGATGTCACCGAGCTGCTCGACGGCGAACGCGGTGATGCCGACGCGGATCTTGTTGCCCTCGACTTTCGCCCACTCGTGGTCCTTGGTGTACCGCAGGTCGTCGGGAACGTCGGCCATTGTGCTCCTTATTTCTCGCTTACTTACGCTTGTAGAACGGCGTCTTTACGATCACTGCCTCGACGTCCTTGCCGCGGCAGTCGACGAGGATCGTGCTGCCGATCGCGTCCTGTCCGGCGGGCACGTAGCCGAGGCCGATGTTCTTGTTGAGGGTGGGGCTCGGCGAGCCGCTCGTGACGTTGCCGATCACCTGCCCGTCGCGCGACTTGAGCGGATACCCGTGGCGCGCGATGCCCCGCCCCGTCATCTCGAAGCCGACGAGCTTGCGCGTGGGCCCCTGCTGCTTGACCCGCTCGATCACCGAGCGGCCGACGAAGTCGCCCTTGTCGAGCTTCACCGTCCACGCGAGGCCGGCCTCGATCGGGTTGGTGGTCTCGTCGATCTCGTTGCCGTAGAGCGCCATCTTGCACTCGAGGCGGAGCGTGTCGCGGGCGGCGAGGCCGCACGGCTTGATGCCCTCGTCCTTGCCGAGCGCGAGGAGACCCTCCCAGATGCGGGGCGCCTCGTCCCACGGGCAGAAGATCTCGACGCCGTCCTCGCCGGTGTAGCCGGTGCGGGCGATCGTCACGTCGACGTTGAGGAGGCGGGCGTCGGTGAAGCCGAACGCGGGGAGGGCGAGGGCCTCGCGCAGATCGCCGGCCTTCTCGAGCACCCGCATCGCCTTCGGGCCCTGCAGCGCGATGAGCGCCGTCTCGTGGGTGCGGTCGACGAACTCGCAGTGGTCCTTGGCCGCGGCCGCGAACACCGCGGCGATCTTCTCGTGGTTGCTCGCGTTGCAGACGATGAGGTAGCGGTCCTGGTTCGCGCGGTAGACGATGAGGTCGTCGAGGATGGTGCCCTCGGCGTTGCAACAGCAGGTGTAGATCGCGCGGCCGTCCTCGAGCTTGCTGATGTCGTTCGTCACCAGGTAGTTGACGACCTGCCCCGCGTAGACGCCGCGCATCTCGAGCTCGCCCATGTGCGAGACGTCGAACAGGCCCACCGCGGTGCGCACCGTGTGGTGCTCGTCGGTGACGCCGGTGTATTGCACGGGCATCTCCCATCCGGCGTAGGGGACGATTCGACCGCCCGCTTTGACGTGCTGCTCGTAGAGGGAGGTGCGGCGGAGCTCTTCGGCCAAGGTGGGAGACGGACTACCGACGCGAGCGCCGCGGATCAACGGGCAGTCGCCCGACGAGCCCGTTCCGGCGAGGACAAGCGCGACGCGGCCCACAGCACGCCGGCGCAGAGACACGCGTCGATCCAGAGAATCGAGACACCGAGCGACGTCCCGCTGGCCGGCTGCAGGTCGTAGCCCTCGCGATACTGGACGTACGTGCCGGCGACGGTCAGCCGCGGTCCGAGCATCGCGACGGCGATCGCGAGCAGCACCACCAGCGCCCCGGCGCCGCGGACGAGCTCGCGGACGGCGTGACGTCGCAGCGCCCCGGCCGTCCACACGAACGTGAGCGGGGCGAACGACACCGACAGCAAGCACGCGATGAGATCGATCGCCGATGGGACGCGGCTCCCCGGGACGAGGTACGCCCACGCCCAGTCGGGGTAGAAGGCGAGGAAGTAGCCCGCCGCGGGCGCGAGCAGCGCGAACGCGACGATCGTGAGCACCAGGAACGAACGCGTCGATGCGGCCGCCGAGGTGGTCCGCCGCACCTCGTCGCGTCCGACGAGCGCGAAGATGACGCCGAGCAGCGCGGCGAGGATCGGTGCGAGCGGAAGAGGCACGGCGCGGTCATATCACGCGTTGCGCGTGCGCGTCGCATCGGGCAACCTCGGTGGGTGCGCGCTCAACTCCTCCTCCTCCCGTGGGTCGTCGTAACCGTCGGTTGCGAGCTGATGAGCGGCCTCTCGGACCTCGAAAAGGATCCGACCTTCGACCCGGACGGCGCGGTGGCCGAGGCGTCGGTCACGGACACCAGCGCGCCACCGGCGGACACCGGCGCGCCGGGCACCGACACCGGTACAGCGCCTCCCGCGGACACCGGCACGATGCCGCCGGCCGACACCGCGGTGGCCGACACGGCCAAGCCGCCCGACGCCGGCGGCTGCGGCGAGCCGGAGTCGATCACGTTCGGCGGGCACTGCTATTTCCCGCTCAAGACCAACCTGTCCTTCACCGACGCGAAGAACGCGTGCGTCGCCAAGGGCGCCTACCTCGCGGTCATCACCTCGATGGCCGAGAACGAGGCCATCGGCGCGATCGACGCGGCAGCCGAGCGCTGGATCGGTCTGTCGCGCGCTCTGGCCGACCCCATCGCCAAAGAGAGCTACAAGTGGAGCGACGGCACGGCGTTCGACGCCGCCAAGTTCGACGGCTGGGGAGTCGGCGAGCCCAACGACGCCGCCGGCGATGCAGTGCGCATGCGGCCCGACAAGCTCTGGTACGACCGCACCGGCGCCACCACCACCGCCGCCGGCATCCACGCCATCTGCGAGAAGAACTAGGCGCGCGCGTTAGCGAGCGCCTGAACGCAAATTCTCGACGGGTCAGGCGCTCGCTCACGCGCGCGCCTATAAGGCGCAAAACCAGGCGCGCGCGTCAGCGAGCGCCTGAACGCAAATTCTCGACGGGTCAGGCGCTCGCTCACGCGCGCGCCTATAAGGCGCAAAACCAGGCGCGCGCGTCAGCGAGCGCCTACGCCGAAGATCCCGCGCGAACGCCCTAGAAACTCCCGGTCAGCGCAATGCTCCCCGGCCCCACGTTCACGTTCAGCGAGATGCCGGGCGGCGCAGGGTGATAGTCCGGCGCTTCCTCCTTGGTGGAGGAGGAGGGCTTGGCGATCAGCCCATAGATGCCGACCCCGAGCCCGACGACCGCGACGCCGAACGCGACGTTGCTGATCGCGGCCGACGTGCGCGCCTGATCGATGAACTCGAACGACGACGGCGGACACCGCCCGTTCACGCACCGCTCCTTGGCGGTGCTCGCGGACTGGAGCGAGTCGGCGCCGTACAGCGCGCCGACGAGGATGCCCGCGCCCGCCACGCCGAAGCCGACGTAGACGAGCGGGTTGGTCCCCGACGACTCCACCCGGGGCGGGGGCTTCGTTTTCTCGCCAGCGACCGCGGCGACCGAGGTCAGCGCGACGGACAGCGAGAGCAGAGCAGCGAGGGCGCGTCGCATGCGGGGAGAATACCTCAGGCCGCTTCGATCGCCTTCACGCCGCTCGACACCTGACCGCCGCCCTTGCCGTAGGTGGTGATCGGGATGTCCATCGAGCGCACCAAGGTGTGGAGCACCGTCGAGGCGTTCTCGCCGGTCGTCGAGCGATAGTGGACGCCGCCCTTGAGCGCGCCGCCGGCCTTGCCGCACACGAGGATCGGGTAGTCGTTGATGGTGTGCTCGCGGCCGTGGGCGGTGTCGCTCGAGCACAGGATGGCGGTGCGATCGAGGAGGTTGCCGGTGCCCTCGGGCGTGTCCTTCAGCTTGGTGAGCAGGTAGTTGAGCTGCTCCATCGTGAAGACGGTGGTCTTCTGGAGGATCGGCTGATCGCCGGGCTCGTCGTGCGAGAGGTTGTGGTGTCCGTCCGACGCGCCGACCTGCCAGAACACGGTGCCGCCGACCGAGCCGCTGAACTGAATCGAGAACACGCGGGTCTGGTCGCACGCCATCACCAGGGCGAGGAGATCGGAGAACGCCCTCATGCGCTCGGCGAGCGGCTCCTTGCCGGCGTCGGTCGGGAAGCTGCCCGGCGCGGTCGGTTTGGTGCACGCGCCGACGCTCGGCGGCAGGAGCGCGAGCCGCTCCTCGAGCGCGCGGATCCCGCTCATGTGCGCGTCGAGGCGCGAGCGGTCGGCGGCGCCGACGCGGGCCTGGAGGGCCTTGGCGTCCTGCCACACGGCGTCGAGCACGCTGCGGCGGAGCCCGACCTTGAGGTCCTCGCGGCGCTTGGCCTCGGGATCCTCGAAGCCGACGCCGAACACGCGCTCGAACAGCTTCTTCGGATCGAACTCCGGCGGGTTGGCGCTGTCGGGACCGTTGTGGCTCAGGTAGCGGAGGGTCGTGCCCTCGCCGGTGACGACGCTGCGCGAGATCGCGACCTCGAGCGACTTGTAGCGGGTGGTCTTGCCGAGCGTCGCGGCGATGTACTGGTCGACCGACTTGTCGCTGAACGTCGACGCGTAGCCGGCGCCCATCGGATCCTGCGGGATCATCGGCGCGCCGGAGAGGATGCCGACGCAGCCGGCGTGGTGGCCGCGCTGGTTGCCGGTCTTGATGTTCATGCCGGAGACGACGCTGACGTAGTCCTTCACGCCGGCGAGCGGCATGAGCGCGGGGGAGAGCGCGTAGCCCGCGCCGGTGGCGGCCGGGTTCCACCGATCGAGGCGGACGCCGTTGCCCCAGAAGAAGATGCCGAACCGCTTGGGGAGCGGGGTGCCCTCGGCGAACGCGGTGCCCGACGTGTTGAGCATCCCGTCGAGGAGCGGCAGCGCGACGGAGACCGCCGCGCCTCCCATGATCCCGCGGAGCAGTTGGCGACGGTTGTACAAGCGCTGGCTCATCACATGTCTCCCGTCGAAGCAGTGGCGTAGCGGAACGCGTCCGACGTCGCGATCGCCAGGGCGAGCGCGCGCAGGCGGTAGCCGTCGCCCTCGAACGTCTTCACGATGTTGTTCATCGGGATCGTCTCGCCGAGCTGCTCGACGTGACCCGATGCGTGGCGGTAGAGGCTCCGCGCGAGGCAGGGCGCGGTGCGCGGGTCGGCCTTGAGCAGGCTGGCGAGCGCCTTCGGATTGGCGAACGGCTTGCCGTCGAGATCGCCGCTCGGGTCGATCGTCACTGCGTTCTCCTTGTCGCGGAAGGCGCCGATCGCGTCGAAGTTCTCGAAGCCGAGGCCGATCGGATCCATCAGCTGGTGGCACGATTTGCAGGGCTCGACCTTGCGGTGCATCTCGAGGCGCTGGCGCGCGGTCGCGCGCTCGCCGGTCCCCGGCTCGGGCAGCGGCGGGACGTTGTCCGGCGGCGGCGGCATCGACTCGCAGAGGAAGCGCTCGCGGATCGCCTTGCCGCGATACGTGGGCGAGGAGCTGCCGACGTGCGAGTTGACCGCGAGGAAGCCGGCCTGCCCGAGGATGCCGACGCGGATGCCGTCGCTCGGCAGGGTGATCTTCTGGAGCGCGGTGCCGGTGACGCCGGAGAGGCCGTAGACCGCGGCGAGCTCGGCGTTGACGAACGTGGTCTGCGAGTCGAACAGATCGCGGAGATCTGCGTCGCGGGTGAAGGCCACGTCCTCGAAGAGCGCGAGCGTCTCGGCGTGCATCGACGCCCCGAGCGTGGCGGTCATCAGCGGGAACTTCGTCTTGTCGCGGCTGATGGTGTCGAGCTTCTGCAGCTGGAGCAGCTCGGAGAAGAACCCGTCGAACGCCGCGCGGGACGCGGTGTCGGCGAGCAGCCGGGTGACGTGCGCCTTGATGCCGTCGGCGCTCGAGAGCTCGCCCTTCTCCGCGGCGTCGAGCAGCGTGTCGTCCGGCGTGGTGTTCTTGAGGAAGAACGACAGGCGCGAGGCCATCTCGTAGTTCGTGTACTTGAGCCAGCCCTCGTGCTCGGGATCGGGCTCGCCGATCTCGACGCGGTAGAGGAAGTGCGGCGACGCGAGCATGCCGGTCACGGCGATCTCGAGGCCCTCGTAGAAGCTCGTGAGCTTGGTCTGCGCGTCGGTCGCGATGGAGACCCACTTGGTGAGCTCCTCGTCGGTGAGCGGGCGGCGCCAGGCGCGGCGGCCGAACTTGGTGAGCACGCTCTTGGTGCAGGCGGCGTCGGTGGTGCCGGCCGGGGTGCAGCCGACGAACGCCGTCTTCCGCGTGGCGTTCTCGAGCACCTGCTTGGCCGCGGAGTACGCAGCGGCCTCGTACTGCTCGATGCCGCGCGACGAGATGCTCACCGACGACATCGCGATCGACACGAAGCCGTTCTTCTCCGAGTCGTCCTCGATCGCATCCTTGGCGATCGTGATCGGTCCACCGAGCACGTCGCGCAGCGAGTTGAGATACTGCGTGCGCGTGAGCTTGTGGAGGCGCGAGGCGGACGGCGTGAACTTGTCGGCGGTGCCGCCGGGAGGGTTCTCGCCGCCGGGCCCGCCGCCCGGTCCGGTGCCGCCGCCGATCTTGCCGTCACCGTCGCCGATCTCGCCGAGACACGCGACGAGCGCGGCCGAGGCGACGGCGAGAGCGAGCACTTTCATCCCCGCATCCCGCGTGCGGCGGAGCTGCGGAGGCCTCGGGGGAGAAGTCGTCACGTCGTCCCCTTCTTCAAGTCTCGCGCTCGGCCCGCTCTCGTCCGTTCCCGCGGAACCAATCCGCTGACGGTGCGGCTCCGAGCGTACGATCAAACGCGCAGGTTTTCGCGCAAGTTGCGCAACTCCGAGCGCAATGAATTTGCGGAGTTTGTGGGACATGTGAGCGCTCCGTCTTGACGACTGTCACGTCGACGAGACGGATTCGGCCCCTGTCACGCACGCATGACGGCCGGAGGTCGTGCTACGGAGCGCCGATGGATCCGACGAAGCTGCGCGCGCTGCTCGATCTCGTCGCCGCCGGCGAGGTCGACACCGAAGCGGCCATGAAGAGCCTGCGCGATCTCCCCTTCACCGATCTCGGCTACGCGATGGTCGATCACCACCGCGCGCTCCGCCAGGGCGTGCCCGAGGTGATCTTCGGCGAGGGCAAGAGCGCGGTGCAGATCGTCGGCATCGCGCGGAGCATCGTCGCCCACGGGTCGACGTGCCTGATCACCCGCGTGAGCCCCGACAAAGCGGTGGCGGTGCTCAGCGAGTTCCCCGGCGCGCGCCACGCGGAGATCGCGCGCACGATCACCATCGCCAACCAGCCGATCGAGAAGCGGGGGTCGGGCCCCGTCGCGATCGTCGCCGCGGGCACCAGCGACATGCCGGTCGCCGAGGAGGCGTGCGAGACGCTCGCGGCGCTCGGGCGTGACGTGCTGCGCATGTACGACGTCGGCGTGAGCGGCATCCATCGCATCCTCGCGCGTCGCGAGGAGATCGCCCGGGCGGTGGCCGTGATCGTGATCGCGGGCATGGAGGGAGCCCTGCCCAGCGTCGTCGGCGGGCTCACCGATCGGCCGGTGATCGGCGTGCCGACGTCGATCGGTTACGGCACCGCGTTGGGCGGGTTCACGCCGCTGATGGCGATGCTGACCTCGTGCGCGTCGGGCGTGACGGTCGTGAACATCGACAACGGGTTCGGGGCCGCCTTCGCCGCCGCTCGCATCGACCGCTGAGCAGAGGCCTTCCCATCGATCGTTCCGGGGGCTACCTTTCGCGAGTGAACCGCACGCGCGAGCCCGCCGGAATGCAGGAATGGCTCACCGCTCTCGGCAACGTGCGGCAGAATTGGCCGACGCGCGGCTGGAGCTTCGACAACCGCTTCATGACGCTGGCGTCCACGTTCCGCAGTGACGTCGCGCCCCAGGCGCGCGGTGCGATGGCCAAGGTGCTGCCCACCGAGTGGAGCGAGGCCACGCTGCGCCTCGCGCCGCAGCCCATCCGCGACATCGCGCAGCGCACCGGCGGAGTGCGCGCGGGCCAGTTCCTCATGACGCACCAAATCGCCCCCACCATCTTCGGCTACGGCCTGTGGTGGCCGTGGGAAGAGGGCAGCACGATCTCGATCCGCGTCGGCATCGACGGCGCGGGAGACGTCACGATGCGCCTCTGCGAGACCATGGGCATCGAGCCGTAACGCAGAGCGAGCCGCGACCGAGAGCCGCGACCGAGAGCCGCGCCCGAGAGCCGCGACCGTTAGGGAGCGGGTTGTCAGGCGCGGTCGTCAGCGATCGGGTTGCCGAGGGGCACCGCTCCACCCGCTCGCTTACGCTCGCGGCTCCGGACAACCCAAGCTGTAAGCTCGCTTCGGGTCGGACGTTCTCGACTGACACCGAAAGGAGTCTCGATGCCTTGGATCGCGCTCGTGGGCCCGGAGCTCGAGGAGAACTTGAGCCTGCGCTATCTCGCCTCGTCGCTCGCCGCGGCCGGCTTCCGCTCCGAGCTCGTGGTCTACAACGGCGACGCCGACTTCGCCCAAGCCGTCGACGCGATCGCGCGCGCGATCGAGCCGCCGCTGCTCGTCGGCATCTCGCTCGCGTTCCAGTGGCGCGCGCAGGACTTCCTCGCGTTCGCGATGGCGCTGCGGCAGGCCGGCTACCGCGGGCACATCACGCTCGGCGGCCACTTCGCCACCTTCGCGAGCGACGACATCCTCCGCGAGTTCCCCGAGGTGAACTCCGTCGTACGCCAGGAGGGCGAAGAGACGATCGTCGCGCTCGCCAACGCCCTCGCGTCCGGCCAGTCGCTCGAGCTCCCCGGCCTCGCCCTCCGCGACGCGCGCGGCGAGCCCTACCGCACGCCCGAGGCCGCGTTGCCCGAGCTGTCGCGGCTGCCGCGCCCCGATCGCCGTGGCGAGCCGGCGGCGTGCTTCGGCCACCCGATCGCGCCGCTCGTCGGCAGCCGCGGGTGCTACGCGAACTGCTCGTTCTGCTGCATCGCCGCGTGGCATGAGCAGAGCCTGCCGGGCAAGCGCTACCGGCTGCGCGACGTCGCGTGCATCGCCGACGAGATGGTCGCGATGCAGCGCGAGCGCGGCGTCGACGTGTTCGTCTTTCACGACGACAACTTCTTCCTCCCCGGTCACAAGAAGAACCTCGAGCGGTTCACCGCCCTCGCCGACGCGCTCGACGCGCGCGGCATCGGTCCCTACGCGACGGTGGTCAAGGCGCGCCCGACGGACGTCGATCGCGACGTGTTCCGGGTGCTGCAGGAGCGCCTCCACTGCATCCGCTGCTACATCGGCGTCGAGACCGACGCCGACCAGGGGCTCGAGACGCTCCGTCGCTGGTCCCACGCCTCGCAGAACAAGAAGGCGATCGAGATCGTGCGCGAGCTCGACCTCTACGTGTGCTTCAACCTTCTGATCTTCGACCCCGACACCACGCTCGAGAGCCTCCGCACCAACGTGCGGTTTCTCCACTACGCGGCCGAGTATCCGTCGAACTTCGGGCGGGTCGAGCTCTACGCAGGCACGCCGCTGCTCCAACGCATGCTCGCCGAGGGGCGCTGCCGCGGCGATTGGATGCAGTACGACTACTCGCTCGCGTCGCCCGCGGTGGAGCGGGTGTTCGGGCTCTCGATGCAGCTGTTCCACGTCCGCAACTTCGGTGGGTCGGCAGACGTGTCCGGCACGCCCGACGCGCTCTCCAACCGCATCATGGGCACCCGCTTCGATCTCGAGGTGTGCCGCAAGTTCCACCCCGCGGTGTTCCGGCCCGAGTGGCTCGCCGAGGGCAAGGCCCTGAGCAGGCAGCTCACCGAGGACGGCGCGCGCGTGCTCGACGCGATCATCGATCACGTCGAGTCGGGCAACCCCGACGACGACGCGTTGATCGCCTCGCTGCTCCCGGGCATGCGGCAGACCGAGGCGAGGGTGTCCGACGGCTGCCGCGATCTCGCGCGGCGGCTCTATCGCGCGGTCGGCCGCGGCCGGCCGCTCACCGATCTCGGCGATCGGGTGGCGACGCCGCTGCAGACCGCGCGCAACGTCGAGGGCAATCTGGTTTCGTTGGGGGTGTCATGAGCAATCGTCGCTTGAAGCTGCTTCCCGAGGTCCTCCCGCCGCCGAACGCGGCTTCGTCCTCGTCGCCGCGCGCCCGCACCACCGAGCGCCTCGCCGCGCTCGTGGCGATCGCCGCGGCGAGCGCGTGCTCGCGCGAGGATCCGGTCTCGATCCGCCCCGAGGATCCGACCAAAATGAAGAAGGCGAACACCAACCCGGATCCGACGACGACCGCGACCACCACCACGACCGCGCCGAGCGCCACCACCGTGACGCCGACCTCGGTGCCCACCCCGCCGAGCTACATGGTCGTCGACCCGCTGCCCCCACCGGCGATGTGCGCCGGCCTCGCGGCGACGATCAAGGCGAGCGCCGCCTGGAAGACGGGCGCGACGGGCTCGTTCCTCGAGCTCAAGCTCGACAAGCCCGGCCTCGCCGGCGCGAAGTACGGCAAGACGCCGCTCACGACGCCGGTCTATGGCGGCAAGCTCCTGTCGATCGCGCCCGCGGGCGACGGCCTCGTCGTCCAGGTCGTCCCCGATGGGAGCGCGAAGTACGTCTACGTCTACGTCTCCGCCTCGTGCCCCGCCGGGACCGAGCGGGTCTACGCGGAGATGACGTTCACCTCCACCGGCGGCCCGGTGAAGGTGACGCTCAGCGACGTGTACTGAGCGCGAAGTGATGTAGAACGAGGGGATGGCGCTCCGATCCGACATCGCGTGGAGCACCGCCGATCAAATCGGCGTCTTTGGCTACGACCTGGTCCGCGAGCTGATCGGCAAGGTGTCGCTCGGCGACATGGGCTTCCTCGAGATCGTCGGCCGCCTCCCCAACAAGCGCGAGTCGCGGATGTTCGAGGCGATGCTCGTCACCCTCGTCGAGCACGGCATCGTGCCGTCGTCGCTCGCCACGCGCCTCACCCACACCGGCGCGCCCGAGGCCCTGCAGGCGTCGGTCGCGGCGGGGCTCCTCGGCCTCGGCAGCGTGTTCGTGGGCTCGATCGAGGGCGTCGCCAAGATGCTCTCCGCCGCCCTCGTCGACGCCGAGCCGAGCGTCGCCATCGCGAATGAAATCGTGAGCGCACAGCGGGTGGTGCCCGGCCTCGGGCACCCCATCCACAAACCGTTCGATCCCCGCGCGCGCAAGCTGTTCGCGATCGCGCGGGCCACCGGCTTCCACGGCCCGTACGTCGAGCTCATGCGCCTCGTGTCGCGCCGCGCGGGCAAGCGCGCGGGCCGCCCGCTTCCGATCAACGCGACCGGCGCCATCGGCGCGATCTGCTGCGAGATGAAGCTCCCGCCCGAGGCGTGCCGCGGCATCGGCGTCATGGCGCGCGCGGTGGGTCTCGTCGGTCACGCGCTCGAGGAGATGCGTCAGCCGATCGCCCGCGAGGTGTGGCACCGCGTCGAGGAAGAGGCGACGGCCCACGCCCGCGGCAAGCTGCGGAAGAAATGACGCCGCTCGAGGTCCTGCAGCTCTACCCGCCGCACGACGGCACGCTGCGCTCGGTCCTCGAGGCGCGGGCGGCGGTGGCGCCGGAGCGCGCGTTCGTCGTGCACCGCGGGGGGACGATCACCTACGGAGAGATGGTCTCGCTGGCGGAGGGCGCGGCGGCGGCGTTCGCGGCGCGCGGGGTCGGCCCCGGCGATCGGGTCGGCGTGATGACGCAGAACCACCCGTCCACGCTGATCACCTTCTTCGCCCTCGCGCGCCTCGGCGCGATCATGGTGCCGATCAACCCGGACTACGGCGTCGAAGAGGCGCGCTACGTCCTCGAGCACGCGGCCGTGAAGGGCATTCTCACCTCGCCGGCGCTGCGTGACACCGCGGCCGCCGCGTTCGCCGCGCCGTTCTTCGTCTCCACCGAGGACCCGCCGTCGCCGGGCAGCGCACCGGACGTCGGCCGCGCCGACCGGGCCTGCGTCTTCATCTACACCTCGGGCACCACGGGCTTCCCCAAGGGCGTGATGCACTCGCAGCGCAACGTCGTCCTCGCGGGCGAGGGCTTCGTCGAGCGGATGCACCTCGCGCCGCACGACCGGCTGTTGTGCGTGCTGCCGATGTTCCACGTCAACGCGCTCTTCTATTCGTTCGCGGGCGCGCTCGCCGCGGGCGCCACCCTCATCCTCGAGCCGCGGTTCTCGGCGTCGCAGTTCTGGCGCACGGTGAAGGAGAGCGGCGCCACCGAGGTGAACACGCTCGCCGCGGTCACCACCATCCTGATGCGGCGCCCGCGCAGCGAGTACGTGCCCGGCCACGCGCTCACCAAGATCTACGGCGCCCCGTTCACCGCCGAGACCTACCAGGTGTTTCGCGAGGACTTCGCCGTGCCGACGCTGATCGAGGGCTACGGCATGTCCGAGGTGCCGGGGGTGCTCAACAACCCGTTCGAGGGGCCGCACCGGGTCGGGAGCATGGGCAAGCCGAGCCGTCACCCCGATCACGCGCTGCCGTTCGCCGAGATGAAGGTCGTCGACGACGCAGGCCAAGAGGTGCCGGACGGCGAGACCGGCGAGCTGTGGGTGCGCACGCCGATCGTGATGCTCGGCTACTACCGCGAGCCCGAGCAGACGGCCGCCGCGTTCGAGGGCGGGTGGTTCCGCACCGGAGATCTCGGCCGGCGAGACGAGCGCGGCTACTTCTGGTTCGTCGCCCGCAAGAAGGACATCATCCGCGTGCGCGGCGAGAACGTGTCCGGTGCGGAGCTCGATCGGGTGATCGGCGAGCACCCGTTGGTGCTCGAAGCGGCGGCGATCGCGGTGCCGTCGGAGCTCGGCGAGGACGACATCCTCGTGGCCGTCGTGCCGCGCGGCGCGCTCACCGCCGAGGCGCTCGCCGACTGGTGTCGGGAACGCCTCGCCGCGAGCAAGGTGCCGCGGTTCGTCGTGTTCGTCGACGCGCTCCCCCGGACGCCGACCCACCGGGTCGAGAAATACAGACTGCGCGCCGACGCGTCGCTGCGCCGGCGCGCCGCCGAGATCAAGCGATCGTCGTGAACGGCTTGTCCTTGAGGGACGCGGCGAAGCCCTCGATGACCTCGTTGGTCTTCTTCCAGGCCGGACGCGCGCGCATCGTCTTCATGTAGCGATCGACGTTCGGGAACTTGGCGAGGTTGACGCCGATGAGATCGCCGGCCGAGAGCACCTGCGCGCCGAAGTAGTCGGCGATGGTGAGCTCGTCGCCGGCGAGGAACTTCTTATCGCCGAGGAGGTGCTTGTCGAGGATGGTGAGCCAGCGCTCCGCCTTCTCCTTGCCCCAGTCGACGACGCCCTGGTGCACGTCGTTGCCGGGGCGTTTGTGGTGCTCGAACACCTGCGGGTAGATGAGGTTGTAGGCCCACTCGCGCATGAGGCCGGTGTTGAACCAGTCCATCATTTCGTTGACCCGCGCGCGCTTCTTGAGGTCCTTCGGGTAGGCGGCCGAGTCGTGCTTGTCGGCGAGGTACTTGAGGATCGACGAGACCTCGGTGAGCACGAAGTCGCCGTCCTTGAGCACCGGCACCTGGTTGCTGGGATTGAGCGAGGAGAACGGCGGCTGGTAGTGCGCGCCGGTCATCAGGTCGACGACCTCGAGCTCGAGCGGGATGTTGTTCTCGGCGCAGAACTGGACGATCGGGCGGGAGGTGGTGGATGCGGGGTGGAAGTAGAGCTTCATCTTTGGGCCTCGTGAGGTGCGGGCGAGGAAAGTAGACTCGGGCCACCACGATGGCCAGATCGTTCACGGTGCAGCGCGGTGCCACACGGATCGTATTCGGCGCGGGAGCGTCGAAGCGGATCGCCGAGCACATCGCGCCCCTGTCCCTGCAGCGGATTCTCGTTGTGAGCACGCCGGGGCGGAGAGCCGACGCGAGCGAGCTCGCGCGCCAGCTCTCCGCCGAGGTCTTCGCCGAGGCGCGCGAGCATGTGCCGGCCGAGATCGTCGGGCGCGCGCGCAAGGCGGCCGAGCGGATCGCGGCCGACGGTGTGGTCGCGTTCGGCGGCGGGTCGGCGATCGGTCTCGCCAAGGCGCTGGCGCTCGGCGGAGCCCTGCGCGTCGTGGTCGTGCCGACGACGTACTCCGGCTCGGAGATGACGCCGGTCTACGGCATCACCGAGGCCTCCGAGAAGCGCACCGGGCGCGACGAGCGCGTGCGCCCGTCGCTCGTGATCTACGATCCGCTGCTCACGCACGGCCTCGCGCGAGGGATCACCGTCAACAGCTTGTGGAACGCGATGGCTCACGCGGTCGAGGCGCTCTGGCTCGACAGCGATCGCGCGACCGAGCGGGTCGCCGAGGACGCGCTCGGTTTGCTCTCGTCGGCGCTCCGCCGACTCGCCGTGCAGCTCGACGACGAGGACGCGCGCTCCGACGCGCTCGAGGGAGCGTACCTCGCGGGCATCGCCTTCGCCGACGGCGGCGCCGGCCCGCACCACAAGCTGTGTCACGTCCTCGGCGGGATGTTCGGCCTCCCCCACGCCGCGACGCACGCGGCGATCCTGCCGCACGTCGCGCGCGCGATGGCCACGTCGTCGCCGCGCGCCATGCTGGCGATCTCCCGCGCGCTCGGGGTCGTCGATCCGATCGCCGGTCTCGAGGCGCTCGCCCGAAGGACCCACGCGCCGCGCTCGCTCGCGGCGCTCGGCATGGGGCGCGAGGGGATCGCGCGCGTGCTCGCGGCGACGCCCCTCGACAAGGAGCTCGTTCGCGCGGTGCTCGAAGGGGCCTTCGCGCCGCCCGAGGTCGTGTCGACCCCGGTGCGCGGCCCGGACGCGATCGAGACGATGCCCGACGCGTTCGGCGTCCACGAGTCCGAGGCGCTCGAGGGCGCCCTGCCGAGGAACCAGAACACGCCCCGGCCGGCGCCGCGCGGGCTCTATCCCGAGCTCGTCAACCTCACGCCGTTCACCAGCCGTCGCAGCGACAACCTGCGCCTGTGGCTCTATCGCATCCGGCCGTCGTTCTCTCACGGGCCGCTGTTGCCGCTGCCGTCGGCGCGGTTCGCGGGGGAGCTCACCGACGTCGAGCCGAACCGCACACGGTGGCGCCCGCTCGAGCCGCGAGAGGGAGACTTCCTCGACGGCCTCGTCACGCTCGGCGCGTCGGGCGAGCCCACTCACGGACCGGGCTTCGCCGTGCACCTCTACTCGGGCGACGCGGACATGAACGACCGCTGCTTCGCCAACGCCGACGGCGACCTGCTCATCGTCCCGCAGCAGGGCGTGCTCGACATCCGCACCGAGCTCGGCTGGTTGCGCGCCGCGCCGGGGAGCGCGGTGATGATCCCACGCGCGATCAAGTTCACCGTCGGCATGCCGAGCGGCGCTTCGCGCGGGTGGATGCTCGAGGTGTTCGGCACCCGCCTCAAGCTCCCCGAGCGCGGACCGCTCGGCTCCAACGGGCTCGCCGACGAGCGCCACCTCCGCGCGCCGGTCGCGTCGTTCGAGGATCGTCTGTGCCCCAACGGCTATCAGTTCGTCACCAAGGCGGGCGGCCGCCTCTTCGCCGCGATGCAGGAGCACTCGCCGTTCGACGTCGTGGCCTGGCACGGCAAGCCGGCGCCGTTCGTCTACGACCTCTCGCTGTTCAACGCGATGGGCACCGTCAACTTCGATCACCCCGACCCCTCGATCCACACCGTGCTCACCGCGCCGCTCGATGACCACGGTCGCGCCGTGGCCGATTTCGTGGTGTTCCCCGGCCGGTGGGAGGTCGCCGAGCACACGTTCCGGCCGCCGTCGATGCACCGCAACGCGGCGAGCGAGATCAACTGCGTCGTCCGCGATCCTGCGCCGGGCGGCGGCTACGATCCGGGCGTCACCTTCCTCACCCCGCTCCTCACCGGGCACGGCATCTCGACGAAGAGCTACGACACCGTGCTGTCGACGCCCGACGAGCTCGCCGAGAAGCCGCGACGCATCCCCGACGAGTCGCTGTGGATCATGTTCGAGTCGGCGCTCCAGTTCCGCCTCTCGCGCTGGGCCCGCGAGACCGACCGCCGCGATCCGGACTTCCTCGCGATGTTCCAGGGGATGCAGAAGCGCTTCGATCACAGGTAGCGCAGCACCCACACATCGCGCCGCCGCAGCTTGAGCGCCGCGTACCAGCGGCACAGCGGGTAGAGGATCGCGAGCGCGAGCAGCCAACCGAAGTAGACGCCGGGCAGCCCCGCGCGCACGCCGCCGCCCGCGAAGAACGGCTTGCCGAGGATGCTCTCGCCGCGGAGCCACCACGCGCCGAGGAGCGCCAGCGTGTGCAGCAGGTAGAGGTGCGCGATGTAATAGAAGAGCGGGACGCGCCCGATCACCTCGAAGGGCTTCCACTCGCGCTTCTCGAGGAGGGCCAGCGCGATCAGCGCCGGCCCGAGCGTCATCAACAGGTACGCGAGCGACGGCGGGTACTTCTGGCAGTTGAGGAACGACAGCACGGGGTGGAGCTCACCGCTCCACGGGCGCGGATCGCCGTAGCGGTTGAGCCCGCGAACGACGACGAACGCGGCAGTCGCCGCCGCGCCGAGCCAGAGGAGCTTCTTGCGCTCGTTCACGACCGTGCCGAGCGCGAAGCCCGCGGCGATCACGCCGACCCACGGGATGAGCGGGTAGACGACGAACACCCGGTAGCCGCTGGCCGGCTCGAAGAGCCCCGGCGCGTGGAGGATCGAGGCGAGCCACTTGGGGCCGAGCGCGTGGTGGTCGAGCAGGTTGTGGAGCGCGATGGTGGCGACGCCGATCGCCCCGACGACGCGCGGGCGGAGGAACACCAGCGCGGCGAGCCCGATCATCGACCACCCGATCGCCCAGATGACCTGCAGCGCGGTGAATCGCCAGGTGATGTCGAAGAACCAGCCGACCCGAATGACCGTGACCTCGAGCAGGATGAGCCACAGGCCGCGGGTGACGAGGAACTTCGACACCGCGCTCCGCGAGTCCCCGCGGGCGAGCATCAAGTAGGCCGAGGTGCCGGCGAGCAGCACGAAGACCGGCGCGCAGAAGTGGGTGATCCACCGGGTGAAGAACAGCGGCAGCGTCGTGGTCGCGAGGGCCGTGGGATCGCGCCGCCCGTCGCCGAAGAAGTCGCGCGCGTGATCGAGCGCCATCAGGACCATCACGATCCCGCGCAGCCGATCGATCGCGCCGTACCTCACTCGCCCGTCGCGTCCAGAGCGGCCTCGGCGGCCGGGTGGGTGTCGGCGACGCCGGCGTCCGCCGCGGGCGTGTCCTTCTCGATGAGAAACCCGCCGCCCCTGCGCTGTGCGCGGAGCGAGGTGAGGAGGCCGGCTCCGACGAGGAGGACCGAGCCGCCGATCAGCCACTTGTTCAGGTTGTAGGGCGAGGGCGGCGGCACGGGCGGATCATGGGCTCGCGGCCGCGCTCGGCGCAACAGACAACAGCGAGAGCTGCACCTGCATGCACCGCACGTGCAGCTCTCGCTTCGAGGCGGTGTCCGCGCGCAGCTTCGCGGCCTCGGCGACGTGGCCGGCCTTCTCGAGCCCGCGCAGGCAGCCGTCGAGGGCGGCGGCGCGGATCGCCTCGTCGCGCTGGTTGGAGGTGGCCCGCTGGGCGGCGATCTGCGCGCGGAGCCGGGCGATCTCCTCGTGTCGGTGGAGCAGCTCGGCCCGCGCGAGCAGCGCTTCGGCGCGGAGCCAGTCGGCCTCGTTCGACGACGAGGTGTGCGGGCGCGCCGCTTCGACCAGCGCGCGCGCCTCTCTCCGCGGCCAGAGCACGGTGCGGTCGACGAGCAGGGCGCCGATCAACGCGACCGACAGCGTCGCGACGGCGAGGAGGACGTTGCGCAACTCAAGCCGCGTCGTACGCCGACACCGGCGGACAGATGCAGACGAGGTTGCGGTCGCCGAACGGGTTGTCGATGCGGCCCACGGCCGGCCAGAACTTGGCCTCGCGGACCCACGGCGCGGGGAACGCGGCCAGCTCGCGGTCGTAGGCGTGGTTCCAGTCCTTGGCCGTGATCGCGCGCGCGGTGTGCGGCGCGTGCTTGAGTGGGTTGTCCGCGCGGTCCATGCGGCCCTCTTCGATCGCGCGGATCTCGTTGCGGATGCTGATCATCGCCTCGCAGAAGCGGTCCAGCTCGGCCTTCGACTCGCTCTCGGTGGGCTCGATCATCAGCGTGCCGGGGACCGGGAACGACATCGTCGGCGCGTGGAAGCCGTAGTCCATGAGGCGCTTGGCGAAGTCGTCGACCTCGATGCCGGCGGCCTTCTTGAGCGGCCGCACGTCGAGGATGAACTCGTGCGCGCAGGTGCCGTTCTTGCCGAGGTAGAGCACCGGGTAGTGCTCCGAGAGGCGCTTGGCCATGTAGTTGGCGTTGAGGATCGCGACCCGCGTCGCGCGCGTGAGGCCGACGCTGCCCATCAGCGCGATGTACACCCACGAGATGGTGAGGATGCTCGGCGAGCCATAGGGCGCCGCCGACACCGCGCCGACGGCCTTTTCGCCCGCGGAGTCGGGGCGCACGACCGGGTGGCCGGGGAGGAACGCCTGCAGGTGCTTGGCGACGCCGATCGGGCCCATGCCCGGGCCACCGCCGCCGTGCGGGATGCAGAACGTCTTGTGGAGGTTGAGGTGACAGACGTCGGCGCCGATGTCGCCCGGGCGGCAGAGGCCGACCTGCGCGTTCATGTTGGCGCCGTCCATGTATACCTGGCCGCCGTGCTCGTGGACGATCGCGCAGATGTCCTTGATCGCCTCCTCGAACACGCCGTGGGTGGACGGGTAGGTGATCATCAAGCAGGAGAGATCCTTGGCGTGCTCGGCCGCCTTCTTGCGAAGGTCGTCGACCCGGACGTTGCCCTGCTCGTCGCACGCGACGGCCACGACCTTCATGCCCGCGATGACCGCGCTCGCCGGGTTGGTGCCGTGCGCGCTGTCGGGGATGAGGCAGATGTTGCGGTGACCCTCGCCGCGCGCCGCGTGATACGCGTGGATGACGAGGAGGCCCGCGTACTCGCCCTGCGAGCCGGCGTTCGGCTGGAGCGACACGCCGGCGAAGCCGGTGATCTCGGCGAGCCAGGTCTCGAGGTCCTTGAAGATGCGCTGATAGCCGCGGGTCTGCTCCGCCGGCGCGAACGGATGGAGCTTGCCGAACTCCGGCCAGGTGACCGGGAGCATCTCGCTCGTGGCGTTGAGCTTCATCGTGCAGCTGCCGAGCGCGATCATCGAGTGCGCGAGCGAGAGGTCGCGGTTGCGCAGCACGTTGATGTAGCGGAGCAGCTCGGTCTCGGAGCGGTGGCTGTGGAAGACCGGATGGGTGAGGTACGCCGTGGTGCGCGCGAGCCCCGCGGGGAACGCGACGGAGGCCTCGCGGAGGAGCGCGTCGGGCGAGGTGGTGACGCCGAAGACGGCGAGCAGCTCGCTCACGTCCTTGCGGGTGACCGCTTCGTCGAGCGAGATGCCGATGGTGCCGTCGCCGAAGTCGCGGAGGTTGATCTGCTTCTTCTGCGCGGCGGCGAGTACGCCGCTGGTCTTCGAGGTGACGCGCAGCGTGTCGAAGAACGTGCCCGGCGCCACCTTGTGCCCGGCCTTCTCGAGGCCCTTGGCGAGGAGCGCGGTGAACGCGTGCACGCGCTCGGCGATGCGACGGAGCCCCTCGGGCCCGTGATAGACGGCGTAGAAGCCGGCCATGATCGCGAGCAGGGCCTGCGCCGTGCAGATGTTGCTCGTCGCGCGCTCGCGGCGGATGTGCTGCTCGCGCGTCTGGATCGCCATGCGATACGCGAGGCCGCCCTGCGCGTCGCGCGACACGCCGATGATGCGGCCGGGGAGCTTGCGCGCGTAGTCGCTCTTGGTCGAGATGTAGCCGGCGTGCGGGCCACCGAAGCCCATGGGCACGCCGAAGCGCTGCGCCGAGCCGACCGCGATGTCGGCGCCCATGTCGCCGGGCGAGGCGAGCACGGCGAGCGCGAGGAGATCGGCGGCGACCACGACGAGCGACTCGTTGGCGTGGGCCTTGGCGATGAGGGGGCGGTGATCGAGGACGGCGCCGTCGGTCGTGGGGTATTGCACGAGCACGCCGGCGAGGTCGTCGGTCCACGCGATGCTCGCGACGTCGCCGACGGTGAGCTCGATGCCGAGCGACTCTGCGCGGGTGCGCACGACGGCGAGCGTCTGCGGGTGGCAGTGATCGGCAGCGAAGAACCGCTTGCGACCGTTGATCGAGTGGCACATCGCCATCGCCTCGGCGGCCGCCGTCGCCTCGTCGAGCAGCGACGCGCCGGCGAGCGGGAGGCCGGTGAGGTCGGCGATCATCGTCTGGAAGTTGATGAGCGCCTCGAGGCGCCCCTGCGCGATCTCGGCCTGGTAGGGCGTGTACTGCGTGTACCAGCCGGGGTTCTCGAGGATGTTGCGCTGGATGACCGGCGGGGTGATGCAGTCGTGGTAGCCGGTGCCGATGTACGAACGGAACACCGCGTTCTGCTCGGCGATCGAGCGAAGCTCGGCGAGCAGCTCGGCCTCGCCGCGGGGCGAGGGCCCGGTGTCGAGCTGCAGCGGGCGCGTCATGCGGATGGACGCGGGCACCGTCGCGTCGGTGAGCGCCTCGAGGCTCGCGTAGCCGAGCGCCTTCAACATCTCGGCGATCTCCGGCTCGCGCGGGCCGATGTGGCGCGGGGCGAAGACGTCCGAGGGGTCGAGGATGGAGGTCTGCTCGGTGGTTGCAGGCCTGGCTTGGGACGACGACACCACGTCCGAAGTGTTCATGGGTGCTCTCTAGGAGGGGGATGGGCGTGTCGCAATGCTCGGCGCGGCCGGCGCGGCACGTGCAGGACGGAGCGGCGATGCTCGACTCGTCGTCGCGCCTGCGGTGTGTCGCACCTCTGCCGTCCCCCAGTGAGTGGGAGGAGTCCACTTTCACGCGCCCGATGCGGTCGCCGTTCGCCAAGGAGGCGCCGAAGCCACCTGCCGAGGTGGACGTGAAGCTCGAGGAGGCTGCGCTTTTCGAGGCCCCGGCGCCGCGGAAGCTGCCGACCGCGAAGCCGCACGCCGCGCTCCGCCGCGTGACGACGGCGCCACCGCCCCGGCGTTCCGCGCGGGTGGAGCCGCCGATGGACGCCGAGGCGACGTGGAAGGGAAAGGTGAACCCCGAGCTGATCCGCGCGATTGGCGAGCGGGACTCGCAGCGCATGCGCCAGGCGATCCGCGCGGTCGAGGCGCTCGACCTGGCGAAGACCGTCGAGCAGCCGGCGCTCGACATGGACCTCCTCGAGACGTCGGCCGTTCGCCGGTCCGAATAACCACACGCACGCAGAATCGGCCGCGTGACGCTGCTGTCACAAACGGGTCGCAACGATGGCGGCGCGAATCACCTCGCGGACGGGCACATGGTGCTCCGCAGCGCGTGTTCGACACACATCGAGCTCGGGGTGGACGACGGGCGGGAGTCCGTCTCCATCGGCGATTTTTACTGTCACTACGCCGTACTCGGTCTCGACCTCGACGAACCGGCGGGGCCGCTCGACGCGCGAGACCTCGCTCCGGCGGACGCCGAGCGAGCCCGTCTCGGCGAGCAGTGCGCGCGCGAGCGCGTCGGCCCGGTCGACGTCGCAGAGCACGGCGACGGTCATCGCCGGGCGCCCCTTCTTCATGGTGATCGGCTGGGCCCACGCGTCGCGCGCGCCGCCGGCGAGGAGCGCCTCGATCGCGATCGCGGCGACCTCGCCCGTCGCGTCGTCGAGGTTGGCCTCGAGCACCACCATCTGCGTCGCGCGTGCGTGGCTCGGCGGGTCGCCGAGGACGAGGCGAACGACGTTCGGTCGATCGGCGAGATCGCGCCGTCCCGCGCCGTAGCCGATCGCGCGCGGGGTGAACGCGGGCCATCCGCCGAGCTTGCAGGGGAAGAGCTCGCTGAAGGCGCGGAGCAGCGCGGCGCCGGTCGGGGTGACGAGCTCGCCGACGATCGCGGCGTCGCGCACCGGCAAGCCGATCATGAGCTCGAGGGTGGCCGGCGCGGGCAGGGGGATCGCACCGTGCGCGCCCCGGGTCGTGCCGCCCGCCATCGGCAGCGCGCCGATCGAGACGCCGAGACCGTCGCCGAGGTGCGCGATCGCGGCGGACGCGCCGACGATGTCGACGATGGCGTCGACGCCGCCCACCTCGTGGAAGTGCACGCGCGACAGCGGCTGCCGGTGCACCTTGGCCTCGGCCTCGCCGAGCCGGAGGAAGACGCGCTGGGCGATCTCCTTGACCCGCGCGTCGAGCGGCGCGCCGTCGAGGAGCACCTTGATCGCTGCGTAGTCGCGCGCCGGCTGCTCGCCCTCGACCACGACGTCGAACGAGCGAGCGGCGATCGCGTGCTTGTCGCGGCGGCCGAGCTCGAGGCGGTAGCCGGTGAGGCCGGTCGCGGCGACGGCGCGCTCGATCACCTCGGCGGGTACGCCGAGATCGAGGAACGCGGCGATGAGCATGTCGCCGGCGGCGCCGCCGATCGGATCGACGTGGAGCACCCGGGCGCAGCGCTCGAACGCGGCCGGCGGCGGCGGGGGCGCCGCGAAGGACGACACGCTCGACTCATGGGCCGCGTCGTCGTGGTCATGATCGTGGTCGTGGTCGTGACCTTCGTGCGCCATGGCGGGCCTAGCTTCGCACAGCAAAAACGGCAACGCCCCCCCGCGCGAGCGAGAGGGCGGTGCACGAACGGAAGAAGATCAGGCGTCCTTCTGGTCGCGGAGGCGGGCGGCCTTGCCCTGCAGCTCGCGGAGATAGAACAGGCGCGAGCGGCGGACGACGCCCTTGCCGGTGATCTCGATCTTGTCGATGCGGGGCGAGTAGAGCGGGAAGATGCGCTCGACGCCGACGTTGAACGAGATCTTGCGGACCGTGAACGTGCTGCGCGCGCCGTTGCGGTGCTGCTTGATCACGAGGCCCTGGAAGATCTGGACGCGCTCTTTGTCGCCCTCGACGATCTTGTAGTGGACGCGAACGGTGTCGCCGTTGCGGAATTCGGGGATGTCCTTGCGGATCTGCGCGGCCTCGAGGGCCTGAATCTGCGGGGCGGTATTCATCGAACGGGCTCCAGAGCTCGCCATGGGTCGGCGAAGGGGGCGCGAAGGAAAGCACAGGGGTGCCCTTCGGTCAATCGGTTCCCGGCCCTTTTGGCCGGGGCGGGGTCAACGTAGGGCTCTACCGTGCCGAGCAACCCGCCGAAAGGCCCGCCGCGCCCGAGCAGCCCGCCGAGGGCCCCATCGATCCCGGCGCCCCGCGTCGCGTCGATTACGCCGGACTTCCAGCCGCCCCAGCCGAAGTACGAGCAGACGATGGACGCCGATCCGCTGCCCGACGACACGACGTCGCGGATCGCGCCCCGCTTCGGCCCCGACACCGGCGCCGCCACGCCGCTGGCCCGGCCGTCGCCGTTCCTCCGCGGGGTCGGCACCCAGACCCAGCCGGAGAAGGAGCTCGAGGCCTCCACCACCGCCGCCCCGAACATCGACAACGTCGTGGTGCACGTGCGCCGCGTCGGCCAGGTCAAGGTCGCGCTGCCCCAGTACCAGACGCCGCTCGCCGCGGGCATGGACCTCGTCGCCGCCATCGACGGGCCGCTGACGATCGCGCCGCTCGCCCGCGTGCTGGTCCCGACCGGCATCGCGATCGCGCTGCCGCCCGGGTACGAGGGGCAGGTTCGTCCGCGCAGCGGGCTCGCGTGGAGTCGCGGCCTCACCATCCTCAATTCGCCGGGCACGATCGACGCGGACTACCGCGGCGAGATCAAGGTGCTGATGGTGAACCTCGGGAGCGACGCCGCCGACGTCATGCCCGGCGAGCGCATCGCGCAGCTGGTGGTATCTCGACACTCACACGCCGAGTTGCGCATCGTCGAAGCGCTCGACGATACCGCGCGCGGGAGCGGCGGCTACGGCAGCACTGGGTATTGAAGTGAGAGCGCTGGTCGCGGCGGTTCTGGTCGGTTGCGCGACCACCCCGCGGCCCGCGGTCGTCGACGCGTCGGTCGTGTTCGCCCCCCGCGCGGGGGGCGAGCCGGTCGATGGTCACGTGCGTTGCGCCATGGCGCGCGCGAACGAGATCACCTGCTCGGTCTCCCACGAGGGTTCGGCCACGCTGCAGGTCTGCTTCCACGCCGACGTGCGTTGCGCGAACGGCACCCCCGCCTCCGCCGAGGCCTGTCGCGACACCGCGCCCGGCTCGCAGGTGCAGACCTATCACCAGGTCGAGGGCTGCGACGCGCTGGCGAGCGGCACCGTGACCAACGCGTGGATCATCGAGCGTTAGAACGACAAACGGTTTGAACCCTAGTGCGCCCCGCGATCTTCCGCGATCTTCGCGCCGTACTCCCTCCGGGCTCCTCAACGTAGCGCTGCTACGCCTTCGTCGCCCTCCAGTCCGTGCGGCGCGAATCTCACGAAAGCTTGCGGGGCTCGCGACGGGTCCAAACCGTTTGTCGCTCTAGCGCTCGTGCACCTCGCCGCGCTCGAGTCGCCACTCGAACTGATGCGCGAACGTCGCGGTGCCGACGACGCCCTCGATCGGATACTCGAACGTCAGCGTCGCCTTCGTCTTGGTGGCGTGCAGGCCGGTGATCCGGAGGAACGCGGTGCCCTTCTTGGCCTCTGCCTCGTCGATCCACACCACCGGTGAGCCGAACATCATCAGCGACTGCTCCGGCACGAGCGGCGTCTTGACGATGCGCAGCGGATCGCGACCCGGCAGCTTGACGTGCCAGTACGGGCTCAGCTCCGGCAGGTTGAGCGTCTTCTGCAGCATCATGTTCCGGTCGGCGGTCGCGAGCGCGATCTCGCTCCCGTCGTCGGTGGCGATGGCGCACGCGTTGTCGAACGGGAGGCTCTTCGGACGCACGCGGATCTGGAGGAACGTGCCGAGGCCGTGGCCGACGTACACGCCGCCGTCCTGACAGCGCTCGAAGGCGCCGCCGATGCGCGGCGCGGTCTCGGTGCAGCCGCCGAGGGCCTTCTCGAGATCCTCGCGCGGGATCGCCGGCGCGAAGGTGGTGCCGCCGTACGCCACGCACGCGGGGGCGAGGCGGAGGTCGTCGATCCAGATGTCGATGATCTTCCCCTCGCACAGCGTGACCTTCAGCGTGCCGCCGCCGGCGAGCGAGACCTCTGCGTGGGTGGCGCTGATCCGCTTCACCGTGAGCCCCGCGTGCTCGAGATCCGCGAGCGTCTCGCCGAGGAGCACGGGCCCGAACGCGACGCCCGGCTCGATCGTGAGCGGGCACGCGTGACGCGGTCCGGGGCGCACCGGCGGCACGATGCGCGACAGCGGCGAGCCGGGG
>JALHOE010000010.1 GCA_022843175.1 Deltaproteobacteria bacterium
GCGCGCGCGGCCGCGGCGTCACGCTGCGCCTCGAGGGCGCGCGGGACGCGCGACGCGGTCGCACCGGCGACGAGGCGCTCCTGCAGGCCGCGGTCGACGCGCTCGTGGCCAATGCGATCGACGCGAGCACCGACGGCGGAGAGATCCGCATCCGCGCCGAGGGTGGCCCGGCGTCGGTCACCCTGTCGATCGAGGACGACGGACCGGGCCTCATCGCCCCCACCCGCGGCGAGCTCGGTCACCCGTTCGCCACGTCCAAGCGCGGACGCGTCGGCCTCGGACTCTCGATCGCCCAGCGCGCGGCGTTCCTCCACGGGGGAGAGCTGCGGGTCGCCACGCGCGCGCCGGGCGCCGGCGTCACCGCGTCGCTGTGGATCCCCACCGCTTCGAGCTAATCGACGCGGACGAGCACGAAGCCGCTGTTGCCGGAGCTGCCGGGCGAGCGCACGAGGATCGGGCCCTTGAGCGCGAGGCGGTCGAGCTTCACCGCCCACGTCGCGACGTAGACCGGGCCCCTCGTGCGTGCGTCGCGGATCCAGCTGCTCGCGCGCGGATCGTCGAGGAGGCGGCGGTCGAAGCGATGGCGGTCGACGCCACTCAGGAGCTCCACGGTCGGCTCGTCGCAGAAGATCTGGCCGTCGAGGTCGCGGAGCTTGTTGGCGATCTCGCGGCGGTCGGGCCACGCGCCCTGGCTCGCGTTGCGCCAGTCGCGCATCCACACGTCGAGGATGCTCCAGGTGTTGCCGATCACCGCGCACGCGAGCCCGGCGATCGCCGCGGCGCGGAGGGCGCCGGAGACGCCGAAGGCGTGCACCGAGACGCGCAGGGGTTTCTGCGTGAACCGATCGATGAGGTCGCCGATCGTCACGATGCCGTTGGCGATCATCGTCGCGTAGAACGGCACCAACACCACGAAGTGGCGGTCGAGGCCGAGCGACGAGCGCATCAGCCAGGTGAGCGTAATGAACGAGAGGGCCGCGCCGAAGATGGCGAAGAAGCGGAGCCCGTCGCGGCGGAACGTGCGCACGATGCCGAGCGGAACGAGGAGCATCGGGTACCCGACGACTCGCCACGGGACGTGGATCGCGTAGTACTGCAGGTCCTCGATCACCTGCTTGCGGCCGAGCTGGAACGAGCTCTTGGCGCCGAGCGCGCCGTTGGCGAACTCACGCGTGGCCTTGAGGAACACGAACCATCCGCCGTCGACGTCGCGACGGATGTAGGCCCAGACGAGGATCGCCGCCGCGGGGGCGAGCACGGGCGCCCACGCCGCGAGCCCCGTGATGTTCTGCTCGTGAGGGCGGAGACGCGCGCGCACGAACGGGACCCGCGCGAGCAGCAGGTAGACCGCGAGCGCCGGCGGGATCGACCATGCCTCGTAGCGCAGCAGGACCGCGACCGAGAGCGCGATGGCTGCGACGGCGTGGCTCCCGCGGGCGAGCGCGAGGGCCACGACCAGCACGAGGAGCGCGAACAGCGGCTCGGTCTGTCCGGTCGTCGCCATCTGCATGCTGATCGGCGAGAGCCCCGTCAGGAGCGCGGCGATCGTGGGCGCCGGGTCGAGCGGGCGGACGTCGCGACGATGGAGGCGAAGGAGCGCGTAGAGCGTGAGGGGGATCGCCGCGCCGAGCACCACGTTCAGCAGACGAATCGTCTGCATGGTGGCCCCGATGGCGATCGCGCCGGCCTGGAAATAGTGCCAGAACGGCAGCCACACCCAGTGCACGGTGAGATCGCGCGGCGCCACGAGGATCTGCCGCGCGATGGCGTGGTGACCGTACGCGTCGCTGTCGGGGTCGACGCCGCCGAGAACGAACGCCAGGCGCCACAGCGCGAGGCCGAGGACGGCCACCGCGACGAGCGTCGCGCCGCGCCCGGCGATCAGCGCGGAGAGCAGCGACGGCCGCTCCAACGGCCTGGTCTCGGCGGGGGACGTCGCCATCGCGGCGTGCCATTACCACGGGTCGCATCAAGCCGGTTGCGGTTGCACCGCACGCGCCACGTGCGCTACAGGAGCGTCGGCGGAGCGAAGTGGCAGTCCCGGACAGCACGCCCATCGACCTGGCGGAGGCGACAGCCCCGGCCGAGGGCAGCGCGCGCACGCTCGACCTCCTGAAGCTCGACACCGCGCGGGCCACGTTCGTTTATTGGGCCTCCGTCGCGCTCGTATCGCTGTCGATGTTCGTCCCGCGGCTGGTCCCGCTCATCGACTACCCGCAGCACCTCGCGCTCGCCGACGTCGCCCGCCGCCTCTCGGACCCGTCCGCGCCCGAGGCGGTGACCCATCAGGTCAACTACTTCACCTACAACGGGCTCTTCCACATTCTCGTCGCCAAGCTGAGCCGGCTCATGCCGATCGAGCTCGCGGGGCGGCTGGTGGTCGCGCTGTCGCTCGCGCTGCTCGGCGGCGCGGTCCTCGCGCTCGTGCGGGTGCTCAAGCGCCCGCCGGAGTACGCCGCCCTGGCGACGCCGGTGCTGTTCTCGTTCGCCGTCGGCTGGGGCTTCGTCAACTACGCGCTCGGCACCGCCCTCGCCTTCACGACCGCCGCGTTCGTCGCCCGCTCGCTCATGAGGCCCACGGCCGCGAGCGTCGCGTTCACGGCGCTCTTCGCGTGGTTGTGCGCGATGACACACGTGCTCGCGATGCTGCTGCTTTGTCTGTTCGCGGCGTCCCTCGCGCCCGAGGTCGCCTACCGCGCGACCCGCAATTGGCTGCGCGGTCTGCTGCGCTCGGTCGTGGCGCTCGCCCCGCTCCTCACCGGCGCCATCTGGTGCATCGCGGTCTACCGCGAGCAGTACGCGTGGGCGCCCGAGATGTACAAGGACGCGACGCTCGAGGGCACGTCGCCGCCGCTGTGGCAGAAGTTCGCGTTCTTCGGCTCGTGGGCGACCGGCGTGCACAGCGACTTCACCGATCAGGGGCTGGTCGGGATCGCGATGATCATCTTCGTGATCACGGCGATCGTCGGGTTCCGGCAGCGCGACCGCGAGGACGCGCCGCTGTACCTGCCGATGCTCGCGATGCTCGGCGCGTACCTGGCCACGCCGATGGTGTTCATCGGCACCCACCTGATCTTCCCGCGCCTCACCCAGGCCGTCGTCATCGCGGCGGTGCTCGCGTGCCCGCGGGTTCTCGGCGTCGGTCGCTCCCGGGTGCGCGTCGCGGCGCTCACCGTGGGCGCAATCGCCGGCCTCAACCTCTTCGCCCATTCGGTGCTCTTCGCCTACGAGACCAACGACGCGTCCCGCGTCCTCGACGATCTCCCCGAGGGCCGACGCGCGACCGCGGTCGTGTGGGGCTCGAGCACGTTCTCGTTCCGCCACGGCACGCTCGTGCACTACGCCGCGTACTACGCCGCTCGAAAGCACGGCGACTGGGCGTTCTCGTTCGCGCGGTACCTCTCGGTGCCGGTTCGCTTCAAGCCCGGCGGCGGTCCGGCGTGGCCGCTCAAGGGCTGGGAGTTCGCGCCTGCCGACTACAACCCCCGCTGCAAGTACGCGCGACACTTCGACCTCGTGCTGGTCAAGGCGCCACGCGGCTACCCGGGCGAGCAAGAGGTCCGCGAGCTCGTCTTCGGGCGTGACGCGGGGGCCGTGCGCCTCGCCTCGCATCACGGAAATTACTGGGCGTTCGACACCAAGGGGCTGCCGGACGACGGCACGTTCTAGTCTGGGCGCTCGCGTGCGCGCGCGCCGATTCGGCCGTGCTCCCGACGGACGGGTCAGTCGCCGCGGAGCGCTGCGTCGATTTCTTCGGGCGTGCGACCCACGCCGTCGGCGGCGCGATAGTCGGTGAACAGCGACGCGAGGATCGTCGACGCGCCGGTGAGCACGTGTAGCGCGGCGACAGCCGGATCCCGCTTCCAGTAGCCGAGGACGAACGGTGCTGCGATCGCGGCCAGGCCCCACACGTGGTCGATGGCTTCGTGGGCCTCGATGGGGATCAACTTCACGGCGCTCAACCGGTAGTCCGTGAGCGCCGAGACGCAGAGCACCGAGCTGCCGAGCATCGCGCCGGCGACGCGCGCGCTCGTCGACTCGGCCCACAGCGCCGTGGCGAGGCAGGTGGCGGCCGCCGCGTAGTCCATGACCGAGTGAACGTCCTGCGGGATCACTCGCGCGAGGGGGAGCGCGCCGAGGAGCGGCTTGGCCGGCAGCTCGAGCGACGGCGAGACCGAGTCGAGGTCGCGCCCGAGGCGCGCGGAGAGCGCACGGAACGACTCGATGGCCTCGTGATAGCGCGCTCGCACCTCGGGGCCGATGCGATCGGTGAAGCCCGCGAGCTCGTCGAGCATGCGCACGAGGTCCGGCACGATCGGGAGGACCGAGCGGCCACCGCCGAGCGCCCGGTCGGCATGCACGAGCGCCGTCCGCAGGCCGTCGAGGACCTGCGCGATCGGCTCGTGCTGACTCTCGTGGGCCGAGCGGCTCAGCTCGTCGGCCCGATAGATCGCCTCCCGAACGTCCCGCTGCATCGTCATGGTTCCCATTGACCATTGGAGGGACGGCGCCGGGCCGGGTTGCTCATCGCTGGCGCTCCCCCCGGTTGGGACTCCCGGTCGAGACGTGCTAACCCGCGCGCCATGCACGTGCTCGTCGCCGGTGGCACCGGCTACATCGGTTCGGTCCTCTGCCCGTTGCTCGTCGAGAAGGGGCACAAAGTGACCGTGCTCGACCGCATGTATTTCGGAAACCCCTTCACCAAGACGCCCGAAATCACCGCGGTTCGTGGCGACGTCCGCAGCTTCGACCCGGCGATCCTCCGGGGCGTCGAGGCCGTCGTGGACGTGTCCGGCATCTCCAACGACCCGTCGTGCGAGCTCGAGCCCGAGCTCACCAAGGGCGTGAACGTCGACGGCGGAAAGCGCCTCGCCCGCTACGCCAAAGAGGCCGGCGTCCGCCGCTACGTCTACTCGTCCTCCTGCTCGGTCTACGGGCACGGCGAGGGGATGGGCCTCACCGAGACGAGCGGCCGGCACCCGGTCTCCCTCTACGCCCGCGCCAAGGCCGAGATGGAGGACGTGCTGTTCGGCGAGCTGAAGAGCGCGTCGTTCGAGGTCACCGCCCTCCGCCTCGCCACCGTGTTCGGCCTGGCGCCGCGCATGCGCTTCGACCTCGCGGTCAACGTGATGACCAAGAACGCCTACGTCAACCGGCGCATCACCGTCGACGGCGGCGGTCGGCAGTGGCGTCCGTTCGTCCACGTGCGCGACGTGGCCGACGCGTTCGCGCTCGCCATGGTGTCCGACGCCAAGCTGGTCAACGGCGAGGTCTTCAACGTCGGCTCCACGAACAACAACGTGCAGATCCTCAACCTCGCGTTCCGCGTCCGCGACGCGATCCCCGGCACCGAGGTCGTCCACGCCCCGACCGACCCGGATCTCCGCGACTACAACGTCAACTTCGACAAGATCCAGCGCGTGCTCGACTACTCGACCAAGCGCACGATCGACGACGGCATCAAGGAGATCCTCGAGGCCCTCAAGGACGGTCGGCTCGATCCCGACGACCGCCGTTGGTACACGCTCAAGCAGTACCTCTTCCTCCGCGAGGCCGAGCGCGTTCACGCCGAAATGGCGCTCGAGGGTCGTCTGCTGTCGTCATGAGCGAGCGGGTCGAGTTCTATCGCCATCAGCTCGGCGAGTCGGAGGCGGCGTCGTGGCGCGGCGTCCTCGACACGCTGTTCCTCACGCTCGGCCCGCAGGTCGCCGCGTTCGAGAAGGAGCTCGGCGAGTACCTCGTGCGGGGCACCCCCCACACGGCGCCGCACGTCGTCGGCACCTCGTGCTGCTCGATGGGGCTTCTCCTCGCGCTCCGCGCGTTCGACGTCGGCCCCGGCGACGAGGTCATCACCACCGCGATGACCTTCGCCGCCACCGCCAATGCGATCCTCCACCTCGGCGCCACGCCGGTGCTCGTCGACGTCGAGCCGCAGACGGGCCTCATCGATCCGGACGCGGTGCGCGCGGCGATCACGCCCCGCACCAAGGGCATCCTGCCCGTCCACCTCTATGGCCAGCTGTGCGACATGCCCGCGCTCCGCGCCATCGCCGACGAGCACAAGCTCTTCATCGTCGAGGACTCGGCGCACGGCATCGAGATGGAGCGCGACGGCGTCCGCGCCGGCCAGCTCGGCGACGCCGCGGTGTTCTCGTTCTACGCCACCAAGAACCTCACCAGCGGCGACGGCGGCGCGGTCTCGACCAAGCACGCCCACGTCGCCGAGCGACTCCGCAGGCTGCGCAACCACGGCGTCTCCAAGTCCGCGACCGACCGGCACGGCGGGATCTACCAGCACTGGGACCTCGTCGAGCTCGGCTACAAGGCCAACCTCACCGACCTCGACGCCGCGCTCCTCCGCCCGCAGCTCCCGCTCGCCGACGCCAAGCGCGACCAGCGCGAGCGCCTGGTGCTGCGCTACGAGTCCCGCCTGCGCCAAGCGCTCGGCTCGCGCGCGCCCACCATCTCGCGGCGCGGCGTGCCGTGGCTCGTCGAGCGCCGCGGCCGGTCCACCCATCACCTGTTCACGATCCAGCCGCCGGCCGAGCTCCGAGACGAGATGCTCGTGAAGCTCGGCAAGGAACAGATCGGCACCGCGGTGAACTACCGCGCGATCCACACGCTCACCTATCTCGTCGAGCGCCTGAAGATGCCGCGGGGGTCGCTCCCGGTCGCCGAGGAGATCGGCGATCGCACCATCTCGCTGCCGCTCTACCCGACGCTCGACGAGGCGTCGCAGGACCGAGTCATCGAAGCGGTGGTGCGTTCGTGGACGGCCTGAACCGACCCACCTACTCGATCGTCGTCCCGGTCTTCAACGAGGAGGGCAACGTCGAGCAGCTCGTCGCGCGGGTCGTCCCGGCGATGGAGCGCGTCGGCGAGACGTTCGAGATCTTGTTCGTCGACGACGGCTCGCGCGACAAGACCCCGCTCCTGCTGCGTAAGCTCGCCGCCGCCGACGCGCGCGTGCGGGTCATTCGCTTCACCCGCAACTACGGGCAAGAGGCCGCCGTCGAGGCGCTCTACCTCAACGCGCGCGGTCGCTACCTCATCCAGATGGACGGCGATCTCCAGAACCCGCCCGAGGAGATCTCCAAGCTCATCGCCAAGAAGGACGAGGGCTTCGACGTCGTCTACGGGATCCGCGAGGGGCGGCAGGACTCGCTCTTCCGCGTCGCAGCTTCGCGCACCATGCAGTGGGGCATGCGGTCGCTCATGGAGATCGAGCTGCCGGAGGACGTGTCCACGTTCCGCCTCATGAGCGCGCACATCGCGCGGCTCGTCGCGGCCCTCCCCGAGCGCCGCAAGTTCTTCAGCGCGCTCATCGTGTGGAGCGGCGCGCGCATCGGTGTGGTGAAGGTCAAGCACGCGGCCCGCGCCGCCGGCACCACCAAGTACAACTTCACCAAGCTCCTCAACCACACGTTCGACCTGGTCGTCGGCTTCTCCAGCAAGCCGCTCCGCTACATCGGCGTGATGGGGTTCGTGTTCGCGTTGGCCGGGTTCGTCCTCGGCGGGTGGACCATCCTCCGCAAGCTGATCTGGGGCTACGGCGCCATGGGCTGGTCGTCGATTTTCGCCGCGGTCGTCGTGCTCTCCGGCGTGCAGCTGATGGCGCTGTCGATGATCGGCGAGTACATCGCGCGCATCTACGTGCAGGCCCAGGCGCGGCCGCTCTACAACATCGCCGAGCGACTGAACTTCGAGGCCGAGGAGCAGGCACAGGACGAGCTGCAGCGGCACTCGCTCGAGCCGCCGGTCGTCGCGGTGCCGCGCGTGGACAGCTCGATCGACACCGCCGCCAAGCGCGGGCTCGCGCCCGCTGCCCTCAAGCCGGAGTCCACGACGTGAAGCGGGTCCTCATCGTTGGGTGCGGGTTCCCGCAGCTCTCGCTGATCCGCCTCGCGCGGCGGCTCGGGCACCACGTCATCGGCGCGGACTTCAACCCGCGCGCGCCGGGCGTCGGGGAGTGCAGCGAGTTCATCGAGGTGTCGACGAACGACGTCGAGGGCCTGTGCGGCGCGATGCAGAAGACCCGCGCCGACGCGATCACCACCAGCGGGAGCGAGGTCTCCCTCAAGGCCACCGCCGCCGTCGCCGCGCGGCTGGGGCTCCCGTTCCACGCCGACCCGGAGACGATCCGTCGCTGCCAGGAGAAGGACGCGATGCGCGCCGGCTACGAGGCCGGCGGCGTCCCGGTCCCGCCGTTCGGCCGCTGCGAGACGCTCGCCGATGCGCGCGCGTTCGCCGAGAAGCACGGCTTCCCCGTGGTGATCAAGCCGTCGCGCGGGTGGGGCCAGCGCGGCGTCGCCCGCGTCGACGACGAGAGCGAGCTCGCCCCGGCGTTCGAGGGCGCGATGGCGCAGTCCAAGAGCGCGGGCCTCGCCATGGTGGTCATCGAGGCGTTCCTCGAGGGCGGCGAATACTCGGTCAACGGCTGGATCGAAGAGGGCCGCTTGGTGAGCTACTGCGTCACCGAGCGGCTCACGGTCCCCGGCAAGCGTCCGCTCGGGGTGATGGTCGCGGAGCTGTATCCGTCGGGCCTCTCCGCCGCAGACGAGGCGCGCGTCGTCGACGCCGCGCGCGCCGGCGCGCACGCCCTCGGGCACACCCGCGGCCCGTGTTACTCGCAGGTGATGCTCGGCCCACGGGGCGCCTACCTCCTCGAGACCGCGGCGCGCATGGGCGGGGGCTTCGACGCAGACGTCACCCGGCTCGCGAGCGGCGTCGATCTCTACGAGCGCGTGCTCGGCGTCGCGCTCGACGACGGCGCGCTCGAGCGGGCGGGCAGGTCGCACGAGGCCCACCCCGCCGCCGTCGCCAAGTTCCTCATCGGCAAGCCCGGAATCGTTCGCCGCGTCGAGGGCGTTGATCGTGCGCTCGCGCGCCCCGGGGTCGTCGAGGCGGGCGTGTTCATCCCGGTCGGCGGCGAGGTGCACCCCCTCACCGACAGCGCCAAGCGCGCCGGATACGTGCTCGCGCACGGAAGCAGTCGCAACGACGTGATCGCGACGGCCGACGCCGCGCTCTCCGACATCACCCTCGAGACCACATGACCAACGGCCACGGCAGCACCTCGATCTGGCAGCTCTTCAAGGAGCGCGGCAACCGCAGCGCGATTTACCACGCGAGCGACTACTGGGACGCGCGCGCCTCGGCCCGCGAGGGCATGGCGCGCTCGCTGTGGCCGTCGAACGTGTTCAACGAGGTGTGGGACGTTCGCCAACGCGAGCTGATCATCCGCATGCTCGGCGACGTGCGCGGCCGCCGCGTCGTCGACGTCGGGTGCGGCACCGGCCGGATGTCGCGGTTCTTCGCCGCCGCCGGCGCGCGCGAGGTGGTGGGCGTCGACTTCTCGCCGAGCACCGTCGTCGCCGCGCGGGAGGAGACCGCGCGGACCGCGCAAGCCACAGCGCCGATCAAGTTCGCCGAGGGCGACGTCGTCGCCGGCCTCGACCACCTCGGCACGTTCGACGACGCGATCGTGCTCGGCTGCTTCTCGGTCGCCTGCCGCGACGAGGCCTCGCTCGAGAAGGCGATGCGCAACGTCGCGAAGATCGTCCGCCCCGGCGGCCGCGTGCTGATCATGGAGCCGATCCACCGCTCGCCGCTCCTCAAGCGCGTCCTCCACCTCGGCCTCGAGGAGTGGATCGCGGCGGCCAACCGCGCGGGCCTGGTGCTCCAGGGGGCCGACCGCATGGGCTTCGTCCCGGTGCGCTTCTTCTGCTCGGTGCGCGATCTGCCGCGCGCGGTCGTCACCCCGGTGTTCCGCGCCGGCGAGTGGCTGCTCGATCGAGCGCCCTACCTCTCGCCGCTCGCGGACTACAAGATGCTGCTCTTCACCACCGCCACGTGAGCGCGCGCGCGCGCACGGCGCTCAAGGCGGCGCTCACCGTCGCGATCCTCGCCGTCGTGTTGTGGAAGGTGCCGCTCCGCGACCTCGGCGCGCGGATGGCACGGCTGCGGGCGTCGGACATCGCGCTCCTCACCGCGCTCACCGTCGCCCAGGTCAGCTTCGCGGTGGTGCGCTGGCATCGCCTGCTGGCGCGGCTCGGCGAGCGCCCGCGGTTCCTCTCGCTCTACGGCGACGCGCTCGTCGGCCTCACCTACAACATGTTCCTGCCCACGACCGTGGGCGGCGACGTCGTCCGCGCGTTGCGCGCGCGCCGACGGGTGAGCAAGCCGCACCGCGCGTGGTCGTCGTCGCTCTTCGAGCGGATCGCCGGCCTGCTGGCGATGGCCGCGAGCGGCGCGATCGCCGCCTCGATCGGCCTCGGCGCAGACGTCCGCGTCCCGAGCCAGGTGCGTGTGCTCGCGATCGTCATCGCGGTCGCCCTCCTCGGCGTGTTCTTTTTCGCCGCGGCGCCGTTCCGCGTGCTCCTCCGGTTGCTCGAGCGTCGGCTCCCCGGCGCGGCCGACGACGTGCGAGGGATCGTCGACGACCTCGAGGGCCCGCTCTCCCGCAAGGGCGCGCGGATGGAGGCCCTCGCGTGGTCGATCCTGGTGCAGGTCCTCGGCCTGCTGTTCGTCATCGCCGGCGCCCGCGGGCTCGACGCCCCCGGCCACGAGCTCGCCCTGCTCATCGGCGTCCCGGTCGTCCACGTCCTCTCGATGGTGCCGATCACCCTGGGCGGCCTCGGGCTGCGCGAGGGACTGTTCGTGGGGATCCTGGGCATGCTCGCCGTCCCCCGCGACGTCGCGCTCGGGCTCGCCGCCCAGTGGTTGGCCTCCAGTCTCGCCTTCGCCATCGCGGGCGCGATCGTGGCGGTGACCGACCCCGGCCCCGTCACCGAGCCCTGACCGCCGGCATCTCCTCTTGCTCGGCGCGCCCCTGCGTGTCATACGGCAGCGCCGCGCCGGCCCCCCGGGCCGAGCTCGGCAGGACACTGAAGGAGAAGATTCGGATGAGTCGTGGTGATTTGCTGGAGATGGAAGGCACGGTTGTCGACGCGCTCGGCGGCGGTTTCTACGCGATCAAGTGCGACGTCGGGTCGACCGTGCGCGCGCAGCTCTCGGGCCGCATGCGCCGCTTCCACATCCGCGTTCTCCCCGGCGACCGGGTGCGCGTGGCCGTCTCGCCGTACGACCCGACGCACGGGCTGATCGTCTTCCGCGGCAAGTGAGCTCGGCGAATCTCTCTGAGGTGAACCTCTGAGAGAGCGACTCGCGCACCTCCACGCCCTCGACATTCGCGCGCGCTGTACTGCCCCTCACCCTGCCCTCTCCCGCAAGCGGGAGAGGGTTACTGCTTTTTGCGTCGGGCTCCCCCTCTCCCGCTCGCGGGAGAGGGCTGGGTTGAGGGTCCGAGGGCAAGCTTGCGCTGTTGGGCGAGATACGCCGGCGGGGCGTGTCCCCGAAACGGGACTCACCCGCTCCGCAGCGTCGACTCCGAGCTCGGGGCGTCGAGCGTGGACGCCGCCGCGTCGACGAGCGAGCAGGCCTCGTCGACCAGCGCGTCGGTGATCGTCAGCGGCGGAGTGAAGCGGAGCACGCGCTCGCTCGCGACCGACAGCAGCACGCCCTTGCTGCGCGCCGCGACCAGCATGGTGCGCGCCTCGACGCCGGGCTTCATGAGCAGGCCACGGAGCAGACCGAGCCCGCGCTCTCCCTCGAAGATCTGCGGGTGCGCTGCGGCGACCTCGCGCAAGCGGGCGCCGAGCCGTTCGCCGAGCGCGGCGGAGCGCTCCACCAGGCCCTCGCTCTCGATCGCGTCGAGGACGGCGAGCGCGGCCGCCGTGGCGAGCGGGTTGCCGCCGAAGGTGCTGCCGTGCGAGCCGGGGGTGAGGACCGCGTTGAGCTCCTCGCGCACCAGCATCGCGCCGATCGGAACGCCGCCGCCGAGGCCCTTGGCGAGCGCGATGGCGTCGGGCTGCACGCCCTCGTGCTGGTAGCCGAACCACTTGCCGGTGCGCGCGATGCCGGTCTGCACCTCGTCCACGATAAGGAGCGCGCCGTGGTCGGTCGTCAGCGAGCGCAGCGTCGAGAGGAAGCCGGGCGGCGCCGGGAGCACCCCGCCCTCGCCCTGCACGGGCTCGACGACGATCGCGCAGTACTCGCCGGGCTTGGTGTCGAGCGCGATGCGCACGGCGTCGGTGTCGCCGTAGTTGACGTGGGTGACGCGCTCGACGTCGCAGCCGAACCCCTCCCAGTATTTCGGCGTGCCGGTGAGCGCGAGCGCGCCCATGCTGCGGCCGTGGAACGCCTGGTGGAACGCGAGGAAGCGGGTGCGACGGCTCTCGCCGGCGAGGAACGCGCGGCGGCGCGCGAGCTTGACGCACGCCTCCATCGCCTCGGTGCCACTGTTGCAGAAGAAGGCGCGCGTGAGCAGCGGCGCGGCGCCCGACGTCTGTCGCGTGCGCGCGACGAGCTTCTCGGCGAGCCGGATGCTCGGCTCGTTGAAGACGAGGTTGGTGGTGTGGAGGATCGACGCCGCCTGGTCGGCGATCGCCTTGGTCAGCCCGGGGTGCGCGTGGCCGAGCGTGGACACGGCGATGCCCGCGTACATGTCGATGTATCGCTTGCCGTCCGCGTCCCACAGCTCGGACCCGCGACCGCGCGCGAGCGCGATGGGAGCCTGACGATAGTTGGACAGGAGCACACGGGACGCAGCGCTGGCGATCTCGGCGTTCGAGGACATGTCGCTCCGCTCTACCGTTCGTCGCGCCGGGCGTCACTTCCCCGCGTCGGCGGCGAGCGGCGCGGCCTTCTTCACCTCGTCCACCACGTCCTCGCCGGTCTTCTTCAGCTCCCGGCCGAGCTCACCCGCGGCCGGCGTCGAGAAGATCGCACGCAGGTGTTGGAACAGCGTCTTGTCGCCGAGGGGCACCAGAAAGAAGGTGACCGCGGCGAGCACGACCACGACCAGGTTCACGACACGCTTCGCCAGATCGCCGAGCACAGCGCCCGCGACGATGCCGCGAGGGACGCACGACGGCCAAGAACCCTGATAGCGTCTTGAGCTGGTGCATCACGTCTACCTGATCCCCGGGTTCTTCGGCTTCGCCAACCTGGGAGAGGTCCACTACTTCCGCGCCGTCCGCGAGACGCTCGAGCGCCACTTCGAGGCCGCCGGCGAGCCGGTCGAGATTCGCGGGGTCAAGACCTTCCCCACCGGGAGCTTGCGGCGACGCGGGCGTCGGCTGCTCGAGACCATCGTCGAGAACGGCAGCCTCGAGCACGCCGAGCACATCCACCTCATCGGGCACTCCACCGGCGGCATCGACGCGCGGCTGCTCGCGTCGCACACGCGAGACCTGGGCTTCGATCGCGAGCGCGAGATCCTGCGGCACAAGCTGAAGACGGTCGTCAGCGTCGCCTCGCCCCATTACGGCACGCCGCTCGCCAACTTCTTCACGACGCTCTACGGCAAGAAGCTCCTCTACTTCATCACGCTCCTGGTCTTCGTCGGCCTGTGGCGCCGCCCCATCTCGGCGGCCGCGGGCCTGCTCGGCATGGGGTTCCGCATCTACGATCTGCTCGGCCTCAACGAGGGCATGCTCCGGCAGATCACCAACCAGCTCCTCCGCGACTTCAGCCCCGAGCGAGAGAAGGAGGTGCGGCTCTTCCTCAACAGCATCCTCGAGGACGTCTCGCTGATGGTGCAGCTGACGCCCGAGTCGATGGACGTGCTCAACCCGGCGATCGAGCCGCTCTCGGGCATCCGCTACGTCAGCTACGCCACGGTCTCGCCCCCGCCGCTCCTCGCCATCAAGCGCTCGCGCTGGAAGGAGCTGCTCACGCCGCTCGAGGCGATGCTGTACTCGACGCTCTACGTCATCACGGCCCGCCCCGAGCCGGGCTTTCACTACCACCTCCCGATCGACCCGATCGAGGCGGTCACTCGGAAGCCGCTCCCTTTCGGCCTCGACGCCTCGTCCAACGACGGCGTCGTCCCCACGCTCTCGATGATCCACGGCGAGTTCCGCGGCTTCGTGCTCGCCGACCACCTCGACGTCGTCGGCCACTACCTCCGCGGCCCGCTCGAGAAACGCGACGGCGCCGACTGGTTCCTCTCCGGCGCGAAGTTCGACCTCGAGCAGTTCGAGGCGCTGTGGGGCGACGTCAGCGGAGTGCTGATGCGACGGCGTTAGTCCGAGCCCGCGTCGGGTGCGCCCGCGTCGGTCGCGCCCGACCAATCGCCGTTGTCCCGGCACGCGCCGCGGTAGAACCGCAGGAGCTCCTCCTTCGAGGCGACGAAGCAGGGGGCGAAGCGCGGCTCCTCACGGCAGGCCCGGAGCTCGAGCGACGGACCGGCGCACGGGCCGCTCGCCGTCTCGGAGGTGCCCTTGATCTGCGCGCGGCGCTCGCAGTCGTCGCGCTCGCTGGTCTTCGCGTCGGTCCCGCTGCCGGGGGTGGTGTCGCAGTCGGCGCAGACCTCGTTCAGGCACTCGGTGGTGCAGCGCCACGCCTGTCCGCAGTGGCTCTTCGGGTCGATGGCGAGGAGGCACGCGCCGCTGTTGACCTGGTTCTCGAAGATCCAGGTCTCGAGGACGCAGCGCTTGCACTCCGGGAACTGAGCCGAGGCCTTCGTGCACCGGACCGAGTCGAAGTCGACCCCGAAGCAGGTGACGAACTCCGCGAGCATCGCCTCGGTGCACGCGGCGGAGCCGGGCCGCCCCACCGCCGGTTGGCAACGGAACCCGTCGGGCACCGGGATGTCACAAGAGAGCCGCGTCGGCGGGGCGGCCGTGTCCAACGGGGACGGGACGAAGCTGTCGACGGCGAACGCGTCCGTCGCGACGGACGCGTCCTCCACCGTGCGCTCCACCCGTTGGCCGAACCGCCCGTCGCAGCCGAGCAACAGCGAGACGAGCAGAATGCGCACGCCGTGCATCGTCGATCACGCGGCGACGGCGCGGAGCTTCTCTTCCTGCGTCATGCGGAAGAACTTCAATAGCTCCCCCCGCATCTGCAGCTGCTTGCCGGTCCACACGTACGCGCGCGAGAGCTTGTGCACGAAGCGCGCGGCGAGGTTGTTGGCGAGTCGGTAGCGATGGCCCTGCTCGCTGTTCGCGGGGTGGAGGAACTCGCCCTCGTAGAGCACGCCACGGAGGTGAGCATCGGCTTCAACATCAAGCCGCCCACCTCGCGAAAGGACTAGCCATTTGTCGACCTCGGCCTGCAGCTCGAGCTCGAGCTGCGTGGTCGTGCGCTCGGCGCGCGCGCGGTCGCACACCATCAGGAAATGGCTGGCGCCCTCCACGACCTGACACCGCTGATCGAGGGTCAGCGTCTCCCAGGTCGCGTCCATGAGTTGGCGCGGCAGCACGAGCGCGATCTCGATCTCCTCGTCGCCCTGGCGCACCATGAGCACCTCGCGGCCCTTCGGATCCTCGTGCGCGTTGAGGAAGCTGCGCACGTCCTCCGCCGGGGCGCGGTAGTACTTCTCGAGCGCGCGGACGATCTTCGCGACGACCTCTCCGTTCATGCCGTCCCGATGCGCGTCGTCGGCGTGAGGCCCTGGGCCATCAGCTCGCGGGCGAGCCGGTCGCTGCCCGTCCGGAGCCACTTCTCGTAGAGCTTGAGCGCGCCGGTGTTGGTGCGGGGCGAGAACGAGGTCCGCTCCGCCACCTCGGCGAGCACCTCGACGAAGGTGCGGAAGTGCTCGGCGAGCTCGCGGTAGATGTCGACCACCGAGGCGGTGCCGCCGCGGAGCATGTTGGCGGCGGTGCGGTAGGCGAAGCCGCCGATCGAGGTCACGAACCCATCGTTGACCCCGCGCGCCTCGAGGTGGTCGCCGAAGAAGCCGGCCACGTACAGTGTGCCGTCGCCGAGGTTCTTCAGCTTCTCGAACCGCTCGGGGGCTGGGGTCTGCAGCGCGTCGTCGAGCACGAGCGTCAGGGGACGCTCGAGCGTCTCGTTCAGAGCGTCCGGCCGGACGAAGTCCGCGAGGACGCCGGCCAGGTACGTCTGGGCCGCCGTGCTTGCCTCGACCTTCTGGTTCTTGCAGGCCGCCTCGACGGTCTCGAGAAAGAAGCCCTCAATCTTGCCGCTGGTGTCGATCGCCATCCGGGTAAACCTCCGAGCTCACTCTGGAAAGCGGCGGAGGCAGGGCCCCGGGTCGCTTTCGCAACCCCGCGGGGGTCCGGTGAGGGGCCCGCGCGGGGCTCTACCCATCGGTATGCTGCAGCCGTGCCGACCGCACAGTTCTTCGTTTGCACAATAAGTACGCGGAGGTACGAGCGTGGCGCCGGCCGGTGGCCACGAAACCCCGCCGCTGCCATACCCGCGAAACCGCTGGGTTTCCGGGGGCATCGATGGTGCGTCCCGACGCCTTGACAGGTCGCCGGGGCTACCTATTCTCCCGGCGGTCGCGTTAGCACTCGCCCCCGGTGAGTGCTAACAATCGACAAACGGCCGAGTTCCCCCTCCCCCCGCACCGACCTCGCACGAGCGGCAGCCCCGCTCGGGTGCACTCGGCCCGGGAGGAGGGTCGGGCATCGTCCGCTCAACTGTTCCGTCGCGCTGGTCGCGACGTTGTCGGAGGCACACGTCATGAAGATTCGTCCGCTGCAGGATCGCCTGATCGTCAAGCGCGTGAAGGAAGAAGAGAAGACCAAGGGCGGGATCATCATCCCCGATACGGCCAAAGAGAAGCCGATCGAGGGTGAGGTCATCGCGGTCGGCAACGGCAAGGTCTCGGAGGACGGCAAGGTCCGCCCCCTCGACATCAAGGCGGGTGACCGGATCCTCTTCGGCAAGTACTCGGGCACCGAGGTCAAGGTCGACGGCGAGGAGCACCTGATCCTCCGCGAGGACGACGTCCTCGGCGTGATCGAGCGTTAGTCCACTCGAAAGGAGGGGCGGCTCCGCGGCCCCTCCTCTCGAAGCTCTCCTCCCCGTTCCCCCGCGATGCGGGGCCACCAAGGGCGAGAGCGCGCCGCTTCACGCGGCCGAACCAAGCAGATTTTTTACTTCAAGAAGAGGTTCAGACATGGCTGCCAAAGAGATTGTTTATACCGAGAACGCGCGCAACTACATCCTCGCCGGCGTCAACGCGCTGGCCGACGCGGTCAAGGTCACCCTCGGCCCCAAGGGTCGCAACGTCGTCATCGAGAAGAGCTTCGGCTCGCCCGTGATCACCAAGGACGGCGTCACCGTCGCCAAGGAGATCGAGCTCGAGTCGAAGTTCGAGAACATGGGCGCGCAGATGGTCCGCGAGGTCGCGAGCAAGACCTCGGACGTCGCTGGCGACGGCACCACCACCGCCACCGTCCTCGCCCAGGCGCTCTACCGCGAGGGCAGCAAGCTCGTCGCCGCGGGTCACAACCCGATGGAGCTCAAGCGCGGCATCGAGGCCGCCGTCGAGGCGATCGTCGGTGAGCTCAAGAAGTTCGCGAAGCAGACCAAGGATCCGAAGGAGATCGCCCAGGTCGGCACCATCTCGGCGAACGGCGACAAGGAGATCGGCAAGCTCCTCGCCGAGGCGATGGAGAAGGTCGGCAAAGAGGGCGTCATCACCGTCGAGGAGAACAAGACCTCCGAGACCAAGCTCGACGTCGTCGAGGGTATGCAGTTCGACCGCGGCTACCTCTCGCCCTACTTCGTCACGGATCCCGAGCGCATGGAGGCGATCCTCGAGGACGCCTACATCCTCATCTCCGAGAAGAAGATCGCCAACATGAAGGACCTCCTCCCGGTCCTCGAGGCGATTGCCCGCGCGCAGAAGCCGCTCCTCATCATCGCCGAGGACGTCGAGGGCGAGGCCCTCGCGACCCTCGTCGTCAACCGTCTCCGTGGCACCCTCCAGTGCACCGCGGTCAAGGCGCCGGGCTTCGGCGACCGCCGCAAGGAGATGCTCAAGGACATCGCCGTCCTCACCAACGGCCAGGTCATCGCCGAGGAGCTCGGCCTCAAGCTCGAGAACGTGACCATCAGCGATCTCGGCCGCGCCAAGCGCATCAAGATCGACAAGGACAACACCACCATCGTTGATGGCGGTGGCGACAAGGCGAAGATCAAGGCGCGCGTCGCCGAGATCCGCGCCCAGATCGAGAACACCACCTCGGACTACGACCGCGAGAAGCTCCAGGAGCGCCTCGCCAAGCTCGCCGGCGGCGTCGCCGTCGTGAAGGTCGGCGCTGCGACCGAGACCGAGATGAAGGAGAAGAAGGCCCGCGTCGAGGACGCTCTCAACGCGACCCGCGCGGCCGTGGAAGAGGGCATCGTCCCCGGCGGCGGCGTCGCGCTCCTCCGCGCACAGTCGGCGCTCGACGGCCTCAAGCTGTCGGACGAGCAGATGTTCGGCGTCAAGATCGTGCGTCGCGCGATCGAGGAGCCCCTCCGCCAGATCGTCTCGAACGGCGGCGGCGAGGGTTCGATCGTCGTCAACAAGGTCAAGGAGCTCAAGGGCAGCCACGGCTACAACGCCGCGACCGACACCTACGGCGACCTGATCGAGCAGGGCGTCATCGACCCGGTGAAGGTCGTCCGCACGGCGCTGCAGAACGCGGCTTCGGTTGCGGGCCTCATGCTCACCACCGAGGCGCTCGTCGCCGAGAAGCCGAAGGACGACAAGCCCTCGGGCGGCGGCGGCGGTCACGCGGGCCACGGCCACGGCGACTTCTGAGCCGAGGCAGGCGCGCGCGTAAGCGAGCGCCTTGAAATCGGGGCGTCCCTCGGGGCGCCCCGATTCTCTTTTTGTCAGATCGGCAGCGCGAGCCGGTCGCGGATGGCCGCGGCGACCCGGCGGACGCCGCGGATCTGCGCGCGCGCGACGAGCGCGGCGATCCCCGTGAGCGCGAGGGCGATCACGACCGCCCACCACGCAGCCACCGCGTCGGTCGGCGCGTACGCGAGGGCGAGCCACAGGGTTGGGGCGACGAGCGCGAGCCCCGCGGGCGCCGTGCGCCGCACGAGGCGGAGCACCTCGACCCGCTCTACCGCGGCGAGGGTTCCGAGCACCGCGCTCCGATCGGGCCCCGCGCGATAGCGATCGACGTCGCGCGGCAGGTCCCCGATGACGGCGAGGAGGCGCTTGGTCGGTCCGTCCTCGAACATCGCGGCCGTCGAGGCGGCGGTCTCGCGCGCGAGGATCCGCTCGACGATCAGCTCGGGGGTGAGCGCGACCGAGTGCTGTCGCCGCGTGATGAGGAGATAGAGCGCGGTCAGCGGGCCGGCGTAGGACGGGACGAGGGCGAAGTGGAGGGGCGGCGCGCTCGTCGCCAGGGCGACGCCGGCGAGCGTGAACGTCACGCCGATCAGCGCCCAGGCGAACCACGACACCACGAACCGGAACGGGCTCGAGCGGATGGAGGCGGTCGCGCTGCCGCGCCCGAATGCGGAGATCTCGCCGGTGCGAAACGAGTTGCCGCACTCGTACAGGCCGTACAGCCCGCCGCTCACGACGAGCGCAGCCATGCCGAGCGCGGCGACCCCGCTCACGTCGTCGCGATGCGCATCACCTCGCGCGCGTAGTCGAGGCGCGGCGCGCGCTTCGTCACCACCGGCGCGAGCTCGAGCATCCGCGCCAGCGCGCGGAGCGACTCGTCGTCGAGCGAGGTGAACGTGATCCCCATCGTCATCCCGAGATCGCCGCGACGGCGCCCCTCCATCCGCCGGGTGACGATGCCGACCGCGTCGACGTACTCGTCCCGCCCGGTCTTGAACGAGACGATGACCTCGTCGCCGATCTCGGCGTCGTACGTGCACTGAACCAGCATGCCGGTCAGCGACACGTCGAGGGTCCCCCGCCCGATCACACGAAAATCGCGCTCGCGCACCACCTGACAAGCGATGTGGACGCCGAACCGCGCGACGGACCGATCGGCGGAAGAAAGAAGAAGCATGGCGCGATCGTGCGGACCGCGAGCACGGGCGGCCAAATCTTTGGTGCGCACGCAACCGGCGGCGGGTGGCGGTCGATGAGGAGCCACCCAGCAGGAGAGACCCCATGTTCGCCCGACTCGCAGCAGCCCTCGCCTTCCTCACCCTCACCACGACCGCCTCGGCCGCCACTGTCGTCCTCAAGAGCGGAGAAATCCTTGAGGGAGAGGTGGTCGAAATGGTCAGCGGCGAGCGCGTGGTCGTCCGTCTCCCCGGCGGTGCCCTCCGTCCGATCGCGTGGAGCGATGTGTTCGCCCTCAGGTCGGGCGCGCCAGCGAGCGCGCCCGTGGCTCAGCCCTTCGCCCCACCGCGCGACGTCGAGTCCGACGGAAAGCCCTCGTCGGCCGCCCTCGAGCTCGGCGCGCGGGTCGGCGCGAACATCCCCGGGGGAGATCTCCTGCGCGACGTGCCGGCTTCGAATCTGCTCCGCCCCGGTCCGACCCTCCAGCTCCACGCCGGCGTGCGCTTCTCGCCGTCCTGGACCTTCTTCGGCGGCTACGAGTACGGCTCCTTCGAGCACGGTTCGCGGTGGAGCAGCGCTGCGGATGCTCCGTCCACCCACGCAGTCACCGTCGGCTTCCGCGGGGTCACCACGCCGCGCGGGTCCGTGGGTTTCCTATTCGAGATTGGCGGCGGGTGGCGATGGCTCAACTTCACCGCGGGCAACAACAAGAGCGTCGCCGGCGGGCCGATCCTGCTTCGCACCGCGTTCGGCGTCTCGCTCTCCGCCGGCAGGACGCGCTTCGATTTGGCCTACTCCACCTCGGTGGGGATGCTCACGTCGTTCGATCTGAGCAAGGGCTGCGTGAGCTCGAACGCGGATACGTGCGACACGATCGGCGGCGACGATCGCGCCATCCACACCGTGCACGCCATCACGCTCGGTACACGTTTCTAGGCCGGCGCGGTCGCCTTTCGGTCAATCGCCGGCGACGAGCACTCCGATCCGAATTCCGATCTACTCGCTATACGCGTTAGATCGGCATCGACAGCCGCCGCGCCGAGGTCCGGGCCGCGCATGCCGACGACGGACCGGCTACGTCGCGGTACGTGCGCATCTAACGCGAATAGCGAGTAGATCGGAATTCGGATCGGGCCTTCCCGAGGGGCCGCAACTGGCGGCGGGCTTTGGTCGATGGGGCAGGCATGACCCGCTCCGCAATCCTCGCAGGGCTCCTCTCGCTGACCCCACGCGCCGTGCTCGCCGCCGATGCGGCCTCGCCGCCGCCCCCGTCCTCCTCGGCGTTCGAGCGTTCGTTCTCGTTCGGGGTGCAGGCCGGGACGCTCGCCGGCAACGGGGAGCTGCCGGTCGTCACCCGCACGTACTTCACCAACGGCACGCCCGCTGCACGTCGCGAGCACCTCGCGTGGGAGTCGAGCGGGCAGGCGGTCTCCGGGAACGTCGGCTATCACTTCGCCCCGGCCTGGACCGCGTTCGCCGGCTACGAGTTCGGCCGCATGGACGGAGACCACGCCGGCTCGGTGACGTTCTTCAGTCACGCGCCGCACGTCGGGGTTCGGCTCACCACCAACCGTCAGCGCGCGGTCGGGTTCATCCTCGAGATGGGCGCCGGGTATCGCGTGCTCGCCATGGACCGCGGGCCGGTCGTGCACAAGGCGATGGGCTTCGACCCCTTCCGCGTCGGCGTCGGCGCGACGATCCTCGCGACGCGGTCTCTGCGCATCAACGTCATGTTCTCCGTCGCGGTGGGGCAGCTGACGACGCTCGACTCGCACGACCTATGCGTGAACCCCGACGCGAATCGCTGCCAGGACATCCCCGGCGGTCAACGACGGCTCCATGCCTTCCGCACGCTCACCGTGGGCGGGACGTTCGATCTCTAGGGCGACCTGCGGGCAGGCGCTCGCTTACGCGCGCGCCTAGTTGTGTCGACTAGATCACCGAGATCATCCGCACGATCGCGGCGTAGTCCATGCGGGACTGGCGCTTCGGCTTCGCCTGCGGGAGGCGGCGGAGGGCGGTGCGCAGCGTGATGAACGAGGCGCGGTCCAGCTCGGTGAAGAGGATGCCGATCGCCGGGCCGTTGTCTCCGCGGCGGCGGCCGCCGATGACGCGGACGATGATGCCGCAGGCGTCGACGTAGCGTGCCGTCTGCGGCGGGCGGAACGTGATGACGACCTCGTCTCCGACGCTGACGTCCTCGCGGAGGCTCTCGATCATCATGCCCGTGAGCGAGAGATCGAACAGCTCGAGCCCCACGGTCTTGAAGTCGCGGTCACGCACGACCTCGCAGGGGATGTGGGCCGCATGCCGGGGAGAGACCCGCTCGCGATCGGCAGGGAGGAAATCGAACATGTAGGTAATGGTGCGCAACGGCCTGCCGCGCGGCCAAGTTCGTCTCCTACAGCCCGGAGATCTTGCGAACCGTCGCGGCGTAATCGACACGGGCGCCGCGCTTCGGGACCGTGGGCGGGCACTTCAGCAACTGCTTGCGGAGGATGGTGCGCAGCTCGTCGGGGAGGCTCGAGAAGTGCACCGCCATCGACGCTCCGAAGTCCATCGTGCGACGACCGTGGACCACGCGCGACACGGTCCCCTCGGCGTCGATCCAGACCTTCGCCCCGGGCGCGCGAAACGCGAGGATCACCGGTTCGCCGGTCAGCGCGTGATCGAGCGCGGCGAAGCGGATCCCGCTGGTGGAGAGGTCGAGCGCCTTGCGCCCGAGGAGCTTGAACCCGCGCTCACGAACGACCTCGCACTCGAGGCGAACGAAGCGGCGAACGGAGCGGCGTTCGGTGGCGGCGACGAGGAACGGGACGTCCATCCGCGGAGGGTCGCGGGCGTCGACTCGGCGGGCCAAGTACACTGAGCCGCGATGCGTCGCGCCGCGCTCTGCGTCCTCTTGCTCGCGTGCAGCGGCTCGGAAGACGGAGCGGCTCCGATCGCAGAGCTCGACAGCAGCGTCGACACCGCGCAATCGCCCGTCGACACGACGACGCCGGACGACACCGCCGCGACCGACGGCGCAGTCGATACGACCCCCTCCCCGGAGACCGCGACGGACGCCGCGCCCGATGTGAGCCCCGACGCCCCCTGCTCTCCCTGCGGTACGGGCTGCTGCACCGCGACCGAGACGTGCCTCTTCGGTATGTGCGTCAGCTGCGGTGCGATGCTCGCGTGCGAGGGCGCCTGCGTCGATCACCAGAACAACCCCGAGCACTGCGGCGCGTGCAGCAAGAAATGCGGCGCGGGCGAGGTGTGCGTCGCCGGCGCGTGCGTCGCCGACTGTCCGAGCGGCCGTACCGAGTGCAGCGGATGGTGCCGCGATACGAAGCTCGATCCCAACCACTGCGGCGCGTGCATGAGCACGTGCCCGGTGCGGCCCGGGTCCTCGATCGCCTGCGTCGACGGGAAGTGCGCGCTCTCGTGCTACCCGGGCTACGCCGACTGCAACGGCGTCGAGAGCGACGGCTGCGAGGTGCGGACCACCTCGCACAAGAACTGCGGCGAATGCGGCAAGGCGTGCGGCGCCACGGAGGTCTGCCTCGCGGGTGGCACCTGTGCCCCGGGCAAATACCTCTTCGCGACGAAGGCCGTCACCTCGGGCTCGCTCGGCGGCTACTCCGGCGCGGACGCGAAGTGCCAGGCCGCCGCGGTCGCCGCGGGCTTGCCGGGCACCTACCTCGCGTGGATGAACGTCCCGGCGACGCGCTTCGCCAAGTCGTCGTCGCCGTACGTGCTCGCCAACGGCGCCGTGGTCGCGAGCAACTGGACCGACCTCGTCGACGCAAAGCTCACGCGCGCGCTCAACCTCGACGAGTACGGAGCGGGACTCACCGGCAGCGCCCAGGTGTGGGCGGACGCCGACGCGAAGGGGCTCGCGTTCTTCACGTCGAAGAACTGCGCCGGCTGGAACAGCGGGTTCGCGTCGTCGCGGGGGAGCTTCGGCATCTCGACCGCGACCGACGAGTCGTGGGCCGGCCGGATCAGCCAGGATTCGGAGTGCCTCGCGATGCGGCACCTCTACTGCGTGCAGCAGTAGAGGCTAGAGCGCAGGCGGGAACGTCGCGTCGTCGATCAGCGGCACCGTGGGCGCGTTGCCGACGAGCTGGAACGGGCTCGTGCCGAAGCCGAGCTGGACGTCGGTCTTCTGGATCTTCGAGGCGCAGCGGAGGACGAAGATCTCGATCGGGATCTCGCCGGCGGCGAGCGTGGTGGAGGGCTCGTCCGGGGTGCTGTCGGCGGCGGCCTTGCCGTGCACCTCGAGGAAGAGATCGCTCAGCGCGAGGCCGACGCCCGCCTTGGCGCCGAGGATCGCCCACACCGCGTCCTTCACGTCGTCGTCGAGCTCGCGCATGCGGAGCGCGCCGCCGGGGTGCTTCACCTTGCCCATGTAGCGAACGATGAAGTTCGCCTGATCGGTGAGCTCGGTGCCGCCGAGGGTGCGGAAGCCGTCGACGTCGGTGACGGCGAAGTTGTCGCCGGCGGTGGTGTCGATCCACGTGAGGAGCTTCGCGCCCGCGACGACGTCGCTCGCACGCGGCTTCTCGGTGCTCTTGCCACGCGCGAACTCCCACAGCGCGGCGCGGTCGATCGAGCTGAACGAGCCGGAGCCGCAGAACGCGTCGTTGATCTTGCCCGTGGCGGAGAAGACGTTGACGAACGCGGTGAGGCCCGTCGTGGGCTTGGGCCACGGGTTCTCGCTGAACGTCTCGGTCTTGCCCGCCGCGGTGATCTTCAGCTGGCGCGGCGTCGAGGTGGTGAGCTCGAAGGTGAAGGTCTCCATCTTCCCGTTGTCCGGATGGGTGGGCCAGCCGGACGGGGTGAGGATGGTGCTCCGCACGGTCTTGCCGTCGGCGTCGACGGTGAACGAGCGATAGGTGCGGAGGCGCGCGGGCCCGTACGGGTTGCGGATCTCGCCCCACTCGAGGGTGCTCGCGCGGAACCGGAGCTCGATCGCCCGCATCTTGCCGGCGCGCGTCTGCATCGCGCTCCACACGGAGTCGCCGAGCGCATCGAGGAACTTCGCCGCAGGGCTCCCGGTCTCGGGGAGCATCACCTCGGGGCGCGTGTCGGGCATCGCGGTGTCGAGCGGCATCGTCGAGTCGATCGGTTCGCTCCCGTCGATCGGCTCGGTGCCGGTGTCCTCCTCGACGATCGCGGAGTCGGCCTCGGCGTCCGGCGCGCTGGTCGTCGACTCGGGCGAGCTGCAGCCCACGAGCGTCACGGCGAGCGCCGCGAAGCGACGGCGCGCGAAGAACGCGCCGAGGAGCGCGGCGACGGCCCAGGCCGCGCCGCCGGAGCTCGATGCGTGGGTGTGGCAACCGCAACCGCCCGCGTCCGCAGTGGGCGCCAGCCTCGCGCCGGGATCGGCATCGGGATCGGACGGCGCTCCGCCGTCGTCACCGGGGGTGGGTCCCGCGTCGTCGCCGGGGGTGGGTCCCGCGTCCTCCACCGGCATCTCCGGCGGCTCGGGCAGACCGGGGATGGCGAGGAACTTACACTTCGGCTTGGTGCCGAGCTCCGGCGGGTACGCGCGGGTGAGCGAGCCGAGCTTGCTCGTCATGAGCGCGCTCAGGCCCACGAGCTTGCACGTCTCGGCGGTGGGGGTGGCGGCGAAGGCGGTGAGCGAGCCGCTATGGCACTCGATCGGCGCGTCGGCGGTGATCTTGGCGGCCGCGTCGCCGATCGAGAACAGCGCCTTCACATCGAGGCCGAGCGGGAAGATCGCCGGCCGGAGGTAGTCGCACACGCCGGCCTGCATCCACGACGGCGTGTACGACGCGTCGAAGGTGGCGGGCCCGACGTCCCCCGGGTCGGGGAGCACCAGCGCGTGCTTCGCGATCGCGGCGGCCGCGATGTTGAACGAGTGCGCCCACAAACCGCTGTCGTAGAGGTTGGCGAGGATGGTGCCCTTGCTCGACGCCGCGGCGTTGATCCGCGTGGTGAACTCGCCCGAGGTGGTGGAGAAGTTCTTCTTGTACTCGTCGATCAGCGTGCCCACCCGGGCCTCGGCCAGGTCGATCACGTAGCTCTTGATCGAGTCCTTGATCGGCTGCACGACCGGCTGCATCAGCGCGGCGACGATGTCCGGGATCTTCACCGAGACCCCGGCGGTGCTCATCAGATCCTCGAGGCGCTGCAGCCAGTCGGGGACGAGCGCCCTGCTGATCGCCTCGTAGTCGATGGAGGTGAGGTCGTTGGACCAGTCCTTCATCGGCGTGAACGCGATCGCGACGTCGGCGCGGGTGAGATCGAGGCCGTCGGAGGTGGGCGAGAGCGGGCCGTTGAGCTTGTTGGAGACGTTCTCGATCGTCGACACCAGCGCGGGCGAGAAGCCGCGCAGATCGGTGCCGAGCTCGTCGCTGATCTTGTCGAAGGCGCTCGGGAGCGCCATGCCCGAGGCGTCCTTGCGCGGCTTGAGGATGCTCACGTAGACGAAGTACTTCGCGTAGAGCGAGCCACAGCTCACGCTGCACGCGGTCTTGTCGTCGAGCGTGCCGAGCACGCCGTCCGCGCCGGCGGTGACCTTGAGGCGCGCGCCGTCGGTCGTCGTCGGGTCCTGCATCGCCTTCACCGCGGCCTCGATGTCGGTGCGGAGCTTCTTGCGACCGGCCTCGATTTCCTCGATGTAGTACGGCGCCATCATCACCTGCTCGTACGGCGCGAGCCCGGCGCTCGAGACGAGCGTCGTGAGCGAGGCACCCGGCTTGGCCGCGCGCGCGGCCTCGAACTTGTCGCGGGCGTGCTTGCTCGCGAGCTGCCAGAGGGGGCTCTTGGTGTCGAAATACGCGCGGAGCACGAAGCTCTTGGGGATCGCGTGGCCGAGCGGGCCAGCGCCGAAGTTCGCCGGTTTGAGCGTGTAGGCCGCCTTCTGCAGCATCGACTCCGCCGTCATGTGCCGCACCACATTGGACCAGCTCGACATGCGGCCCGACGTGATCGGGTTGAGCGTGAACGTCTCGCCCGTCATGTAGTTGACGTAGTGGTGGGCGATCGCGTCGGTGGAGCCGTGGAGGAAGCAGCCCATCGCGTAGGCCTTCTCCTCGGCGGTGACGGCCATGTCGTAGAGCATCTGGCACTGCTGGAACGGCTGCTGCTCGATCGCGTGCGACGCGTCGGTCATCCCGGGGAAGATGACGTTGTCGGGGCCGATCGCGCCGGCGCGGAAGGCGAGCGGTTGATCGATGATCGCCTTCGCGTCGACGTCGGCCAACGTGACCGTGTAGGGGCCGAGCTTGAGCGCGACGGTCTTGCCGCCGCCGGCGACGATCGCCGTGCGCACATCGTTGGCGAGCACGATGTGTACGCGCGTGGTGAAGGCTTCGGCGGTGGCGGCGTGCGCGAGGACCGCGGCGACGCCGGCGAGGAGGACCCCCTTGTTCATGCGGGGAGCTTATCCGTTTTTCGAGTTGGGGCTCCCTGCCCCGGGTCGATCGCGCGCCTATCCGTGACGAGTCAGCACCACTTCACGCGCACCCGATAGGTCACCTTCACCTCGCCCTTCTTCGGCACCCTCGGGCTGAAGGTGAAGGTGTGAGCGTCCTTCTTGGTGTGCGGGTGCGAGGACTGGGTGATCTCCCAATCGCCGCCGATCGGCTCGACGATCTCGACGACCTCGTCGACGTCCTTGTGGTTGCGCACATGGATCTGCCACTCGCTCTCGGAGGTGCAGGAGCCGAACGGCTTCCACGACATCTGCTTGCGGTCGGCGACGATGTCGAACGCCTCGCCCATCTTGATGCGGAGCTTCTCGTCGCGCGGCGTGTGGTCGATGCGGTCCTCACCGATGAACTGCTTGGCGCCGGACTTGTCGGCCTTGTAGACGCGGACCACGCCCTTGGGCAGCGGGATGCCGAGCTTGTTGTTCTCTTTGTTCTCGATGTCGATGTAGACGCCGACCTTCTGGTTCGACATCACCTGCCCGTACGAGCCGCGGTAGTAGTAGCTGTTGCCGAAGAAGATGAGCTTCTTGGTGAGGCCGATCCCCTCGGCGTCGAGCAGGGTCACCTGCTTCTGCTCGTTCTGCAGGACGTTGGTCGGCTTCTGCAGCGTGTAGAGGTGGTACTCGAACAGGCCCTCTTCCTTGAACGGCTTGGCGCCGCCCATCGGCGCGGCCGGCGCGGACTTGGACGGGTAGTCGTACGCCGGGTACTCGGCCACCTTGTTGACGTCGCCCGCGACGAGCTTGAGCTTCGCGTTCTCGTAGCTCGCGCCGGTGCCGTTGCTCAGGGTGACCCAGCCGGTGAGGTCGCCCTTCTGGTCCTTGTCGTCGATCGAGAGGACGTAGTCGGCCTTCCAGGTGATGCCGCGGGTGAGGTAGGTGACCTCGAGCTTCTGCTTCGGGCCGTTGGAGTCCACGAGCCACACCAGCGTGGGCTTGGCGATGAGGTTCGCCGGCACCTCGGGGAACGCGAGGCGGCCGGGGAAGCCGTAGGTGATCTCGCCGTTGATCTTCATGACCGGCGAGCCACCGTTGACGGCGAGGACCTCGGCGTCGAAGCCGTCTTCCTTTCCGAGCTTCTCGTTCCAGCGATAGACCTTCACCTTCTTGCCGACGTACTTCTCGAGGAGCGTGCCGGGCGAGAGCAGGTCGTAGCGGTAGTTCTGCTCGAGGACGCTGATGCCGTTCGCCGCGGTGAGCGACTTGATCGACACCGTCTCGGGCTGGATCTGCGAAGCGACGTCGCGGAACTCGAGGGCCACCCTGCCCTTGCCGAGATCGATGTCGCGAACCTCGCGCACCAGGCCGAAGTTCTGGTTGTAGACCGTGATCGAGACCTCGGTGCGGTCCTTGGCGGGCGAGACCCTCGCGACGGCCACGGGCTGCTGCTGCGCGACGGCGGGCGCCGAGAGCGCGAGGACCACGGCGACCAGCGACAGACGTTTCAGCACCATTTGACCCTCACGCGATAAGTGATCTTGAGATTGGTGCGCGCCGGCACCTTCGCGTCGAACGTGAAGGTGTGCGCGTCGAGCTTCTTGTGGGGGAGGGACGACTTGAGGACCTCCCAGTCGCCGCCGATCGGCTCGAACACCTCGACGGCGACCGGCGTGTCCTTGTGGTTTCTGAGCTCGACCTCCCAGTCGCTCTCCGACGCGCAGGTGCCGAGGGTCGTCCAGTTCATTTGGCGGCGGTCGCCGACGACGTCGAACGCGTCGCCCATCTTGATGCGAAGCTTCTCGTCGCGCGGCGTGTGGTCGATGTTGTCCTCGCCGATGAACTGCCGCGCGCCCGAGGAGTCCGCCTTGTAGACGCGGACGACGCCCTTCGGGAGCGGGATGCCGAGCTTGTTCTGCTCTTTGTTCTCGATGTCGAGGTAGACGCCGATCTTCTGGTTGCTGGCGATCTGACCGTAGTGGCCGCGGTAGTAGTGCGCGGCGCCGAAGAAGATCAGCTTCTTGTGGACGGCGATGCCCCGGCCCTCGAGCAGCGTGGCCTGCTTCTTCTCGTTGTTGAGGACGGTGGTCGGGCGGCCGAGCGTGTAGAGGTGGTACTCGAAGAAGCCCTCCTCCTTGAAGCCCGCCGCCTCGTCCTTCTTCGCGTACTCCTTCTCCATGCCGTCGAGGTCGTCGTCGTAGGACACGGTGTTGGCGACCTTGTTGACGTCACCGGCGACGAGCTTGAGCTGCGCGTTCTCGAACGAGGTGCCGCTCCGGTTGTCGAGGGTGACCCAGCCGGTGAGGTCGGCTCTCGCGTCGTCGGCGTCGACGTCGAGCACGTAGTCCGAGCGCCAGGACATCTGACTCGTGAGGTAGGTGAGCTCGACCTTCTGCTTCTCGCGGGTGCTGCCGAGGAGCCACACCAGCGAGGGCTTCGCGATCAGGTTGGCCGGGACCTCGGGGAACGCGACGCGGCCCGCGAAGCCGTAGGTGACCTCGCCGTTGATCTTGTAGACGGGCGAGCCGCCCTCGACCGAGAGGACCTCGGCGTCGAACGCGTCCTCGGCGTTGGTGGCCTCGTTCCAGCGATAGAGGCGCACCTTCTTGCCGACGTATTTCTCGAGCAGCTTGGCCGGGGTGAGCAGGTCGTAGCGGTAGTTCTGCTCGAACACCGTGAGCGCGCTCGCGTCGTCGAGCGACTTGATCGACACCGTCTCGGGCTGCACGTGCGCGGCGACGTCGCGGAATTCGAGCTCGACCCGCCCGCTCCCGAGGTCGATGTTGCGCACCTCTCGCACGAGGCCGAAGCCCTGGTTGTAGACGGTGATCGACACCTTCTCGCGCTGCGCGCTCGTGGACGCACGCTTGGCGGTGGGGCCGTCGGACGACGGCGTGGCGGCCTTGGGCTTACCGCCGCAGCCCGCGAGGAAGATCAGGAGGAGGATTCGCTTCATCGGGTACCCGAGCGCCAACGGGGCGAGGGTACGCGTTCTTACGCGTCGGCGAGGGTAACGATCTAGTCTCTCGGAATGAGCGCAGGCGTCTGGAACCTGGTGATGGGGCTGCTGGCCATCGGAGCCGCTGTGGGCGGAATGCACTTCCCGATGTTGGGCCAGTACGGCAACGTCGCGCTCTACGCGATCGGCGGCGTTTTGGCCGCCGTCGGGCTCTACCAAATCGTTCGGAGCCGTCGCGCGTCGTAACGGGAACAACAACGCCCCTACGAAAGTTTCGAGAGCTCATGCACCACCGCCCCTCCGTCGCCTCCTGGATGGCCTCCGTCGTCGTCGGCAGCTACGCCGGCGCCTGGGGCTTCGCCACGCTCAGCGCGATGATGCGCGGTGGGCTCGTGAAGTGGGTCGTGCTCATGGCCTTCTGCAGCGCGCTCGCCGCCGCGCAGGTCGTCATCCTCGGCGCGATCGACACGCTCCTGTTGTGGGCGCGCATTCGCATGCTGCCCAACGGCCGCAAGGCGTGGCTCGGGTCGATGCTCTCGATGGTGCTGGTGCTCGGCCTCGGCATGGGCTGGCCGTTCGCCAAGTACTTCGGGCCCTCGGGGCTCGTGCTGTCGATCCTCGCGCCGCTCGTGCTGGTGCCGCTCGTCGTGCGGCTGATCCTCGGCGAGCGCTGCGACGCCTGACAGGCGCACGCGTCAGCGAGCGCCTCACGACTCACAACCCCGACTGCATCTTGAACGTCCACTCCCGGCCCCGGCCGCCGACGGTCGAGAGGTGGATCCACAACATCGCCAGGTTCTCGAGCACCGACGCGTTGCGCAGCGGGCCCGCGTCCACCGGGTGAAAGCCCGCGCGCGTCGCGAGCTCGCAGAGGGCGCTCTTGGCCGCCGCGTCGTCTCCGGCGAAGAACACGTCGCAGCCGCGCGGGTTGTCGTGGAACTCCGCGCCGAAGGTGTTGAAGCCCTTGATCACACGCGCCCCCGGCGCGGCCGCCGCGATCGCCGAGGCGAGCGAGCCCTCGGCGGGCGGATTCCACACCGGGCCGTCCTTCCACACGAGGGGGTTGTTGCAGTCGACGACGATCTTCCCCTCGAGCTCTTTGCTCAACGAGCGGGCGACCTCGACCGCCACCGGCCCCGGGACAGCGAGGATCACCACGTCGCCCCACGCCGCGGCTTCGGCGGGCGCGCTCGCGGACGCGCCCCTCGCGCGCGCGAGGAGCTCCGGCTTGCTCTCGCGGACACCGAACCGCACCTCGAGCCCGGAGAGGGCGAAGCGCGTGCCGAGGTTTCCGCCGACGTGGCCTGCGCCGATGACCGCGATCTTCATGAGCCCTCCCTTTCGCATGCTTGCTTGGTGACGTGATGACGATACTCGAAGAGCCGCTCGAGCTGCCTCTGCGCGATCGGCGCGCCGAACACGCGGCCGAGCGCCCCGAGCGGGAGCTCGTATTCGACGTCGTCGGTCAGCGTGCACCGCGCTTCGTCGATCGGCGTGACGATGTGGCGGTGCAGCCAGGACTTGAACGGCCCCCGCACGAGCCGGTCGGCGAACATGCGGCCGGGCTCGTACTCGACGTGCTCGGCCTCGAGCACCTGCCACACCGGACCCACGCGCGTGCGGAGGACGACGCGCGTGCCGACCGCGAGCGAGGTGGGCGGCTTGACGATCTCCGTCTTCTGCCAGGGCGGGGTGAGCCTCTGCAGCGCGTCTTTCTCCTCGTGAAACGCGAAGACCCGGGAGGCCGGGGCCTCGATCTGCGTCGTCCGGATGAAGCGCATGAGAGCTACGGATGCAGCGAGCCTCGTCGCCGTCGCAAAGGTGCGCTACCGATCGCGTCATGGACCTCGATCACAGCGTCAAAGCCCTCGTCACCGGCGCAAACGGCGGCATCGGCTGCGCGATCGCTCGCGCGCTCCGCCTGCACGGCACGAACCTCGTGCTCTCGGGGCGTCGGCCCGAGACGCTCACCGAGATCGCCGAGGAGACGAGGGCGAGCGTCGTCATCGCAGACCTGTGCAACCGCGACGACGTGCGCAAGCTCATGGCCGAAGCCGGCGACGTCGACGTGCTGATCCTCAACGCCGCCCTGCCCGCGAGCGGCCCGCTCCTCGACTTCACCGAGGACCAGATCTGCCGCGCCATGGACGTCAACCTCACGGTGCCGATCCTCATGGCGCGCGACTACGCCGAGCGCATGGTCGCGCGCGGGCGCGGTCACATCGTCTTCATCTCGTCGATCTCCGGCAAGGTCGCGGCGCGCGGCACCTCGATCTACTCGGCGACCAAGTTCGGCATGCGCGGCTTCGCGATGGGCCTGCGCGAGGATCTCCACGGCACCGGCGTCGGGGTGTCCACCATCTTCCCCGGCTTCATCCGCGACGCCGGCATGTTCCACAACACGGGCGTGAAGCTCCCCGCCGGCGCCGGCACGCGGACGCCGGGCGACGTCGCCGACGCGGTGGTCCGCGCCATCCGCGACAACCCCGCCGAGATCAACGTCGCTGCGTTCGAGCAGGTGGCCGGCGCGTACCTCGCGGGCGTGGTGCCCGAGCTCGTCGCGAGTCTGACCCGGATCAGCGACGGCGAGCGAATGGCGAAGGAGATGGCTGCCGCGCAGAAGCACAAGCGCTAGAGCGGGAGCATGGACAAGACCCATCAGGGCGGCTGTCACTGCGGGGCCGTTCGCTACGAGGTGACGGGCCTCGATCTCTCGAAGCCCGTCATCGCCTGCAACTGCTCGATGTGCCAGAAATCCGGCACCCTGCTCGCGTTCGTGCCCGCCGCGAGCTTCACGCTGAAGTCCGGCGGCGACCACCTGCAGGACTACTTCTTCAACCACAAGGTCATCGACCACAGCTTCTGCCGAACCTGCGGCGTCAAATCGTTCGCCCGCGGCAAGAACCCCGACGGCACCGAGATGGCGGCGATCAACGTGCGCTGCCTCGACGACCTCGAGGACGTGCGCAAGCTCGACGTCAACTGGTTCGACGGGCGGAGCCGGTAGCTACCCGAGCAGCGACTCGAGCGTGCGTGAGATGTCCACGATCGGTGGCTGTCGTCGTGGTCGTTCTCGCCGCCGTCGACGACCTCGTGGGCGCGCGTGAAGTGCCGGGGCGCGCCGTCCCTCACCGGGCAAGGTTATCAGCCTGACGCGCTGCGTTCTGCGAACGCGGAATCGCTCGGGAATTGACGGCACGCCCGCGGCGAGCGAAACACCCCGCGCCGTGCCTGCCAGCTATTTCGACGTCGACGGGACCCTCGTGCGGACGAACCTCGTCCACCCGACGGTCTTCTATCTCGCGAACCAATCCAACCCGTGGCGGAGCCTCAAGTTCCTCGGCCGGGCGGTGGCGCTCGCGCCGCAGATGATCGCCGCCGAGATGCGCGACCGGCGCATGTTCAACGAGCTCCTGTTCTCGAACTACGAGGGCATCTCGGAGGACCGGCTGCTCGTCCTGGCCGACGAGGCGTTCGACACCGTCCTCAAGCGGGCGCTGCACCCGCACGCGAAAGATCTCGTCAAGCGCTGCATCGACGAGGGCCACGAGGTGGTGCTCGTCTCGGGCGCGCTCGACTTCCTCATGACCCGGCTCGCCGAGCACCTCGGCGCCCACCACGTCATCGCCAACCGCCTCGAAATCAAGGACCGCCACGCCACGGGGCGCCTGCTTCGTCCGGTCGTCGCGGGCCCCGAGAAGGCGCGCTTGATTCGCGAGCACGCCAAGGAGCGCGGCCACGACCTCAACGAGTGCTTCGCGTACTCCGACAGCTACTCCGACGTGCCGATGCTCTCGGTCGTCGGTCACCCCGCGTGCGTGAACCCGGACACGAAGCTGCGACAGCTCGCGCAGGCGTACTCGTGGCCGATCGTGTCCCTCTGACCCTCGCTCAACCTCTCGCTTCTCGCCGGTCGACGGTTCTCGGTCGACGATAGACCTCTCCACATGACCCACCCCCTCGTCGTCACCCTCGATCGCAAGAGCGCTCCGCGCACCATCTTCGCCGGCGACAAGCTCGTCGAAGTCGACATGCCGCCGGGCACGCGCGTGCTCTACCCGCGGCCGCCGCTCGCGCCGCTCAAGGACGTCGACGCGGCGATCCGCTACGCGCTCAACCACCCGCACGGCAGCGAGCCGCTCCACGCGCTGCTCCGCCCGGGCATGCGGGTGTTCATCGCGATCGACGACATCTCGCTGCCGCTCCCGCCGATGAAGCGGCCCGACGTGCGCGAGAAGGTGCTCACCATCGTCATCCAAACGCTCAAGGACCACGGCGTCGAGGACTTCGACCTGTGCATCGCGACGAGCGTGCACCGGCGCATGACCGCCGAAGAGGTGCGCTGGGTCGTCGGCGACAAAATCTTCAACGCCTACTGGCCCGACCGCCTCTACAACCACGACGCCGAAGACGCGGCGAACATGCTCGAGATCTGCACGACCGAAGAGGGCGAGGTCGTCGAGATCAACAAGAAGGCCGCCACCAGCGACCTCATCATCTACGTGAACCTCAACCTGGTTCCGATGGACGGCGGGCACAAGTCGGTGACCGTCGGCCTCTGCGGCTACAAGAGCCTGCGCGCGCACCACGAGCCGCGCACGATGCGCAACTGCCACTCCTACATGGACCCGAAGACGTCGGCGCTGGCGACGAGCGTCGAGCGCATGGGGCGCGCGCTGCAGAAGCACGTGAAGGTGTTCACCATCGAGACCACGGTGAACAACAACATGTTCGACAAGTCGCTCCAGTTCCTGCACAAGAACGAGGACGACCTCACCGGCACCGAGAAGGCCGCGCTCAAGGCGCTCACCTTCACGCTGAGCAAGCTGCCGCAGCAGGCGCGCCAGGCGATCTTCCAGAAGGTGCCCTCGCCCTACGGCGTCACGGGCGTGTTCGCGGGAGCGACCGAGGCCGTCCACGAGCTGACGCTGGCGAAGTGCTACGAGCAGTACGCCGTCCCGATCAAGGGACAGGCCGACATCCTGGTGTCGGGCATCCCGTACATCAGCCCGTACAACGTGAACTCGTTCCTCAACCCGCTGCTCGTCTCGGTGATGGCGCAGGGGTACCTGTTCAACCTGTATCGCGGCGCGCCCCTCCTCAAGAAGGGCGGCACGATGATCATCACCCATCCCTGCAGCGACATCTTCGACAAGGAGCACCACGCTCCGTACATCGAGTTCGTGCACAACCTGCTCCCCGAGACGCGGGACGCGATGGAGCTGCACAAGCGCTACGAGGCGAAGTTCGCCAAGAACCCGGCGTACATCCAGATGTACCGCACCGGGCACGCGTACCACCCGGCCCATCCCTTCTTCATGTGGTACTGGGGCGAGGCCGGTCGGCAGCACATCGGTCGCGTGATCGTGGTCGGCGCCGACAACGAGTACATCCCCAAGCTGCTCGGCTACGAGACGGCGCGCTCCATGCCGGAGGCGCTCGAGATGGCGAAGGACGGGCTGTCGCACGACCCGTCGATCACCATGACGCACATCCCGCCGATCCTGATGGCGGACTGCACCGCCTGAGCGGCGCCGGAGCCGCGAGCGTCAGCGAGCGGGTTGTCGGGCGCGTTGTCGGGCGCGTTGTCGGGCGGGTTGTCGATCAAGACAACCCGCTCCCTTACGGTCGCGGCTCTGGGTCACTCCGGATTGGCTATGCCGTGAGGGCGTCTTCGACGGCGGGGTAGGTGTCGCCGGACTCCGAGCGGCGCGGGAGGACCGGCGGGAGCTTCGACAGCCGGCCGCTGAGAGAGGCGCGGACGTCGTCCTCGAGGAGCGTCCATTCGACCGAGACGACACGCACGTTGCGGGACTTGTCGAACGACAGCTGCCCGATCACCGCCTCGGCGTCGACCACGCCGACGCCCGGCAACGAGAACGAGACGAACAACGTCTCGCCCGGCACGACGCGCTCGTCGAGCTCGAGCGTCGCGCCCTCGGCGCCGAGATCGACCAGGCGCCCTCCGACGCGCTGGAAGTCTTCTGCGCTCACCACCTCGGCCTCGAGCCTCACCCACCGGCGTTTGCTATCGGGCGTCACGGAACCTCCGATGCGCGGCATTTTGGCGACGTTCATCGCGGCGCGGTGCGGCATTCGGCGGGCCATCCGCCCTCAGCGAATCATTCTGGAGAGCCGCCGCGCCGTCAGGATCCTGACGCGCCCCGCCAATTCCCGCGGGTCTTCTCGCGGTCCGCGCTTTGCTTGGTCGCTCGCGCCCCATGCGTCTTCGCATCCCGCTCGTCGTCCTCGCCGTGGTCCTCGCCACCGCGCCGCTCGCCCCCGCGCAGCCCCCCGCCCCCACGACGATCACCGCGCGCGTCGATCCAGCGCTGCGCGCGCTGTTCGGATTCCGCGCCAAGACCGGCCGCACGCCGCTCGCGTACCTTCCGAGCGAGCGCTTCGAGCGCGACGGGATCGCGCCGGTGGTCCTCCGCTTTCACGGCGCGCCCGATCCCGCGGGTCTCGCGCGGTACGCGCGCGCCGGCGTCGAGGCGCTCACGCCGCTGTCCTCGGGCGCGTTCGCCGCGAAGATCGGCGAACCGCAGCTGGCGATGCTCGAGCGCGATCCGGCCGTCGCGTCGATCGTCGTCGATCTCCCGCGCCGCGCGCCACGTCCGCTCGACGCGTCGGCCAAAGAGACCGGCATCGCCACGGCGCAGCGCGCGCTCCGCAAGAAGGACGGCACGCTGCTCGACGGCAAGGGCGTGCGAATCGCCGACATCGACTCCGGCACCTTCGTGTTCCACCCCGCGTTCTACCGCGCCGACGGCGGCACCTTCGCGTGGCTCGACGCCAACGGGGACGGCCGCCTCACGCCCGGCGTCGACGGCGTCGATCTCGACGGCTCGGGCACCATCGACGAGAACGAGCACGTGCAGCTGCTGGTCTCCGAGCTCCGCGAGCGTCCGAGCGGCTTCGACGCGTCGCTCGACTACGTCTACGTCGACACCAACAACAACGGCGCGCGCGACTACGGCCCGGGCTTCGCCGAAGACGTGCCGGCGCACGGCGAGCCGATCTTCGTGGTCGACGACGTCGATCGCGACGGCAAGATCGCCCTCTCCGAGAAGCTCCTCCGCCTCTCGACGAGCAAGGTCGCGGCCGCGCGCTCGTCGCGCACGTACACGCGCGGCGGGGCGTCGTTCGGCATCTCCGCCTACGGCAACTCGCTCCTCAAGAACCCGAGCCTGCTCGAGTACTCGTCGCACGGCACCGGCGTCGCCGGCATCCTCGCGGGCGGCGTCCCCGACCGCTCGAAGCTGGTCGGCCTCGCGCCGGGCGCCGACCTCCTCGTGGTCGGTTACGGCGGCAACGATCCCGACGGCACGACCGCCTCGGTGCAGTGGGCGATCGATCAGAAGGCCGACGTCATCCTCACCGAGTACGCGCCGTACACCGGCTACCCGCTCGACGGCTCCACCGAGGAGGAGACGCTGCTGAGCGCGGCGGTGGACAAGGGCATCGCGGTCGTCAACCCGGCGGGCAACCTCGCCCGCGGCTACAAGCACCTGAGCACCCGACTCGTCGCCGGCGCCAACGAGATCAAGCTGCAGACCGACAAGGCCTTCGACGGCGCGCCCTACATCTCGATCAGCCTGCTCTATCGCGGCGATCCGCGGACGCTCGGCCTCAAGTGGAACCTCGCCGACGGCACCGTCCTCGACGTCCCCGCGGAGTCCACGGGCTCGCCGACCGACGTCGGCAAGGACCGATTGCTCGAGGTGGTGCGCCGCACGACGTCGCGCGGCACCCACGAGATTCACCTCTCGCTCTACGCGTGGAACGGCAGCGACTACGGCACGCTCCCCTCGGGCAAATACAGCCTCTCGGTCAGCGCCGACGCGGCGTTCGACGCAGATCTCTACTGCGGCGACTCCAACAACTCGTGGGCCTACGGGTTCACGTTCCTCGAGAACACCGCGACCAAAACCATCTGTCATCCGGCGACGAACGACCGCGGCATCGCCGTCGCGGCGTACACGCTCCACGGCGACGATCCGTTCGGCGGCGGCACGCCGGGCACGCTCGCGAGCTACAGCTCGATCGGCCCGCGGATCGACGGCAACCCGGGGATGGATCTCGCCGCGCCGGACAACCCGATCTCGACCGGCGTGCCGGGGAGCGCGAGCGACAAGGGCGTCGTGTACGACCAGTTCGGCGGCACCTCGGGCGCCGGCCCGCACGTCGCCGCGGCGATCGCGCTCCTCAAGCAGCTCGATCCGACGGCGAGCGGCGAGTCCCTGCAGAAGAAGCTCCTCGAGAAGGCGCGCCGCGACGGCGTGAGCAGCGACGAAGCCCGCTGGGGCAAGGGCAAGCTCGACGTCGCGGGCGCGCTCGGGCTCGTCCGCAAGGAGGGCGTCGCGCCGAAGGTGAAGCTCGTGGTCGGGGCGGCCGTGATCGGCAAGCCGGTCGAGGTGAAGCTCGAGGTCGAGGACGACGGGGGCGAGCTCCTCGCGCGGTGGGACCTCGACTACGACGGCAAGCCCGACACGGCGTGGGAGCCGATCGGACCGAAGACCTTCACCGCGGACACACCCTCGTTCCGCGACGTGAAGGTCGAGGTGCTCGACGCCGACGGCTACCTCGCCGGCGCGTCCGCGCGCATCGTCTTCGCCGAGCCCGGGCCCGAAGCGCCGCTTACGCCGGCCAACGACGAGGCGAGCGACGGCGGCTGCGGCTGCCACAGCGCGCCCGCCTCGGCCCCGACCTGGTGGTGGCTGCTCGCCATCGCTCCCTTCGCCCGGCGCATGCGAAAGCCATTACGCACTGTGAGTCGTTGACGTCACGCGCTCGCCGCGGGAAAAGCCGCGTCCCGCGATGAACGGCAACGGCAGCTCTCTCACCCGCGTCAACGGTCGGTCGGTCTCGGTTCCGCCCCCGTCCGCTCCGCTCGACGTCTCTCGCATCTTCGAGGGCGCGAACCTCGTCGTGCTCGGCGGCACCGGCTTCCTCGGCAAGGTGTTCTGGGTGATGTTGCTCGCCCGGTACCCCGAGATCGGCAAGCTCTACATGATGGTTCGCTCCTCCAAGGGGAAGGGAACCAGCGAGCAGCGTTTCTGGAGCGAGGTCGCGACCAACGAGTGCCTCCGCCCGCTCCGCGAGCAGCACGGCGCCAACTTCGAGGCGTTCCTCCGCGAGAAGATCGTCCCCATCGACGGCGACGTCGGCCGCGACAAGTGCGGCCTCGATCCGAAGCTCATCGCCGAGCTGCGCGGCACGGTCGACGCGGTGGTCAACGTCGCCGGCGTCGTCGACTTCAACCCGCCGCTCGACGAGGCGCTCGACGCCAACGCGTTCGGCAGCAAGAACCTCGTCGACCTCGCGCGCGCCCTCGGCGACGCGCCGCTGTACCACACGAGCACGTGTTACGTGGCCGGCTGGCGCAAGGGGCTCATCCCCGAGAACAGCCCGGTCGACTACCCGTTCCCGCGCGTCGACGAGCTCGGCGCCGAGCTGTGGAGCCCCGACCGCGAGATCGCCGACTGCCTCGACCTCATCGCGCAGGCCAACCACCGCTGCGACGACGCGTTCCGCCAGAGCGAGTTCCAGGAGAGGGCGAAGAAGAACCTGCTCTCGCGCGGCGAGCCCACCGAGGGCCCCGCGTACGACGAAGAGCTCAAGAAGGTGCGGCGCAAGTTCGTCGCCGACTGGCTCATCAAGGCGGGCATCGAGCGCGCCGAGCACTGGGGCTGGCCCAACACGTACACCTATACGAAGAGCATCGGCGAGCAGGTCGTCGCGCGCTCGGGGCTGCCGTTCACCATCGTGCGCCCGGCGTGCTGCGAGTCGACGCAGTGGTTCCCCTTCAAGGGCTGGAACGAGGGCATCAGCACCTCGGTGCCGCAGATCTTCCTCGCGATGCAGGGGCAGGTTCGCATCCCCGGGGCCGAGGTCATCCTCGACTTCATCCCGACCGATCTGGTGTGCGCCGGGATGATCCTCGCGCTCGCCGAGCTCCTCGAGGGAACCAACAAGCCGGTCTACCAGCTCGGCGTCAGCGACTCGAACCCGGCCACCGCCAAGCGGCTCGGCGAGCTGATCGGCCTCTACAAGCGCAAGCACTTCCAACGCACCGGCAAGGGCAACCCCTTCGTCAACCTCCTCAAGGCGTACACCGAGGTGTCGGTCGTCTCGCGCAAGGAGTTCGCCACCCTCGGCTCGCGCGACATGGCCGCCGCGGCCACGAAGATCGCGCAGATGATGAAGCGCGTTCCGTCGCTGAAGGGCGGCGCCAAATCGCTCGAGAGCTTCGCCGCGTCCGAGACGAAGATCGCCGACATCATGGAGCTGTTCGCGCCGTTCACCCACGAGGGGATCGGTCCGTTCAGCTGCGCCAACACCCGCGCCGCCTACTCGCGCTGCTCCCCCGAGGACCAGGACAAGCTCCCGTGGCGCCCGGAGGCGATCGACTGGATGGACTGGATGATGAACGTCCACCTCCCGGCGGTCGAGAAGTGGATCCTCCCCGAGCTCGAGCAGCGAATGGTCCGCGAGCCGAAGCCGCTCCGCGCGCACCAGACGCTGGTCACGCTCGTCGATCAGATGGCCGAGCGCCACGAGCTCTCGCTCTCGCTCCAGCGCATCGAGGCCGACGGCCTCTCGCGCGTCACCTTCAAGGAGGTGCGCGACCGCAGCATCGCCGCGGCGTCGCGCCTCGCGCAGATGGGCGTCAAAAAGGGCGATCGCGTGGTGATCGCCGCGCACAACCACCCGGACTGGGCGATCAGCTACTTCGGCATCCTCCGCGCCGGCGCCACCGCCGTCCCGGTCGACGCGGCGATGGACTCGTTCGGGTTCACCAACATCGTCCGCGAGAGCGGCGCGAAGATCGTCGTCCGCGACGACGACGTCGACGCGCGCGTGGGCGGCGCGCTCCGCGAGGCGTTCCCCCACTACCGCGGGGTCGATCTCCACGAGCTCACCGAAGAGGGCTCCTTCGAGTCCCCGGCGGTCGACGTCGACGAAGCCGACGTCGCGTCGCTGATCTACACCTCCGGCACCACCGGCGTGCCGAAGGGCGTGCAGCTCACCCACGCCAACTTCACCGCGCTCATCGCCTCGCTCGCCCCGATCTTCCCGATCGGCCCCGGCGACCGCGTGCTCTCGGTGCTGCCGCTCCACCACACCTTCGAGTTCACCTGCGGCCTGCTCCTGCCGTTCTCGCGCGGCGCGCGGGTGATCTACCTCGACGAGCTGAACGGCGAGCGCATCGCCAAGACGCTCAAGGCCGGCCGCGTCACCGCGATGGTCGGCGTGCCGGCGCTGTGGCAGCTCCTCGAGCGCCGCATCCTCTCCAAGGTGAAGGAGCGCGGCCCGGCGGCCGAGGCGATCTTCGAGTGGGGCACCGAGCTCAATCGCAAGCTCGGCAAGTCGCTCGGCCTCGACCTCGGGCGCATCCTCTTCGGCCAGGTGCACGACGAGCTCGGCGGGCACGTGCGGTTCCTCGTGTCGGGCGGCGCCGCGCTGCCCTCGGACACGGCGAAGACGTTCGCCGGGCTCGGCCTCCACCTCACCGAGGGCTACGGCCTCACCGAGGCCTCGCCGGTGCTCACGGTCACCAAGGCCTCGCCGCGCACGCCGCCGGGCCAGGTCGGCAAGCCGGTGCCGGGCGTCACGGTGAAGATCGACAAGCCCGACGAGCACGGCGTCGGCGAGATCATCGCCAAGGGCCCCAACGTCATGCGCGGCTACACCGACGAAGCCGCCACCCGCGAGGTGATCGACGAGCAGGGCTTCCTCCACACCGGAGATCTCGGCAAGCTCGACAAGCAGGGCCGCCTGCAGATCGTCGGCCGCGTGAAGGACGTGATCGTCACCGCGTCCGGCGAGAACGTGTATCCCGACGACGTCGAGAACCGCCTCGGCAAGATCGATCACATCGAGGAGCTCGCCATCGTCGGCCTCGAGAGCCCGTCGCACCCCAACGCCGAGCGCGTGGCCTGCCTCGCGGTGCCCGCCGCCGCCACCGACGTCGACCGCAGCGCGCGCATGGACCGCGCGATGCGCGCGCTCCGCGAGGCGATCGGCAAGCTGCCCTACAACATGCAGCCGGCGATCGTGCACCTCATCGACGCGCCCCTGCCCCGCACCGCGACCCGCAAGGTGAAGCGGCCCGACGTGCGCTCGATGCTCACCCGGCTCATCGTCGCCACGTCGCGGCCGCCCGAGGCCGACGGGGCGGTCTCGCCCGTGCGCCTCGCCATCGCCGCGGTGCTGAGCAAGTCGCCGAAGGAGATCCACGGCCACGCCACGCTGCAGGACGATCTCGGCTTCGACTCGCTCACGCTCACCGAGCTGCTCGGCGCGCTCGAGAGCAAGTACGGCACGATCGACCCCGCCGCGCTCACCGCGGCGCGCACGGTCGAGGACGTCGAGCGCCTGCTCGCCGATCGCCACGCCCGCGGCGAGTCGCGCACCAAGCAGATCGAGGGCCGGAGCGCGCGCGAGAGCGCCCCGCTCAAGCTGCCCGAGCCGGTGAAAGAGATGGCCAAGGGCCTCCTCGGCCGCCTGCAGATGGGCTTCTACGACAAGGTGATGACGCCGACGGTCACCGGCCGCGCGTTCATCCCCCACAACCGGCCCACCATCGTGGTGTCGAACCACGCGTCGCACCTCGACATGGGGTTCGTGAAGTACGCGCTCGGCTCGTACGGCCAGAACATCGTCTCGCTCGCCGCGCAGGACTACTTCTTCGAGAAGAACACGCTCGTTCAGGCGTACTTCGAGAACCTCACCAACCTCGTCGCGCTCGACCGCAAGCAGGTGCGCGCGGCGATCCGGCAGGCCGGCGAGGTGATCGGCCGCGGCGAGACGGTGCTCATCTTCCCCGAGGGCACCCGTTCGCCGGACGGCGAGGTCCACGAGTTCAAGGCGCTCGTCGGCTACCTCGCGCTCACCCACGGCGTCGACGTCCTGCCGATCTACCTCGGCGGCACCTACGGCTCGCTCAAGAAGGGCGCGGTGCTCCCGAGCTCGCGCGACATCGAGGCGCGCATCGGACCGCCGCTCGAGATGCGCGAGATCCGCAGGCTCACCGCGGGGATGACGTCGAGCGACGCCGCCCGCGAGGTCGCGAAGATGGCGCACCGCGCGGTGGTCACGCTGCGCGAGGGCTCGGTGCTCGATCTCTCGCGGGTGAAGAGCCTCGACGAGCTCGAGGGCAAGAAGCCGCACCCGCTCGTCACGCTGTTCGAGGAGCTCGAGCACAAGTTCAAGCCGGGCCAGGTGCCGGGGCCGGTGTCGTTCTACTTCACGCTCGGCAACGACGCGCTCGCCAAGTGGACGGTGCAGATCGATCCCGCGAGCTGCCAGATCAAGCCCGGCAAGCCGGAGAGCGGCACCGCCGACTGCGTGCTCAAGACGAGCGCGGAGATCTTCACCAAGATCGTCCGCGAGTCGTACACGCCGGGCCCGGCCGAGTTCATGTCGGGCGCGGTGAAGTCGAACGACGTCGGCCTGCTGATGACGTTCCAGAAGGCATTCCAGCTGGGTTGATGATGGCGCGATATCTCGTAACAGGCGCGACGGGTTTTCTGGGCACGCACCTCGTGCGGTCGTTGCTCGAGCACGGGCACGAGGTCGTCGCGCTCGCGCGGTCGACCGAGGGCTTGCCCGAGGGGGCGATCGCCCGCCGGGGGGACGTGCTCGACGAGGCGAGCGTGCGCGACGCCGCGGCCGGGTGCGCGGGCGTGTTCCACTGCGCCGGCAAGGTGTCGCGCAAGCCCGAGGACGCCGAGGAGCTGCACCGCGTGCACGTCCAGGGCACCAAGACTGTGCTCGCGGCGGCGCGCGACGCCGGCTGCACGCGCGCCGTCCTCGCGTCGACGAGCGGCACCGTCGCCGTGAGCGACGATCCCGATCACATCGCCACCGAGGCAGATCCCACGCCGATCGGCATCATCAACCGCTGGCCCTACTACCGCGCCAAGCTGTTCGCGGAGCGCGCGGCGCTCGAGATGAACAGCGAGTCGTTCGCGGTCATCTCGGTCAACCCCACGCTGCTCCTCGGTCCGGGCGACGTGCGCGGCTCCTCGACCGAGGACGTGCGGCTGTTCCTCGAGAAGAAGATCCCCGCCGTCCCGCCGGGTGGCATGTCGTACGTCGACGCGCGCGACGCCGCCGAGGCGATGCGCCTGGCGATGGAGAAGGGCACCCCCGGCGAGCGGTACCTCGTCGGCGCGTGCAACGTCACGCTGCGCGAGTTCTTCGGCCGCCTCGAGCGCGTCTCCGGCGTGCGCGCGCCGTGGATCCCGATGCCCCGAATCGGCGCCGAGCTGTCGCGCGTCGGCACCAAGCTCCTCGACGACGTCGCGCGGCGCATCGGCCTCGCGATGCCGGTCGACGCGCAGAGCCTCGATATGGCGCAGTTCTACTGGTATCTCGACGCCTCGCGCGCCGAACGGGTGCTCGGCTGGCAGGCCCGCGATCCGATCGTGACGCTGCTCGACACCGTCGAGGATCTCCGCGCGCGCGGCGTGGTCTGGCCCGAAGTCGACGGCTGAGCCACGGCTGCTACGGTTATCTCCTTGCTTGGGAGGTAACGATGCATCGCGTGCCCTTGCTCGTGGCGGCGGTTCTCAGTGCGGCGTGCTCGAGCGCCAGCTTCGAGGTCTCGGGCGCCGGCGCTGACGCAGAGCCAACCGCGGACAGCGCGGCGGTGGACGCATCGGGCTCCGACTCCTCCGCGCCGGTCGACGACTCCGGCACGGTGACCACCGACAGCGCGAACAACCCCGTCGACACCGCCGCTCCCCCGGGGGTCGACGCGAGCTGCCCCGGCGTCGAGCACAGCAGCACCGACGTCTACGTCGACGCCGCGGCGGCCATGGGCGGGCGCGGCACGATCGGCTGTCCGTTCCGCACGCTCGCCCAAGCGGCCAACGCGCCCTACGGCGGCACGGTCAACCGCGTGGTGCACGTGAAGGCCGGCACCTACAACGAGGTCGGCGCGATCCGGGTGCGCCCGCGCGAGACGTATCGCGGCGAGCTCGGCATCCCGAAGATCGTCGTCTCCGCGAGCGCACCGAGCTGCGCGACGATCGGCTCGTGCGTGTTCAACCTCGAGACGAACACCGTGCTCGACAGCTTCCTCATCGATGGTGGCGGCGTCGCGCACGGGATCATCGCCGCCAACGCGGTGAGCCCGGCGCCCAAGGTGCTCAACGTGACGGTGAAGGGCATGGCCAAGGACGGCATCGTCGTCGTCGGCTCCGCCGGCCTCACGCTCGGCCCCAACGCCCACTCCAACGCCAACGGCGGCGACGGCCTGCAGGCGCGCCTCGGCAAGATCTTCATCAACCTCGGCCCCAACGGCTTCGACGACAACGCCGGCGCGGGCGTGCACATGCTGGCCGGTTCGCTGTTCATCGACAACGGCGTCACCGCCAACAACAACCAGGTCGGCGTGCTCTTCGACCGCGCGGGCCTGTCGTCGCTCGAGCAGGTGCTCAGTCAGATCGAGATCCTCAGCAACAAGACGCACGGCGTCGTCATCGGCAAGAACTGGTCGAAGCTGCAGATCCGCAAGGCGAACATCAACAAGAACGCGCTGACCGGCGTGTTCATGGAGTTCAACGAGGCGGTCACCAACACGTTCGACCTCGGCTCGACGGGCAACGGCGGCAACACCTTCGGCGCGCCGTCCACCAAGAACGGTAAGGCGGGCCTGTTCCTCTGCAAATCGGGCGCGACCGGCTTCTTCGACGCGACCGGCAACAACTGGAGCGCGTGCCCGCCCACGCAGGGGTCGGTCGCCGACTGCGAGACCTGGCCGGGGAGCTACGTCGATGTCGCGTTCGTGCCCGCGGGCGGGGGCTCGAACCCGTTGCGTGCGCCGACCTCCTGCAGCGCGATGTTCTGAGCCGGCCGGAAGCGACGCCGCTGTGCACGACAGCACCAGTCTCGGTGGAACGAGCATTGCTGAACCACCGAGGACTCGATGAACGACCGCATCACTCGCCCGAGCCTCCGCGTCCCGCGGGCAGCCGCCGCCGACCGCATTCCGCAGCGCGCGCAGAGACCCCGCTTCATGCTCGGCGCGCTCGAGTCCCGTGTGTTCGCGCAAGTCGACGGCCGAGCCAGCGTGCACGGCATCGCCCGGATCGTTGGCTTCGCGCCGAGCGAGGTCATGTCCGTCCTCGAGCTGCTCGAGCGGGTAAACGCCGTGCGGTTCCTCGACGCGGCCGATCCCCATCGCGAGGAGGTCGATGAGAACGACCGAGCGACGAGCCCCGACCTGACCTTCGATCGCCCGACGCTGCCCAACCCGCAGACGATGGGCCGGTAACGCCGAGACCGCGGGCGGAACAGTGCGCGCGCGGGCTCGCCGCCGGGCCTCGGTTCGCGGTAGTGGAGCGGGATGCGCTCGCTTCTCCTTGCCCTCGGGCTCTCGCTCGCCGCTTGCTCTTCCGCAACGACCGAACCCGGTCCCTCGACGACCGGCGGGGGCACCGACAGCGGCACGACCGCGGCGCCGCTGAAGTTCAAGACCCACCTGATCCTCGGCGACTCGATCTCCGACGGCGGCGGCGAGGGTCCGTTCTTCTATGCGCTCCTCGATCAGCAGCTCGGCGACGACGTGAAGGTGGTCAAGGCCTCGAAGGCCGGCGCGCGCGCGCAGAACCTCGGCGGGCAGGTCGGCACGGTCGCCGGGCCGCTCGAGGGACCGGTGCTCGTCACCATCACCATCGGCGGCAACGACGTGACCGCCGCACTCGGCAAGATCCTCAGCGGCGGCGACGACTCGAAGGAGCGCGGCGACTTCCGGGAGTTCCTCGAGGGCGCGCTCGACGAGCTGCAGAAGCCCGATCGGTTCGGCCCCGGCGTGAAGGCCGTCATCTACATGACCAACGTCTACGACCCGAGCGACGGCACGGGGAACTTCAAGTTCCAGTCCGGCGCCAAGTGCGGCGGCGCGCTCGGCTTCTACCCCGCCGGCAGGCCGACGGCGCCCCAGCTCGACCCGTGGGGGCAGATCTTCGTCGACGTCGCCGCCAAGCGGCAGGACGTCCACGTGCTCGATCTGCGCGGCAAATACCAGGGGCACGGCGTCCCCTCGGCGGAGACCTGGTTCGTGCCCGACTGCATTCACCCCAACGCCAAGGGCCACGCGGCGATCAAGGAGCTGTTCGCGTCCGCCCTGGCGAAGTGACCGGCGGGGTCGTCACCTCCCCGTGACGTTTGCGCCCGGCCGTGGGCGGATCATGATTCGGGGTCAATGAGCTTTCTTACCCGTCTCGCCACGGTCGCGCTCTTCGCGGTCGTAGGCGCCTGCACCGCCGAAGGGGGCGAGGCCCCGCCCAAGCAAAGGCCCGACACCGGCACCTACGTGCCGCCCTGGGACGAGGACACCTTCTTCGAGGAGGACGTCGATCCCGACTCGATGCTCGGGCCGCCGGCGTGCGCCAACGGGATCCTCGACGGCGAGGAGAGCGACATCGACTGCGGCGGCACCTGCGCCAAGTGCGGGGACGGCCGCACGTGTCGCGCGGGCACCGATTGCATAAGCACCGTATGCACCGGCGGCGTGTGCGGCGCGCCCTCGTGCACCGACAAATCGAAGAACGGCAACGAGACCGACGTCGACTGCGGCGGCGACGCGTGCCCCAAGTGCGCCGACGACCTCGCCTGCAAGGGCCCCACCGACTGCGCGAGCGGCACCTGCACCGGCGGCAAGTGCGTGTCCCCGTCGTGCACCGACAAGGTGCAGAACGGCGAGGAGAGCGACATCGACTGCGGCGGCGCCAAGTGCGTCAAGTGCATGGACGGCAGCAAGTGCGGCTCGGCGTTCGACTGCCAGTCGGGCCGCTGCACGGGCGGCGTGTGCGTCTCGGCGAGCTGCAGCGACCTCATCAAGAACGGCACCGAGACCGACATCGACTGCGGCGGCGGTTCGTGCCCCAAGTGCGGCACGAGCAAGCTGTGCAACGTCGCGAACGACTGCGCGTCCCTCAAGTGCACGGCCGGCAAGTGCTCGGCGTCCTCCTGCAGCGACGGCCTCAAGAACGGCTCCGAGAGCGACATCGACTGCGGCGGGTACTGCTCGAACAAGTGCGCGAACGGCAAGACGTGCGACTCCAACCCCGACTGCCGCAGCGCGTTCTGCAGCACCGCGGGGCTGTGCGCGTCGTCGTGCGGCAACATCAAGCTCGACGGCACCGAGACCGACGTCGACTGCGGCGGCCTCTGCACCCCGTGCGCGAACGGCAAAAAGTGCAAGCTCGCCGCGGACTGCACGAGCGGCGTGTGCTCGCTCGGCACCTGCCGGGCTCCGAGCTGCACCGACCTCATCAAGAACGGCACCGAGACCGACGTCGACTGCGGCGGCACCTGCACGACCAAGTGCGCGGTCGGCAAGGTGTGCGGCGTCGACGGCGACTGCGTCACCGGCATGTGCAGCGGCGGCCTGTGCCGCGCCCCGAGCTGCACCGACAGCATGAAGAACGGCGCGGAGACCGACGTCGACTGCGGCGGCGCCTCGTGCCCGAAGTGCACGACCGGCAAGGCGTGCAAGGTCGGCACGGACTGCTCGAGCGACACCTGCACGTCGCTGATCTGCGCGGCTGCGAGCTGCAGCGACACCGTCAAGAACGGCACCGAGACCGACGTCGACTGCGGCGGCGCCTCGTGCGCGAAGTGCGGCGCAGGGAAGTCGTGCGCGATCAACGCTGACTGCAAGGCCAACCGGTGCACCAGCGTCGGCGCCGCCCCGCCGGCGTGCGTCGGCGACTGCCCCAACTCGGCGAAGGACGGCGCCGAGACCGACGTCGACTGCGGCGGCGGCTCGTGCGCGAAGTGCGGCGACGGCAAGGCGTGCTCCGCGGCGAGCGACTGCCTCGTCAACCAGTGCGTGTCGGGCCTGTGCCGCGCCAAGAGCTGCAAGGCGATCAAGGACGCGATCCCGACCGCCACGAGCGGCGCGTACATCATCTCGCCCGACGGCGTGTCGAGCATGCAGGTCTACTGCGACATGACGACCGACGGCGGTGGCTGGACGCTCCTCACCATCAACGGCGACACCACGACCGAGGACGGCACCTGCCTCCATCGCCTCAAGAGCGACGCCCCGGCGTGCGGCTCGAGCACCCCGAGCCTCACCGCCGATTGGCAGCTCCCCGGCGCCTCGCAGAACCAGATCTCCTTCAAGGAGATCTTGTTCGCCGCCTACACCACGCCGGGCATCCTCGCCGCGGGGACCAAGCTCACGCTGGCCACCAACACCACCGTGGGCACCGGCGTCTTCACCGTCACGCCCACCAGCGTGCTCGGCTCGCCGCTCTCGTGCGCCGGCAGCGAATCGACGCTCAGCGCCCGCACCCGGGTCGCCGTCGCCAACGGCTACACGCTGTGGGGCGAGCCCTCCACCACCTGCACCGCGACTGGCGGCGTGAACAACAACCTCGGCCTCAACGTCGCGCAGGCAGACGGGTATCACTTCGATCCCGGCTACGACACCGCCGACGACGGCGCCTGCGGTTGCCTCGGCCTCTACGAGCCGAGCGACCTCGGGACCCGCAAGGGCTTCATCGCGGTGCGCTGACGAGCGCTATCATCGCGCGCCATGCGCGCCATCCGCATCCATCAACTCGGCGGTCCCGACGTCCTGCAGCTCGACGAGGTCGACGAGCCGCAGCCGGCGCCGGGCGAGGCCGTGCTCGCGGTGCGTGCGGCCGGCGTGAACTGGGCCGACACCCACTTCCGCAACGGCAGCTACTTCATCAAGGCGCAGTTCCCGCAAATCATGGGCATGGAGGCGGCGGGCGAGATCGTCGCGCTCGGCGAGGGCACCACCGGGCTCGCCCTCGGCGACCGCGTCATGGCGCTCGGCGCCAACGCCTACGCCGAGAAGATGCTCGTGAAGCCCGCCTACTGCTTCCCGATGCACCGCGACCTCGACTTCGTGCGCGCCGCGGCGCTGCCGGTGCAGGGGCTCACCGCGCATCACTGCCTGTCGCTGTGCGGTCGACTCCAGAAGGGCGAGAGCGTGCTCATTCACGCTGCGGCGGGCGGCGTCGGCACGCTCGCGATTCAGCTCGCGCGCTCGATGGGCGCCGGCAGGGTCATCGGCACCGCCAGCGGCGACAAGCAGGCGCTCGTGCGCGAGCTCGGCGCCGAGGCCGTCGACGCGCGCTCCGAGGGCTGGGCCGAGCAGGTGAAGAACCTCACCGACCGCAAGGGGGTCGACGTGATCCTCGAGATGATCGGCGGCACCGAGCACTACCGCAAGAACCTCTCGGTGCTCGCGCACCTCGGTCGCATGGTGGTGTACGGCGCGGCGAGCAACGACATGAAGGGCACGATCGACGCGGTGCCGCTGATGGGCAAGAACCAGTCGGTCATCGGTTACTACATGACGTCGCTGCTGAGTCGTCGCGAGCTCTGCGCGCCGGCGCTCGACGACCTGCAGGAGCGGGTGGTGCGCGGCGACGTGAGGGTGATCGTCGGCCGCGAGGCGCCGCTCGCCATGGCCGCCGACGTGCACCGCGAGATGGAGTCGCGCGCGACGACCGGAAAGCTCGTGCTGCTGCCGTGAGCGGGCGGCGCGAGTACCTCTGCTACACCGACGGCTCCTGCAAGGCAGGCGACGGCGCGCCCGGCGGATGGGGGTTCTGCATCAAGCCGCCCACCGGCGAGCCGATCGAGGGCTACGGCAGGGCCGAGGACACGCTCGCCAAGGTGATGGAGTATCGAGCCGTCGCCGAGGCGCTCGCGGCGCTGCCCGGGGGCGCGCGCGCCATCGTGTTCTCCGACAACCAGTCGCTCGTCGAGAACCTCGGCAAGAAGCTCGACTCGTGGCGCGCCGCAGCGTTCGCCAGGGTCGATCCGCTCATCGTCGACTGCGTGCGGCGCATCGACGCGGCGATCACCGGCAAGCAGCTCTCGGTGCAGTTCCAGTGGGTGCGCGCGCACAACGCCAACGCGGGCAACGAACGCGCCGACGCGCTCGCCGCCCGGGGCGCGCGCGAAGCGAAGGCGGAGCTCGCGGCGCGTCGGCGCTGAGCGGCTACCCGAACAGCGCGCGGAACAGCGGGTCGATGCCGGGGGTCTGCTCGTCGAGGATCTGCTTCATGCGGTGCTCGACGCCCGGCTTCATCTCGGGGTGGGTGAAGATGTAGAAGCGCTTCTCGCGGAGCGCGCGGACGATCTCCTCGGCGACCTTCTCGGCGGCGATGCCGCTGTCGACGAGCTGGCGGAGCGCGCCGCCGAACTTCGCCGCGAGCGGGTTGTCCCCGGCGCCCGGCGCGGCTTCGGGGCGGTTGCGCTCGGAGGTCGCGATGTTGGTGCGAACGAAGCCGGGGCACAGGACCGACACCGCGACCTTCGCGTGGGCGAGCTCGAGCTCCTTGGCGAGGCACTCCGAGAGCGCGACGACCGCGTGCTTCGTCGCCACGTAGGGCGCCATGAACGGGGGCGAGGTGACGCCGGCGATCGAGGCGGTGTTGACGACGTGCCCCTCTTCGCCGCTCGCGATCAGCGCGGGGAGCAGCAGCCGGATGCCGTGGACGACGCCGTGGAGGTTGACGTCGATGGTCCACTTCCAATCGGTCTCGGACATCAGCCACATCGGCCCGCCGCCGCCCCCCACCCCGGCGTTGTTGCAGACGATGTGGACGACACCGAACGCCTCGAGCGCCCGGGCCGCGGCCGCCTTCATCGCCTCGGCGTTGGAGACGTCGGCGCGGATGGCGAGCACGGTCGCGCCCTTCGCGCGAAGCGCTGCCTCTGCCTGTTGCAGCGCAGCCTCCTCGACATCGACGAGCGCGAGCCGCACGCCCTCGTCCGCGAGGCGATGCGCGAGCGCGAGCCCGATCCCGCTCGCCGCCCCGGTGATCCACGCCGCGCGCCCCGAGAGTTGCTCCATGGAGGCAGGGTCGCCGCCGCGCGGGCCCCTCGTCAACGCGCCCCATACAATCCTCGCGGCGACACGCTAAGGTCTGGAGGAACAACGGGTAGACGATGTGGACCCTGCCGTTCGAGGCGCGCCCCGCCGCCTTCCACCACTTCCTCGCGTGGCAGCTCGCGCCGGGCGAGCCGATTTACCACGCGGCCTATGGCACCAGCGTCACCACCTTCACCCGGGCGAAGGCGTGGGGCTCGCTCAAGTCGCTCGGACGCGCGATCAAGCAGCGGGGCGTCGCGCGCACGCTCGCCGAGGTCGCCGTGACCGCGGCGGCGGTGGCGGTGCTCCCCTCCGCGCTCGCCGAGGCCGAATGGGGCGGGGACGAACGCGAGGGTTGGTCGCCACCGGAGCTCGAGGGCGTGATGGTGGGGCTCACGCCCCATCGTCTGATCCTGCTCGCCATCGCTCGCTCGAAGTCGCCGGACAACCTCCGCCACGCCTACGCCCCGCTGTGGGTCGCGAGCCTCGGGCCCGAGCAGCTCGGCGAGCTGCGGGTGCGCATGCGCGAGAAGACGATCCTCAAGAACACCTTCGTCGTGCTCTCGATCGGCGAGGGCGAGGCCGAGGAGACCTTCTGGCTGGAGAAGGCGTTTCACCCGGACAACTTCGCGCAGGCGAAGGCGATTGAGGCGCGCCTCTCGGCCCTGTGAGCGTGTATCCTCGCGGCCGCATGCTCGACGTCCCCGGTCGTCCGCTCCTCATCGTGAACCCCGCCTCGGGTGGCGGAAAGACGGGCAAGAACTTCGACTCGCTCCGCGGCACCATCGGCGACGCGCTCGGCCCGGTCCGGGTCGCGTTCACCGAGGCCCGCGGTCACGCGATCGAGCTCACCAAGCAGGGCGTCGCCGACGGCCACCAGCTGATCATCGCCGTCGGCGGCGACGGCACCTTCCACGAGGTGGTCAACGGCGTCATGGACGCGGGCGGCAAGGCGCGGGTCGGCCTCATCGCGCAGGGCACCGGCGGCGACTTCCGCAAGACGCTCGGCATCGACCATCGCCTCGACCGCTACCTCGAGGTGCTCAAGGCCGGCCGCACCCGCGCGATCGACGTCGGCCGGGTGCGCTACCGCGACGCCGACGGCAGCGAGAGCTCGCGCTGGTTCGTCAACATCCTCTCCGCTGGTATGGGCGGGCTCGTCGACCGCTACGTCGCCGATTCGCCGGGCTACCTCACCGGCAAGGCCGCGTACTTCGGCGCTTCGGTGCGGGCGCTCGCGCGCTGCGCCGAGGGCCGCCTGAACATGCGCATCGAGAACGGCGAGGAGAAGCAGGAGCGCACCCTCCGCACCTACATGATCGCGATCTGCAACGGCCGCTTCTTCGGCGGCGGCATGAAGGTCGCGCCGATGGCCTCGCTCGACGACGGCAAGTTCGAGGTCGTGAGCATCGGCGCCTCGAGCAAGCTCGCGTTCGCCATTCACGCGCAGAAGATCTACGACGGCAGCCACCTGCGAGCGCCGAACGTCGAGCACTTCCAGTGCACGAAGATCGACCTCGCGCTCGACAACACCGACGTGACCGACCGCTTCCTCAACGACGTGGACGGCGAGCCGCTCGGGGGCCTGCCGATCCATGTCGAGATCCACCCGCGAGCGCTTACGCTGCAGGCATGAGCTGGTGGTTCGCGCCGTTCTACGACGGCTTCATGCGCAAGTCCGAGGAAGCGTGCGTGCGGGAGTGGCGCAGGGCCCTCCTCGCCGACGTCGGCGGCGACGTCCTCGACCTCGGCGCCGGCACCGGCGCGAACCTGCCCTTCCTCTCGCGCGACGCGCGCGTCGTCGCCGCCGAGCCCGATCCGGCGATGTCCAAGCAGCTGCGCCTCCGCGCGCGCGAGCTCAACCTCTCGGTCGACGTGGTCACCACCGACGCCGAGGCGCTGCCCTTCGCGAGCGAGAGCTTCGACACGGTCGTCTCGACGTTGGTGCTGTGCACGGTCCGCGATCCCGAGCGCGCGCTCGCGGAGGCGAAGCGAGTCCTTCGCCCCGGCGGTCGCTTGGTCTTCCTCGAGCACGTCGCCGCCGAAGATCCCGGTCGCTACCGGCTTCAGCGTTGGCTCGAGCCGGTGTGGACACCGCTCGCGGGCGGCTGTCACGTCACCCGACGCACCCACGAGTCGATCGAGCGCGCGGGGTTCACCATCGAGTCGCTTCAGCGCGAGAGCATGCGGAAGGCAGTCCCCATCGTGCGACCGAGCATCCGCGGCGTGGCTCGCCCGCGCTCCTCGTAGAGTAGACCGGCTCAGGGCGCGACGAGGCGACGGCGACCGTCGCGGGGGCCGCCCGGCTCCTTGTCCCACTGCTGGCACGTCACCGTCTTGTGTCGCTGATCGAGGGCCTCGCAGTAGTTGGTGTAGAGGCACCGACGGACTTCGCTGCCCCTGCCCTCGCGGAGCTTCTTGAACCAGTCGGGATCGGCCAGCGACTGGCGCGCGGCGCCGATGAGATCGCCGTCGCCGCGCGCGAGGATCTCCTCGGCCTGCTCGAACGAGTGGATGCCGCCGGCGACGACGACCGGGGTCTGCAGGCCGGCGGCGCGCACTGCGCGGGTGATCGCCGCTTGCTTCGGCACGTTGCGCCCGAACGGTCCGCGCTCGTCGCTCAGCACCGTGGGCATGCACTCGTAGCCGCTCGGCCCGGTGTACGGGTACGCGGCCTCGCCGACCCTCGGTTGCTTGGCGTCCTCGAACTTGCCGCCGGTCGAGAGCGAGAGAAAATCCATGCCGGCGCGCGCCAGCTCGACGCCGAAGTAGCAGGCATCGTCGACGCCGCTGCCGCCCTCGATGATCTCGTCGCAGAGGAACCGGCAGCCGACGGTGAACCGCACGCGCTCGCGGACCGCGCGGTAGACCTCGAGCGGCAGGCGCACGCGGTGCTCGCGCGCGCCGCCGTAGCCGTCGGTGCGGGTGTTTCGCGCGGAGAGGAACGACGCCATCGTGTAGGCGTGCGCGTAGTGCAGCTCGACGCCGTCGAAGCCCGCGCGCTCGGCGCGCTCCGCCGCGTCGGCGAACAGCGCCGGGAGCACGCGCGGGAGCTCTGCGAGGTGGTCGTCGGTCACTCGCTCGCGCGCGCCGTAACGGAGCGCCTCGAGCTCGCGCGCGTCGAGGAACGGGGACGGGTCGTCGAGCGCGGCGAGGTGCGCGCGGATCGCGTCGTCCGGCATGGGGAGGAGGGCGCGGTGACGCTCGGTGAGGGTGAGAATCTTGGCGAAGAACTTCGCCGGCTCCGGGCGACGGCGAATGCGGAGGAAGTCGATGAGCTGAATGAAGAGCCGCGTGCGCCCCGCGCTCCGCGTGCGGACCACCGCCACGAGCTCGCGGAGGCCGTCGAGGAAGCGGTCGTGGCCGATGCGGAGGAGCGGCCCGCTCGGCACGTCGCGGATGCCGGTGGCCTCGACCACGATGACGCCCGGCTGTCCCTCGGCGAATCGGCCGTACCAATCGAGCACGGCGTCGGTGACGAAGCCCTCGTCCGTCGCGCGCCACGGCACCATCGCCGGGACCCACGAGCGCTCGGCGACGGTGAGCCCGGACGAAAGCGTCAGCGGCGAGAACAGCCGTGACCGCGCCGCCTGCTCCGCGCTCGGGGCGCGAAGGACCGGGAGGGCGTGCTTGATGCGCTGCGGCGGGACCCACATCGAGCCCACCTGTTCGCGCGTCCGGGCGGAGGCCGCAACCGCCGAGTAGACTGGCCGTCATGCGCGGACTCGCGGCCCGGGTGGCAGTGGTGGCGATCCTCGGCTGCTCGGCCAGCAAGGACGCGGGCGACGACAACCTCGATCCCGACGCGCGGAGCGCCGACGGGAGCACGATCGAGGGCGGGATCGACATTGACGGCGGCCTGATCACCGACTCCGCGCTCGACGGCAGCAAGACCGGACCGCTCGGATGCAGCGGCGATCTGCAGAGCGTGACCGACGAGAAGGGGGTCGTGCAGAAGAAGTGCCCCTCCGATCAGGGCTGCTTCAAGGGCGAGTGCATCCCGGCCTGCGAGGCCGCGGCCAAGAGCAAGGGCAACGTCGGCTGCGACTTCCTCGCCGCGACGCCGTCGTTCTATCCGAGTATCACGCCGCCGTGCTTCGCGGTGTTCGTCGCGAACAACTGGTCGAAGCCGGTGAAGATCACGGTCAGCCGCGCGGGCACGAGCTACGACGTGACCTCGTTCGGCCGCATCCCGAACAGCGGCACCGACGCGGCCGCGTGGCCCACGGTGCCGGCCACGGGCGTGCCCGAGGGCCAGGTCGCCGTGCTGTTCATGTCGAGCGATCCGTCGTCGACCAACGCCGGCTTCCCGCTCAAGTGCCCGGTGCCCCAGGCGGTCGCCGGCGGCACCGCGGTCACCGGCTCGGGCAAGGGTCAGGCGTTCACGATCAGCACCGACGCGCCGGTGAGCGCGTACGACATCCTCCCGTACGGCGGCGCGCGCTCGTTCCTCCCGAGCGCGCAACTGCTCCTGCCCACGACGGCGTGGGGCACCAACTACGTCGCGGTGGTGCCGCCGATCGTCGGCATGGGCGGGCCACAGTGGGGCCAGGTCGTCGCCTCCGCCGACGCCACCACCATCAAGATCAACCCGACCCAGAACCTCCCGGCCGCGGGCGGGGTGCCGGCGGCCGCGAAGGGCGTCGTGTCGACGTTCACGCTCAACCGCGGCGAGGTCGTGCAGTGGCAGCCGTCGCTCGAGATGAGCGGCAGCATCATCAGCAGCGACAAGCCGATCGCGTTCGTCGGCGGCACCGGTTACCTCTGCCTCCGCAGCGGCACGTCCAGCGGCGGCGGCTGCGACTCGGGGCACCAGATGATCCCGCCCATCTCCGCGCTCGGCTCGGAGTACGCGCCGACGCCGTTCGTCACGCGCCGCGCCGATCTCAAGGACGAGGCGATCCCGTATCGCATCGTCGGCATGGTCGACGGGACGTCGCTCAAGTACGAGCCCGCGGTCCCCGGCGCGCCGACCACCCTCGCGCGCGGCGCGGTCGCGTCGTTCGAGGCGACCGGCCCGTTCATCGTGAAGAGCCAGGACGCAGACCACCCGTTCTACGTCGGGCAGATGATGCCCGGCTGCAAGGTGACGGGCGGCAGCCGCCCCGGCGCCACGGTCTCGATCTTCGGCAGCATGACCGAGCTCGGCGACGAGGAGTTCGTCAACGTGCTGCCGCCGATGCAGTTCCTCACCAAGTACGTCTTCTTCACCGACCCGACGTACTCCACGACCAACCTGGTGCTCACGCGGGTGAAGGGGCCGGCCGGCTTCAAGGACGTGAAGGTCGGCTGCTCGGGCACCGTGTCGGGCTGGAAGCCGATCGGCTCGAGCGGCCAGTACGAGTGGGCCGAGGTCGAGCTCGTGCGCAAGGCCGTCGGCGTCGGCTCGTGCAAGAACGGCCCGCAGGTCGCCGAGAGCGAGGGCCAGTTCGGCCTCGTGGTCTGGGGCACCGACACCTACGCGAGTTATGCGTACCCCGGTGGCGGCAATGTTGGTTCGATCAACACCGTCGTGGTCGATCCGGTTCCGAAGTGAGTCGCGGCGACTAGGCGCTCGCTGACGCGCGCGCCTGTCGAATAGGCGCGCGCGTTAGCGAGCGCCTGGACGCCGCTAACACTTATTCGTGCACATGCACGACGGACCGCAGTCGAGCTTGGCGATGCCGGAGCCGACGGCGGTGCACTGCGCGCTGCAGGCGCCCGCGCCGCACGCGACCTGCGTGCCGTTGCACGACGAGAGCCCGCCGCAGGTCAGCGCGCACGGCGCGTTCTTGGGGCAGCGCATCTGCACGGTGCCGCAGCTGCTCGTGCCGGTGCACTGGAGCGCGCACGACGAGCTCTCGGGGCAGCGCAGGTCGAGGTTGCCGCAGCTCGACAGACCCGAGCACTCGACGAGGCACTTCATGCCCGGGGGACAGTCGACGCGACGCGCGCCGCACGACGAGAGGCCGTTGCAGAGGATGCGACACGCGTCGGCGGCGCAGCCTCCGTTGCAGATCTCGGGGCACTTGGGCGGCGGCGCAGTGGTGCCGCCCGGACAACCGGGGGCCGGCGCGTCCTCCTTCGGGGGCGGCGCCCCGTCGGCCTTGCTCGCGTCGATGTTGCCCGTCTCCGCGCTCGGCACGTCTCCGGTGTCGTCGACCACCGCGCCGTCGCGCTGCTCGGCCGCTGTATCGGGTCCGTCGATCGGCTCGGCAAACGCGCCCGCTCGATCGGCGCCGCCGCAGGCCATCAAGGTCCCCAGAAGCAAGAGCAGGCCCTTCATGGACGGGCACTATGTCACGCGCCCGAGAATATGGCAGCGTCCCTCCGACGATGGTCGTGAACCCGCTCGCCACCGGCGCGGTGTACCTGTGTCTGGCGCTGCCGCCCGCCGCCTACGCCGTGCGCCATACGCGGAGACCGTGGGCCGCCGGGCTCTTTGGCGCGGTGATCGGCATGGCCGCCTCCGTGATCCTCAACCCATGGCTCCCGTTCAACTTCTGGGTCCACGCGCGCGACTTCATCATCGAGCCGTTCCTCGAGGGAAAATTGTTCCGTCACCCGAAAGAGGGCCTGGCGACGCTCGCGTTCCACGTGGGGGTGCCGGTGCTGTTCGCGATGGTGCTCTACCGCGTGCGCCCGCCGCGCGAGGAGTGGGAGTGAGCAGGGCTCAGCGGAACATCGCGAAGCAGCTCGTGTAGCCGTGCAGGTGGGTGTGACCGCGCACCGGGCCGATCTCGCCGTTGCAGAAGAAGCCGCCGAGCGGCACGCCGGGGGCCACCCGATGGAACGCGTCGCTGTCGTGGTTGGGCGCGCCGTAGAGCCCCGCGCCGCGGCCGAGGCACGAGAAGAGGAGCGCGCCCGCGGGCGGCGTGGACGACTCCTCTTGATAGCGCGCAAGGAGCGCGTCGAGATCCTCCGCGGAGGCTCGCGCGTCGCGGAGGTGGAGCTGCACGACGTCGTAGTCGCTGAAGGTTGCGCCGACCACGAGCCCGCCGGTGTCGCGCTGCACACCGCCGATGTTGCGAATGAGGAAGTCGCCGCGGGTGTACTCGCGCTTCTCGGTCATCGCGAGGCCGAGGAAGAGCGAGTGCGCGAACAACTCCTGATCGGCCGGAGACAACGTGTCGAACACCGCGCGAACCATCTGCGCGGCCGGCTTGCCGTTCAGCTCGAGGATGACGTGACCGCGGTGGCGCGTGACGAACATCGCCTCGCCGATCGGCCGGCAGCCCTGCGCGACGAGCGTGTCGACGGTGACGCCGCGAAGCTCGAGGCCGACCGCGCCCGCGGTGTGGGTGGCGTCGCCGAGGAACAACAGGTGGTTGCCCGGCGCGCGCGCGCCGCTCGCCAGCCCGCCGATCTTCACCGCGGAGGGGAACGCCTCGTCGAGCGCGCGGACGAGCCCGGGCCCGTCGAGGGTGAAGGGATCGGCCAGGGTCAGGAGCGTCGAGCCGTCATCGACGCGGTGCATCGTGTGGCGGAGCGATTCGCCGCGTAGCGTCATCGGATCGATGTGGAACGGGACGAGCTCCGCCGCGGGCAGCGACGCGAGCGTGACCGAAACGCCGGCCCTGCCCTCGAGCTCGATGCCGGCGCCGACGACGCCCCCCGCGGAACAGCCGAGAATCACCGCTTCTCCGACGTGATCGCGGACGACCGACGGCACGCGCGCGAGGTCGACGCTGTGGCCCGAAACGAAGACGATCGCGAGATCGGCGCGCGCGTCGAGCGCCCGGGTCGCGTCCTCGAGGGCGACGTCGAGCCCGCGACCGAGCTCGGGCAGGTCGGAGATGGCCGAGGCCCACTTCATCTTCACCCGACTTGTGCTAACGCGTCGTGACCATGTCGGACAAGCCCCGTGTTCTGGTCGTCGGCTGCGGCGGGATTGGCGGCGTCCTCACCGGGACGCTCAACGAGCACGCGCAGGGCCTGGTCGACGTCACGGCGCTCACCACCAACGAGGGCATCGCCGCGGCCGTCACGGCGCAGGGTTTCCGCGTGCGCGGCATCGATGGCGAGCAGGTCTCGCGCGGCCCGATCGTCACGGCTCCCCCCACCGGTGCGTCCTTCGACTGGATCCTCCTCGCGACGCAGCCGCCGCAGGTCGAGGAAGCGGCGCGCTCGGTCGAGCACCTCCTCGCTCCGCACGGCGCGATGGTCTGCCTGCAGAACGGCCTGTGCGAGTCGCGCATCGAGCGGCACTCCAGAGACGGGCGCGATCGCGTCGTCGGCGCGGTCGTCGCGTGGGGCGCGTCGATGCCCGAGCCGGGTCTTTACGAGCGCACCTCCGCCGGCGGCTTCACGATCGGCCGCATGGATGGCGCCGCGGACGAGCGCCTCGAACAGCTCGCCACCATCCTCGAGCCGGTCGGCCCGGTGACGATCACGCGAAACCTCGCCGGCGCTCGCTGGAGCAAGCTCGCGATCAACTGCGCGATCTCGACGCTCGGCACCCTCGGCGGCGCGCGCCTCGGCCAGCTGATGACCCACCGCCTGGTGCGGCGCCTCGCGCTCGAAATCATGACCGAGGTCGTCGCGGTCGCGCGGGCCGAGCGCGTGCGCCTCGAGAAGGTGTCGGGCACGATCGACCTCGACTGGATCGCGCTCACGCCCGAGGAGCGCCGGAGCCGCGGCTCGGCGTCGCTCGTCGCCAAGCACTCCATGCTGCTCGCCGTCGGCGCGCGCTACCGCCGCATGCGCTCGTCGATGCTCGCGGCCATCGAGCGCGGTCGCACCCCCGCGGTCGACTTCCTCAACGGCGAGGTCGTCACCCACGGCGCGCGCCACGGCATCCCCACGCCGGTGAACGCCGAGTGCCAACGCCTCGTCCACGCCCTCGCCCGCAAAGAGCTGCAGCCGGGGTTCCCGGTGTTGCAGGCGCTCTCGGAGCACGTCGCTTCGCTGCAGTAGTCCGCCGATCGTGAGCTCGAGTGGCTCAGCGATACTTGCCTTCGATCTGCGGGGCCGCGTGGCAGGCAGGAGGGTCCGGTGTCGGCCCCCGCAGTAGAATGATGAAGCGGCGCACAGCGATCCGCGACGGAGCCTGAAAACGACCTGCGTCGCGGGGGCACCACGCGGTGACGGTGCAGTAGGTGCCCAACAGCGTGAGACCGACGATGCGCTGCGATTTCGCCCTCGGGCTCGTTCCCCGTACCCGCGGCGTCCGGCTTCTTGCAGTCCGTGACGATCGCGCCCACGACCGTGTGCGCGACAATGACGCGCTCTCCCCCAACGTTCCGGACGGTCGGGAGAACTTTCGCGAACGACGGACGTCGAATGCTCCCAAGATGATTGGGGCGGCCGGTTTCTCACCCAGTCGCTCGAAGGGTGGAGGTCGCTTGGCTCGACGGCTCGCCGCGCTGGGGGTGGTGTTCTTTCCGATGGCCTGCGCGCCCGCCGCGGGGCCGGTGCCCACGACCGCGCGCGCGCCGGCCGCCGTCGAACCCGCGAGCGAGCGGCCGGCCAACGCCCCGATCGACGGGGTCGTCGAGCTCGCCCTCGCCTACGAGCGCAGCTGCGCGCGCCTCAAGAGCGGCGCGGTCAAGTGCTGGGGTCTCGGGTTCGACGACGCGGCGCACCCCTTCCCCACCTCGGTCGCCGGCGTCACCGACGCCGGCCAGATCGCCCTCGGCCCGACCCACGCGTGCGCGCGCCTCCGCAATGGGCAGCTTCGCTGCTGGGGCAGCAACGAGCGCGGCGCGCTCGGCGACGGCACGCGCGAGGCCACGGTGCTCGGGGCGACCGATCCGGGGCTCGAGAACGTGAGCAACATCGCCGTCGGCGCGCACTTCACGTGCGCCGTCCTCGGCGGCGGCGGCGCGAGCAGGGACGTCGCCTGCTGGGGCGACAACCACCGCGGCACGCTCGCCCTCGGTCTCGTGCACGACGGCGAGCTGCGTCCGACGAAGGCGCCGATGCTCTCGCACGTGCAGGCGCTCGCGCTCTCCGGTCGTCACGCGTTCGCGATCGCGACCGACGGCTCGGTCCTCGGCTGGGGCGACGGCGGCGCCGGTCTGTTCGGCGCGCCCGCCCCCAAGCCCGCGCCGTTCAAGCTCGCCGCGCTCGGCAAGGTGCGCGAGATCGCGTCGTCGCAGGGGCACGCGTGCGCGCTGCTCGAGGGCGGCTCGGTGGTGTGCTTCGGCAACAACGACGACGGTCAGCTCGGCGACGGCAGCACCGCCGCGCACGACGGTCTCGTCGTCGCGCTCGGCATCTACGACGCAGTGCAGATCGCGGTCGCCGACCGCACGAGCTGCGCGCGGCACGCGAGCGGAGCGGTGTCGTGCTGGGGCGCCAACGAGTTCGGTCAGCTCGGCGACGGCAGCACCGAGGGGCGCGGCAAGCCCGCGCGCGTACCGGGGCTCGGGCACGCCACTTCCGTGGCAGTCGGCGGCTCGCACGCGTGCGCGCTGCTCGACGACGGCAGCGTCCAGTGCTGGGGTTCGAACGGCGCCGGCGAGCTCGGCGATCGCACGCGCGCTTCCCGAAGCATCCGCGGCCCAGTACTCTTTTGAGAGCATGCGTGCATTCGCGTTGATGGTGGTGGTCGCGGCCCTCGGCTGCGCGAAGAAAGAAGCAGCCCCGTCGCCCGCCGCGTCGACCTCTCCCACAGCGGAGAAGGCGCCGTTCAAGGAGCTGACGGTGGACGAGGTCGAGAAGAGGCTCGCCGCGAAGGACGGCAAGACCTTCGTCTTCGACGCCAACCCGCGCGAGGTCTTCGACAAGCGCCACGTACCCGGCGCCGTGTACGTGCCCGACGAGGGCGTCACCGCCTCGCTGCTCCCGCCCGACAAGAGCGCGGCGCTCATCTTCTACTGCGCCAACCCTCACTGAACGGCCTCCCACACCGCTGCGGTCGCAGCGGCAAAGCTCGGCTACTCGGACGTCTACGTCATGCCCGCGGGCATCAAGGGCTGGGAAAAGGCGGGCAAACCGATGGAGCCGCGACCGTAAGCGAGGGGGTTGATCCGTCCGGATCGATGCCTAGCTTGGTCCGTGCGCAACGGACTCGGAAGTCGAGCCGAGCGCCTGAACCGTAAGAGGCGTCCTATGGAGGGCCGTCCTCGAGGGGGAGAGATCTGCCATGCGTTACGACCGCCTCACCACCAAGTCCCGTGAAGCCATCCAGGAGGCCCAGGGCCTCGCCTCGCGCCGCGGGCACCCGGAGATCCTCCCCGAGCACGTCGTCGCCGTGCTGCTCGGCCAAGAGGGCGGCGTCGCCCGGCCCATGCTGCAGAAGTCGGGCGCCGATATCGAGGCGCTCGAGCGCGCGGTGAGCGAGCACCTCGACAAGCTCCCCAAGCTGCAGGGCGGAAGCGAGCCCGGCCTCGGCCGTCGCACGCTCAACATGATCAACAAGGCCGAAGAGCACGCCAAGTCCATGAAGGACGACTTCGTGTCGGTCGAGCACCTGCTCATCGCGCTGCTCAAGGACGACAAGGACTCGGCGGCGCTGTTCGAGCGCGCGCGGGTGCGCCCCGACGCGTTCCTCAAGGCGATCAAAGAGGTGCGCGGCAGCCAGCGCGTGCAGGACGCCGATCCCGAGGGCAAGTACCAGGCGCTCGACAAGTTCACCCGCGACCTCACCGCCGCCGCGCGCGCCGGCAAGATCGATCCGGTCATCGGCCGCGACGAGGAGATCCGTCGCGTGATGCAGGTGCTCTCGCGCCGCACCAAGAACAACCCGGTGCTCATCGGCGAGCCCGGCGTGGGTAAGACCGCGATCGTCGAGGGCATCGCGCGACGCATGGCCGCGGGCGACGTGCCCGAGTCGCTGAAGGACAAGCGCCTCCTCGCCCTCGATCTCGGCGCGATGGTCGCCGGCTCCAAGTTCCGCGGCGAGTTCGAGGACCGCCTCAAGGCCGTCATCAAGGAGATCGAGTCCGCGCAGGGCCAGATCATCCTCTTCATCGACGAGCTCCACACCCTGGTCGGCGCCGGCGCCGCCGAGGGCGCCATGGACGCCGCCAACATGCTCAAGCCCGCGCTGGCGCGCGGCGAGCTGCGCTGCATCGGCGCAACGACGCTCGACGAGTACCGCAAGCACATCGAGAAGGACGCGGCCCTCGAGCGCCGCTTCCAGCCTGCGTTCGTCGGCCAGCCCACGGTCGAGGACACCATCGCGATCCTCCGCGGGCTCAAGGAGCGCTACGAGGTCCACCACGGGATCCGTATCCAGGACTCGGCGCTCGTCGCCGCGGCCACCCTCTCCAACCGCTACATCACCGACCGCTTCCTGCCCGACAAGGCGATCGATCTCGTCGACGAGGCGGCCTCCAAGATCAAGATGGAGATCGACTCGATGCCCGTCGAGATCGACACCGTCGACCGCAAGCTCACCCAGCTCCAGATCGAGGAGCAGGCGCTCAAGAAGGAGCGCGACGCCGCGAGCAAGACGCGCCTCCGCGTGGTCGTCGAGGAGATCGGCGGCCTCAAGGAGAAGCGCGACGCGATGCGCGCGCAGTGGATGCGCGAGAAGGAGCTCCTCGCCAAGGTGCGCGAGCAGCAGCCGAAGCTCGAGGACCTGCGCAACCAGATGGAGCGCGCCGAGCGCATGGGCGATCTCGGCAAGGCCGCCGAGATCAAATACGGCACCATCCCCGAGACCGAGAAGGCCATCGAGGCCGCGCGCGCCGAGCTGAGCAAGGCGCAGGGCGGCGGGCAGAGCTACCTCCGCGAAGAGGTCACCGACCAGGACGTCGCCGCGATCATCAGCAAGTGGACCGGCGTCCCGGTCACCAAGATGCTCGAGGGCGAGATGGCCAAGCTCCTCCGCATGGAGGACGCGCTCAAGGCTCGCGTCGTCGGTCAGGACCTCGCCGTCGTCGCGGTGTCCAACGCCGTGCGCCGTTCGCGCGCCGGCCTCGGCGACGATCGCCGGCCGATCGGCTCGTTCCTCTTCCTCGGCCCCACCGGCGTCGGCAAGACCGAGCTCGCGCGCGCGCTCGCCGAGTTCTTGTTCGACGACGAGAAGGCGATGATCCGCCTCGACATGTCCGAGTACATGGAGAAGCACTCGGTCTCCCGCCTCATCGGCGCGCCGCCCGGCTACATCGGGTACGACGAGGGCGGTCAGCTCACCGAGCCCGTCCGCCGCCGCCCCTACAGCGTCATCCTCTTCGACGAGGTCGAGAAGGCGCACCCCGACGTGTGGAACGTGCTCCTCCAGGTGCTCGACGACGGCCGCCTCACCGACGGCCAGGGCCGCACGGTCGACTTCAAGAACACCGTCATCATCCTCACGAGCAACGTCGGCAGCCACCACCTCGCCGCGCTCGGCGACGCGCCGTCGCACGACGAAGAGGTGCGCGCGCAGGCCCTCGTGATGGAAGAGCTCAAGAGCGCGTTCCGGCCCGAGTTCCTCAACCGCCTCGACGAGACGGTGCTGTTCCATCGCCTCAAGAGGGAGCAGCTCCGCGCGATCGTCGACATCCAGCTCCGCGGCTTCGTGCAGCGCCTCGCGCGGCGTGAGCTCAAGGCCGAGTTCAGCGCCGAGGCCAAGGACTACCTCGGCGAGGTCGGCTGGGATCCGCAGTACGGCGCGCGCCCGCTCAAGCGCGCCATCCAGCGCCACGTGGAGGACCCGCTCGCGCGGAGGATCCTCGGCGGCGAGTTCCCCCCGGGCACCACGATCCACGTCGACCGCGAGCCCGGGGCAGACCTGAAATTCACGGGCCGAATCGCGAACTAGCGCTCTCGAACCTGCGCGCGGACGACTGGTAATACCAATTCGTTGAACAACCTGACGCGATGCGGTAGAGTCTGCCTCCTTCCCGGAGGTCGGTGATGAGGGTCGTCCGCGCGCTCGTGTCGTTGTGGTCTCTCTCCCTGGTCGCGTGCAGCGGCGCCACCGGCGAGGACGTCACCCCCGTGCCCGTCGACGCCTCGCCGTCGGACACGGGCTCGACCGTGTTCGACGTCGCCGACGACGTCACCTCCGACGCGCCGCCGAAGTGCGGAGACCTCGTGTGCAACGGCACCGAGACCTGCGAGACCTGCCCGCGCGACTGCGGCAAGTGCCCGAAGTGCGATCTCGCGCCGTCGTGCACCGGGGCGATCGCGGTCCCGACCACGTCGACCGAGCTCCCGTCCTTCAACAACGAGGGCAAGTCGCTCTACGTGTGCGGCGCCGGGCTCGGCGAGGCCGCGTCCAACACCACCTGCCTCGACCCGCGCCTCCGCATGCGAATCCGGCAGATCAACATCACGAAGAACGGCGTGTGGCCGGGCTCCCTCGACATGTACTGCATCGTCAACGCGAGCGACGGCGCGACCTCCGAGGTCGCAGTGACGCCGCTGCAGAAGGGCCTCGGCGACGGCAACCCGCCGCTGGTCTTCGATCCGAACGTGGCGCTCTTCTGGGGTCAGAAGGAGCTGCGCACGACGATCAACAACCTCACCATCACCTACCGCTGCTTCCGCAACACCAACGTCGACGCGTACACCAAGACGTTCGGCGCGATCAAGGACGGCGCGGTGAAGGCGGGCGGCGTCGCCGGGCCGTGGGGCTGGGCGTTCGGCCTCGGCTCGGTCGCGGCGGGGATCGTCGAGGCCGCCATCGGCTCGAGCGGCGGCGACACCCTCCGCCTCAACGTGCAGCAGACGATCGACGCCGGCGCGCTCCTCGAGCTCACCAACGGCCGCATCTGGAAGATCCAGCAGTCGGGCGACGGCGGCGGTCTCAACGGCAAGTGGGACTGGACGGTCGAGGTCGAGGCGTGGGGCTGCGCCGACGCGCGGCCGCTCCCCAAGTGAACTCGCGTACGCTCGGGTGATGTTCGCCCGACCCTCGCTGGCGTCGCTGCTCCTCCTCGCGAGCTGCGCGCGGCAGCCGGTCGCAGCCTCTGCGGATGTCACGCCGGCCGTGCTCGGCGAGGCCGAGGGCGGGGTCGTCGCGAACGGCTGCGTCGACGCCGTGAAGTTCGACAAGGGCCGCGCGTACTACCTGATCGGCAGCCGCGCGCTGCTCGCGTCCGAAAAGCGCGGCGGCGCCGCGCGCACGTTGCTCGAGTCGACCGACTACATTCGCTACGCGCTCGCGCCCGACGGCGTGTGGGCCACCGACGCCGCGTCGGTGGTGTGGCTCGCCCCGGGCGCCGCGCCCAAGCGGTTTCCGGGCGATCGCGACATCGCGAGCCTCGCTGTCGACGCGGGCGCGATGTACTGGGAGCTCACCACCGCGAGCGGCACGAAGCTCGTCCGCGTCCCGCGCGACGGCAGCGCCCGCACCGAGCTCGCCGCCGGAAACCTCTTCGGCTGGGTGCTCGTGGGCCAACACCTGCTCGTGGGGCTCGACGGCGCGCTCGTCGAGATCGACACCGCCACCGGCGCGCGCAAGGTGCTCGCCCCCATCGCCTTCGGCTACGTGGCGCACGCCGACCATGAGTGGGTCTACGTGTACCTCGACGGCGCGCTGCAGCGCATCCACCGAAAGGGCTCGGCGCCGACGGTCGTCGCGCGCGCGACGCTGTTCTCCTTCTCGGGCGACCGGGCGTACTACGTGGCGCGCTCGGTGGTGCGGTCGGTGCGCGTCGACGGCACCGACGACCGCGACGAGGCCATCGAGCTCGGCGATCACCCCACGGTGCTCCACGTCGATCCCCCCTTCGCCTACTGGGCGTCGCTCGCGATGCATCCGCACGCGGGCTGCCAATCGGGCTCGATCGCCCGCGGACGGTTGAAATGACGACGGCGCTCGTCACCGGCGCGCAGCGCGGGCTCGGCCTCGCCACGTGCGAGCTGCTCAGAGGCCGCGGGTTCGAGGTCCTCGCGACGAGCCGTCGCGATCCGCACCACCCGCTCGACGTCACCTCCGACGAGAGCGTGCAGCACCTCGCGCAGCAGCTCTCCGGTCGAGTCCTCGATGTGCTCGTCAACAACGCCGGCATCGCGCTCGACGGCTTCGACGAACGCGTCGCCGCGCGGACGCTCGACACCAACTTCTTCGGCGCCGTCCGCGTCACCGACGCGTTCCTGCCCCTGCTTTCACCGCGCGCGCGGGTGGTGATGGTGTCGAGCGGGATGGGCGAGCTCTCGGTGCTGGCCCCGCCGCTGCGGGCGAAGTTCCTCGACCCGGGCCTCGAGCGCGAGGGCCTCTTCGCGCTGATGCACGCCTTCGTCGACGACGTCGCCCACGGCCGCCACGCCGCTGCGGGTTGGCCCTCCTCGGCATACTCCGTCTCGAAGGTCGGGCTCAACGCCTTCACCCGCGTCCTCGCGCGCGAGCGTCCGCTGCTCCGCGTCAACGCGGTGTGTCCCGGCTGGGTCCGCACGGCGATGGGCGGAGCGAGCGCCCCGCGCAGCGTACGCGAGGGTGCGGCGTCGATCGTGTGGGCCGCGACGCTCGCCGAGGACGGACCGACGGGCGGGTTCTTCCGCGACGGCCACCCGATCGATTGGTAGCGTCCGACCGCTTCGTGCGCACGCACGCGCTTGTCTTGTTGGGCATCGCGCGCAGACTGCAACGCCCTTGCAGCGTCTCCTTCGCGCGCTCCTCGCGCTCATGTTCCTCACCTGCGTGCCGCGCGACCGCGAGCCGGGCATCTGCACCGCGACCGCGCCGCTCGCCGCCGCGGTGATCGAGACCGACTGCGAGAAGGGCTCCGAGGTCGAAGCGCTCGGCGCGTGCCTCGCGACGAAGGGACCGGACGACTGCATCGCCGCGACCCGCGGACGACTCTGCGACAGCGACGGCGACGGCGTCGCCGACGATCTCGAGGCGGCGCTCGCGCGCGCCTACGCGCCAGCCTTCGCGTTCAACGGCGGAGCGGACGAGGAGACGCACTGGCCGACCAGCGTGAAACACTTCCTCTCGCACGCGCGGCTGCGCCGAAAGGACGGCGCCCTGGTGGATGCAGAGCCCTCGCTCGCGTCGCTCGGCTCGCACGGCAACGACCCGTGCGGCGACGGCCCGAGCCTGTGGCTCTGTCTCGGCGACGAAGCGGACGAGACGCGGGTGACCTCTGCGGCGCTGATGCGCGCGCTCCCCGATGGCGTCGACGTCGTCTCCGTCGTGCACCCCGGCAACCGGACGCTCTCGAGCTCCACCCACCTGTTCGTCTCGTTCTCGTTGCTGTTTGCGTACAACTCGCACAGCTCGATCGGCAACCACGAGGGCGATTGGGAGGGCATCGCCGTGTTCGTCAACCGCCGAACCGGCGCGGTCGACGCGGCGTATTTCGAGCGACACGACACGACGGACAACGCGCGCCTCGTCGACGCCAACGTGACGTACGATCCGGCCGCCGCCGACACCGCGCACGGCCTGCGCTTCTTCGACGCGGCGAAGAAGCACGTCGTCGCGTACGTAGCCCGGGGCGGCCACGCGATGTACGACTACCCCGGCAGCACGCGGATCCTGCGCCTCGGCCCCCGCGATCTGCACCAGGGCGACGGGCAGAAGCTGCTCCCGTGGCTCGGCCGACTGACCGCGAGCTTCGGCGGCGACGCCGGCGAGACGCTACCGATCACCTTCCACAACCCCGGCGAGGCAAACCAGATCACGCTGCCGTGGGCGCGCTTCCGTGGGCAGTGGGGCTGCCAGGACGGCATGTTCGGCAAGTCGTGGCCGGGCCCCTTCGGCAACGCGCGTCATCCCCGTCCGATGTTCGAGCGAGCCTGGGGCTCGTCGACGGACTGAGTGAGCGAGCCGGCGTCCGCGAGCGCGGCGTCGGTCGCGAGGATGCGGATCTCCTCGCCGTCCTCGATGACCTCGACGAACTTCACGAGGCGCTCGTCGGCCGCGAAGCGCGTGAGACGGGTCGTCATCATCTGCGCGACGAGCGCGCGCGCGGCCGCGGGCTTGGTCGCGAGCTCGGCCTCGGTGCGCGCGCGGTAGTCCGCGGCGATCGCTCGGTCGGCCCGTCGCTCGAGCAGCGGAAGGTTCCACGCGAGCTGCGCGAGCGCCATCGCCGCCCGGACGTGCGCGAGCTTCCGCGGCACCGGCATGGTGTCCATCATCGGCTTGGCGAACTCGAACAGCGCCGCGGACATCGGCGGCAGCGGCGCGGCGGCGACCTCGTGCTTCTTGCGGAGCGTGCGGGCGATCCGGCGGCGGAGCGACATCGCGTCCTCCTACACCGCGCCCCGCTGCGCGGCGTGCGGACAAATCTATTTCGAATTATTTCGAACCGAGCCCTTGCACTCTTCTTCGAAAAGATTAGAAGTAACCCGTGTCCTCCACCAAGCTCGAACGTCACGCCGAGCAGCTGAGCGCGCTCGGTCACCCGATCCGCCTGAAAATCCTGCGGTTCGTGGTCACGGCCGGCCCCGAGGGCTCGGCCGCCGGCGAGATCCAGTCGCACGTCGACCTGCCGGCCTCGACCCTGAGCCACCACCTCAAGCGCCTCGTCGACGCGTCCGTTCTCGTCACGCGCTCGGAGGGCACCTTCCACTACTACGCGGCGAACTACCCCACGCTGCAGGCACTCACCGATTACCTCTGGGAAGACTGCTGCAAAAACGGCGGGAAGCCCGGCTGCTGTTGAGACCGAAGGAGACCATCATGGCGAACACGACGACCGAGACGACGAAGTCCTGCTGCGCACCGAGCTGCTGCGCGGAGGAAGCGAAGCCCGTGGCCAGGGAGACGCCGGCTGCCGCCATCAACGAGGCGGTGCGCGACGAGGTGAAGGAGCGCTACGGCCAGGCGGTGAAGGCCGTGCTCTCGGGCTCCAAGCCGTCGTGCTGCGGCTCCAATTCCGGGCTCGGGGGCACCGATCCGATCACGCGCGATCTGTACGACGCCGAGCAGGCCGCGGGCATCCCGGCCGACGCGCTCCTCGCGTCGTTCGGCTGCGGCAACCCCACGGCGCTCGCCGAGCTCCGCCCCGGCGAGGCGGTCCTCGATCTCGGATCGGGCGGCGGCATCGACGTGCTCCTGTCCGCCAAGCGCGTCGGCCCCACCGGCAAGGCCTACGGGCTCGACATGACCGACGAGATGCTCGAGCTCGCGATGAAGAACAAGGCGCGCGCGGGCGCGACCAACGTCGAGTTCCTCAAGGGGCACATCGAGGCGATCCCCCTGCCCGCGGCCTCGGTCGACGTGATCATCTCCAACTGCGTGATCAACCTCTCGACCCACAAGGACCAGGTGCTCAAAGAAGCCTTCCGCGTCCTTCGCCCCGGCGGGCGCTTCGCGGTCTCGGACATCGTCGTGCGCCGCGAGCTGCCGGAAGAGGCCAAGCGCTCGATGGAGCTGTGGAGCGGCTGCGTCGCTGGCGCGCTCCTCGAGAGCGAGTACGTCGAGAAGCTCCGCGCCGCGGGCTTCACCGACATCGAGATCGAGCCCACGCGGATCTACACCAAGGACGACGCGGTCGAGATGGCGTCGTCGTGCTGCGGCGAGGACACCGAGAGCCTCCTCAAGGGCCTCGACGGCGCGGTGATGAGCGCGTTCATCCGCGCGAAGAAGCCGTAACCCGCCGCGCCCGGCGCGCGAAGACGGCGAGCGCGAACAGGAGTGAAGGCGGCACCGCCTCGCGCACGCGACCGCTGGCGACGCCGCAGCCGCAGCCCCGACCGGATCGGACGGCGGGTGGCGGTGCCGGCTCCGGCTCCGCGCTCGGCTTGGCGCTCGGGGCGCTCGCCGTGGGAACGGCCGCGACGGACGAGGGCGAGGCAGACGCGGACGACGGAGGCGGAGCGGGGGCGCCCGGGATCTCCGCGAGCCGCGCCATCGGCTCGACGCGCAGCACGCGGAGCTCGGTCTTCGACGCGCTCGACGCGAGGAAGATCCATCGACCCTTGGTGGCGCTCCACTCCTCGCCCGACGCGTCGAGAATCGGCGAGAACGACCCGATGATGTTGCCGTCCTTGTCGCGCATCACCGGAATGATCTCGGTGTAGATCGCGCGCAGCACCGTGGGGAGCGCGCCGCGGATCGCGTGGGGGTCCCGAAGCTCCCACGTCATCTGCGTCTCCGTCGGGGTCTGCGACCGAATCGCCTTCACCACCTCGGCGTCGAAGACGAGCGAGGCCTTGGGGAGCACCTCGTGGAGCGGGCGGAAGTGGACCTGGCTCGCATGGCTGAGCCCACCGAACAGCACACCCGCGGCGAGCACGGCAAGAGGGAGAGCAGACCGCACGAGGGGCAGCATCGCCTCAGCGGCGCCTCCAGAACAAGAGCGAGCGGAGCGAGAGCTTCTGCAGACCCCGCGGAAACACGAACGTCAGGAACAACAGCGAGAGTACGAAGCTCAAGAGGACGACGCAGAGCAGCGGCACGAGCGGCATCCCCGAGCGCGACCAGCCGACGCTGGCGAGGGTGTACTGAAACGGCGCGAGGGTGATCGCGGCCGCGAGCACCAGCGACGCGGCGGCGGCGGAGAGGACGACGCGGACGCTGTGCGTGCGCTGCGCGGTGACGAGCTGCTCGAAGACCTCTCCGCGGACGCCGAGCTGCACCCGGCCCGCCTCGAGATCGTCGAGCAGCCGCGACGCCTGCATCGGTGCGTCGGCCAGGAGCTGCTGCACCGAGAGCGCGAGCCCCATGGCCTCGGTGCCGAGCTTGTGCGGATCGAGGCGCCGCGACACGAGTCGGGTCGCGAACGGCGCCGCGACCTTCATGACGTTGAACTCGGGGTAGGGGGTGCGGGCGATCCCCTCGATGGTCCCGGCGGCACGGCCGAGGATCGCGTACTCGCCGGGCAGCCGCACGTGGTGCTCGACGATCATCTCCATGCACTCGCGGATGAGGTTCTCGGAGTTGAGCTGCGCGAGCTCGACGCCGAGGTATTTGTCCATCAGGCGTCGCACGTCGGCCTCGAACGCGAGGCGATTGAACGTGGGCGGAACCTGCCCCATCTTCATCACGACGCGCGTGAGCTGCGACGGGTTGCGCGCGAACACCGCGAGCGCGAGCTGGATGAGCGTCTCCTGTTGCTCCTTGGTGAGGCGCCCCATCAGGCCGAAATCGAGCATCGCGATGCGCGACTCGGCGTTCACGAGCACGTTGCCGGGATGCGGATCACCGTGAAAGAACCCGTCGGTGAAGACCATCTCGAAGATGACCTCGAGCGCGCGTTGGAGCAGCTCCTCGGAGTCGTACTCGGGCTTGCCGACGACGTCGGTGATGCGAATGCCGGGGACCAGGCTCATCACCAGGATCTTCTGCGTCGTGAGGTGGTCGTAGACGCGCGGGAGCACGAGGAGCCCCGGCCGCGACTCGAAGTTGCGGGTCGTCTCCTGGATGTTCCGGGCCTCGTGGAGGAAGTCGAGCTCTTGGAGGAGCGCGGCCTCGAACTCGCGGACGATGGCGACCGGCTGATACAGCGTGGCCTCGGCGATGCTGCCCTCGGCGAGGCGCGCGAGCCAGTAGAGGATGGAGAGATCGGACTCCATCTTCTCGCGGATCCCTGGCCGCTGGACCTTCACCACGACGTCGTGCACGTCGCCGTCGGCGCGCAGCCGAGCGCGGTGCACCTGCGCGATCGACGCAGCGGCCATCGGCGTCATGTCGAACGACTCGAAGTGCTCCTCGATCGGCGCTCCGAGGTAGCCCTCGACCACGTCGCGGAGATCCTCGGCCGGCAGCGGCGCGACGTCCTTCTGGAGCTGCTTGAGCGAATCGACGATGTCGCCGGGAATGAGGTCCTGTCGAATCGAGAGGATTTGCCCGAGCTTGACGTAGGTCGGACCGAGCTCCTCGAGCACGCGCTTGGCCCGCTCGCCGCGCGAGAGCGCCGCGATCGTCGCCCCCGGCGTGAGCAGCCCGAGCCCCGGCACCTTGGCGGTGAACGCCGGGTCGATGAGGAACCCGTACTTGGCGCCGACGTTGAGGATCTCCCGCGCGCGCTTCCAGTCCTGCATCGCCGACGGCATCGCGGCGTACGATGGAGCAGCATTTTCCGCGCCGAAAGGCGGCGCGGTACGGAAGCTGCTCCACGCCTGAACATGAGGGCAGAACCGCACATCCCGCGAAACCTCCACCGCTCTCGCCGGATGCGCACGCAGTTCTTGCGCGAGGTCGCAGAAGCCGCTCTCCCGACCGAGCCCGATAAGGTCGAGGTCATCACCGCGCGGTACGTCGCGAGTCTCCCTCCCGTGGTGCAACGCTACCTCCGCTTCATGGAGGTCGTCGGCCGGCCGCGGGTGTGGTCGTTCACGGCCCGCTCGGCCGGGAACTTTCGCCGGGGACCGCACGAGCCCTGGATGGCGTGCGAGGCCTGGCAGTACAACAGCCGCCTCGGCATCACGCGCATCTTCAACATGCGACTCCGCATGGGCGGCTTTCTGCCGGTGATGGTCCGCGACACCTACGTCCGCGGGCAGGGACGCATGCTCGGTCGGCTCTTCGACACCTTCTCGATCGTCGATCAGGCCGACGAGAAGATCGCGATCGGCGAGCTCGTCACCTACCTCAACGACGCGATTCTGTTCGCGCCCTCGATGGTGCTCGGGCCGGAGACCTCGTTCACCGCCGCCTCCGACGACGCGTTCGACATCAGCCTGCGCGACGGAGAGCGCTGCGTGACGGCGCGCGTGTTCGTCGACGCCGAGGGCGCGCCGACCAACTTCACGACGAACGATCGCTTCGGGGAGGATCCCGCGAAGCCCGGCGCGATGGTGCGAGCCGAGTGGTCGACCCCGGTCGCGGGCTTCCGCATGCTCACCGGCCGTCGGGTCCCCACCGAGGCGAGCGCCACCTGGCACTTCCCGAGCGGGGAGCTGACCTACGCGCACTTCCGCTGCGAGGAGCTGGAGCTGAACATCACGTAGGGGGACTGCGCGCAGCGGCTGCGGGCCGTGCGCGAGGCTTGCCGTTTCCCGCGGCAAGCGCGGTCGCCGAGCCACAGATCCTTGTGCTGGCACGATCAACGCAGTGGCGGGGAGAGTGGCCACCTCTCTGCGCTCGGTTTCGGTTGGGGACGAGGGACTTCTTCCGCTGACACGCGCCCGGCTGCAGTCGCTGCACCGGGATTGGGACGCGCTCGCGCGCGACACCGCGCCGTTCCTCGGCCCGACCCCGGTCCTGCTTCAACTGCCGCTCGCGCCCGAGGGCGAACCCCTCCTCGCCGTCGCTCGGAGCAACGGCGCGCTCGTGGGCGCGCTGCCGGTGGTCCTTCAGGGAAGGACGCTGCTCCCGCTCCGGAGCGTGCACAGCCAGCAGTACGATCTGCTCGGCGACGGCGACGCGGCCCGCCGGTTGCTCGAGGTGCTCCTCGCCGATCACCGATGGGACGTGATGTGCCTCGGAGATCTCCCCGAGGAGTCGCCGCTCATCGCCGCCGCGCGCGCGCTCGGAGGCTTTACGCACGCGGTGGTTCACGAGCACCGGCGCTCGCCACAGCTTCCCCTCCCTGGCTTCGAGGAGCGGCTCTCGCACAAGTTCCACACCAACCTGCGACGCTGCGAGCGCAAGCTCGAGGGGGCACACTACGAGCGACTGCCTCGCTACGATCGCGCGGCGTTCGCCGACGCGCTGCGCATCGAGGGCCTCGCCTGGAAGGACGCTGCCGGCAGCTCGATCGCCGCGGACCCCAAGGTCGAGCACGCCTATCGCGCGCTCTGTCGATGGGGCTCGCTGCGTGGCCTGCTGTCCCTGCACTTCCTCCGCGTCGGCGAACGCCGCGTCGCAGCGCTCGTCGCCTTCGAGCACGGCGGCACCCTGTACGCCATGAAGCTCGGCTACGACCCCGAGTTCGCGCCCTTCAGCGTCGGCCACCTGCTGATCTGGAACGTCGCGAGAGACGCGGAGCAGAGGGGCCTCACCGTGCTCGACTTCCTCGGACGCGACGACGAGTGGAAGCGCCGGTGGACCGATCGGACGCGGAGCTTCGTGTCGCTCGACTTCTACCGCGCGACACCGAGCGCAATCGCTCGGTGGGTCGTCAAGGAGGAGCTCAAGCCCGGGGCAGCCGCGGTCGCTCCCGTGCTCGCGGGGCTCGCGCGCATCGCCCGCGAGCATCGGCCGATCTGTCAGCGAAACACCACGTTGGCCGCGCACCCGCCGCTCGAGCGGCTCATCTATCGCTCGCAGCAGGGCCTCGGCATCCGCAGCGGCTTGCGGAAGTTGCGCGAGCCGCCGGCCCCTCCCGGCCCGCAGTTCGGTCACCCATCGCGGCACGTCGCGGGCAGCCTCGTTCGCGTGCGGTCGCGCGAGGAGATCGAGCGCACGCTCGATCCACACGGGCGCTTGCGGGGCCTGTCGTTCGTCCCCACGCAGTGGGAGGCCTGCGGCGGCGTCTTCCGCGTGCAGCGGCAGGTCCTGCGGATCCTCGACGATCGCGGGCGCTTCCGCGCGGTCTCCGGCACGACGCTGCTCGAGGGCGTCGACTGCGGCGGCAAAACGGGAACGGCGGGCTGCGGTCGCCATTGCCCGCTCATGTTCCGCGACGAGTGGCTCGAATCGGTCGCCGAGATCGACGCCCCGCTCCCCGAGGCGACACCGCCCGAGCGGTTTGTGACCGTGCGGAGCGAGGCCGAGATCCGCGAGACGCTCGATCGTCACGGCATGAACGACGGCGTGCTCTTCACGCCCGACATCGCCGCGCTCGCCGGCAAGCGCCTCCCGATCGAGGGTCGTCTCGAGCAGGTGTTCGAGCACGAGCAATGGCTCTCGCCGAAGGCGCCAGTGTTCGTCCTCCGAGGGGCGCACTGCACTGGCTCCGAGTTCGGCGAGGAGGGCCCGTGCCACCGCGCCTGCGCGCTGCTGTGGCACCGGGATTGGATCCGCGAAGCGGAGCCGGCGGAGGGCGAACCGCCGCGATGAGCCGCCCACATGCGCGTCACCTTCGCGGATCGTGCGAGAAAGACGCTGTAAGATTCACCGCCCGGGCGAGCGCTTAGAGTGGGCGAATGCGGCGGTCGTTGTTGGGCTTCGGCGTGCTGACCGCGTGCGCGGCGGGTGGCGAGGAAGTCCTCGCGCCATGACCATTCCCGCCGAGCGAGGAGACAGTCCCCCCTTCCTCGCGATCCTCGACGACACCGCGCGGCTTCGGGTCGTGGAGGGCGCGCTCGCCGAGGCGCACGAGGCGCTCGAGCGGATGCAAGAACAGCTCGCCGCGATGCGCGAGCAGGTGCTCCGCATGGAGCGCCTCGCCCGGCTGGGCCGGCTCGCGGGCGGCGTGGCGCACCAAATCCGCAACCCCCTCTCGGTGATGGCGAACGCGAGCCACGTCCTCGCGAAGGTCGCGTGGCGCGACGACATCGCCCGCGAGGCGGTGGCCATCCTCCAGGACGAGGTCGGTCGCGCCGACCGCATCGTCGGCGATCTCCTCGACTACGCGCGCGTGCGCCCCCCGGTGCGACGCGCCGTCAGCCTCGACGAGCTCTGCGACGACGCGCTCGCATCACGCGCGATCCCCGGTTCCGTGCGGATCGTGCGAGACCTCCCGGCCCGCGAGCGGGTGTCGGTCGATGCGATGCAGGTGGTGAGCGCGCTCGGCAACCTCGTCGAGAACGCGATCGAATCCATGCCGAGCGGGGGGACCCTCCGCCTCGCCGGCCGCCGCGAGGGCGGTCACGTCATCCTCGCCGTCGAGGACACCGGCCACGGGATCGCGCCCGAGGTGCTCGCGCGCCTGTTCGAGCCGCTGGTCACGACGAAGTCCACAGGCACCGGGCTCGGGCTCACCATCGCGCTCACCCTCATCGAGAACCAGTCCGGCGCGATCGCGTGCATCACGAGCGAGCGCGGCACCCGGTTCGAGCTTCGCTTGCCACGCGCGGAGACCGCCCCCACGACGGGCGAACACGCGCGTCGCGGGCGCGTCGACGCCAGCTCGCTGCCCGGGTGAGCGCGCGCGGTCAGTAGTGATAGGCGAGCGAATAGCCCGCGCACATCAGCGACGAGCCGTCGCCGCGCACCGTGACCGTGATCTTGGCGTCGTCGCTGGTCGTGCCGGTGCAGTTGATCTCGATCTCGACCTCGCTGCCGCAGCACTCGGTGCCGGTCTTGGTGCCTTTCGGGCAGCTCTTGACCTCGGTCGTGCCGCTCTTGCACGCGGCCTTGATGCAGACGCGCACCGAGCCCGTGGCCTTGACGGTCGGGTTCACCGAGCAGCCGAACGAGTCGGTGCCGTCGAACGTGAGCACGTCGACGTCGGACGACGTGGAGAGCACGCCACCGATGCTCTTGCCGCTCCCGTCGCAGTCGTCGATCGTGCCGAGCGCACGCGCGGTCGCCGGCGTGTCGTTCGGCTCGGGCTCCTCGGCCGCGCACGAGGTCGGCCCGGTGTCGGCCGGCGCCGTGTCGGTGCCGCTGCCGGTGTCCTCGGCGCGGGAGTCCTCGGTGGCGGAGTCCGCGACGCCCGAGTCGGTCACGCTGCTGCCGGTGTCGTTCTCGATCGGGGTGGCGGTGTCCTCTTCGGAGGCGGTGTCCTCCTCGGTCGCGCCGCTGTCGGCCCGCGCGTCGCTCCGGCCCTTGATGACGCCGTCCTCTTCGGCGTCGGCTCCCGTGGCACACGAGGTGAGGAGCACGAGCGACAGAAGGGGCAGCCATCGAAACGCCGGCATCCCAGAGGTTTACCGCAGAAAGGTCGCTGCGTCGCGCGCGCGCGGGCGAGAGGGCTAGCGATATTGGTATTCAACCTCGTTGAGGTGCTCGCCCTCGAGCTCGCCCGCGGCCTCGGGCGCGGTGCCGCGGAACTTCCCGTGCATCATGAATGTGCGCACCCAGCCGGTCGCCGGATCGACGGTGAGCGTGCCATCGAACGCGCCCTTCACGTCGAAGCGGTGCTGCTTGCCCTCGATCGTGAGGTGCACGTCGAACGCGGCGCCGCCGCGGTGGATCACCTCGGCCGAGGTGACGCGCGCCTCGGCGCTCTCGCTCTTGCGCGCGAAGTGGATGCGGAAGGCGTCTTCGTACTCGGGCACGCGCGCGTCGGTGCTGACGACGCCGCTCGGGGCGTGGGCGAGGAACGGGTCGGGTTGGCCGAGCAGGCGATACCGGTCGCGGAGATCGTCCTCGTCGTCGGCGGAGACCGCGGGCGCGATCGACAGCTTGCCGTCGTACGAGAGCTCGAGCTTGCGACCGGCCATCCCGGGGAGCGGGAAGGTGCCCTTCGGCACCTGCGCGACGCGCTCGTCGCGGGTGATGTGGATGAAGAGCCTCTTGATCGCGAAGCCGTCGACGGCGCGGATCGTCTCTTCGGTCTCGCTGTGGGTCTCGACGTTCTGGCCGGTCGCGTTCTGCCCGGGCCACGCGGGGATGGCCATCTTCTGGATGGTGTGACGCCGGACGAGCGCGACACGGCCGACCGCCGGCGCGACGACGGCGATCGTGCCGCCGGCCGGACGCGCGCCGGGCGGAGGAGACGCGCCCTTCGGCGAGGGACAGCCGACGAGCAGCAAGAAGACGAGCGCGCGCCTCATGCCTCCTCGACGTAGTCGAGATCCTTGCCGTACGTCTCGCGGAGCTGCGAGGCGGCGATGAGCGCGATGACGATGGTCACCGCGCCGACGGCGATCGCGCTCCCGCGGAGGCCGAGCGGTCGCTGGAGCGCCTGAAACGCGAGGGTGATCGGCACGACGGCGCCGCGGACGAAGTTCGGCGCGGTCGTGGTCACCGTCGCGCGCACGTTGGTGCCGAACTGCTCGCTCGCCACGGTGACGAACACCGCCCAGTAGCCGGTCGCGAAGCCGAGCAGCGTGCACACCACGTAGAAGCTCGTGAGCGAGGCGCCGCCGAACGCGAAGTAGGCGCCGATCATCGCGGCGGTGAGCAGGACGAAGAGGATCAGCACGCGGCGACGGCTCTTGAGCGCTTGGCTCAGGAGCCCGCTCCCGAGATCGCCGGCCGCGAGGCCGATGTACGACCACTTCACGGCCTGCGCGGCCTCGGGCTTGACCGTCATGCCCATCGCCGCGCCGAGCTCCGGCGAGAACGTGACGAGGATGCCGACCGCGTACCAGATGGGCACGCCGACGAGGATCACGGCGAGGTAGCGGCGCACGCGGTCGGCGCTGCGGAAGAGGCCGAGGAAATCGCCGCGCTTCACGTTCGACTTCTTCACCGACTCGAACAACCCCGATTCGAGGACGCCGATGCGCAGCAGCAAGAGCGCGAGCCCGAGCCCGCCGCCCACGAAGTACGCGACGCGCCAATCGAACATCCGGCCGACCTGCGCGGCGACGACCGCGCCGAGGATGCCGATGGTGGCGACGATGGTGGTGCCGTAGCCGCGCGACTCGCGGTGCATGATCTCGCTGACCAGCGTGATCCCGGCGCCGAGCTCACCCGCGAGGCCGACGCCGGCGATGAAGCGCCAGGCGGCGTAGGCCTCGACCGAGTGCACGAGGCCGTTGGCGATGTTGGCGAGCGAGTAGAGCGCGATCGAGCCGAAGAGCACGCTGAGCCGGCCGCGCTTGTCTCCGAGGATGCCCCACAGCACGCCGCCGATGAGCATGCCGCCCATCTGCATGTTGATGAGGAGGACGCCCTTGGCGAGGAGCTCGCTCGCCGGCACGCCGATCGACTGCAGGCTCTTCTGGCGGACGATGCTGAAGAGCAGGAGGTCGTAGATGTCGACGAAGTAGCCGAGCGCCGCGACGAGGATGGCGAGGGTTGCGCGGCGCGAGGTCACGCACGCTGCGATATCACAGCCGGGTCCAGTTCGGCGAGCGCCGGCAGGTCGTGATACCCGAGGCGCTTGCGGAGCTCGGTCACCTCGGTGCCGATGCGCGTGCGGGCGCGGTCGCGCAACGTGGCGACGTCGAGACCGGTGGACTCAATCGGCTCGAGGACCTTCACGACCGCGTTGGCGTCGCCGAACCACTTGGAGCCCTTGGGCCGGCAGTTGCGGGTGCCCGCGAGGGCGAGCGGCAACACCGGCACGCCCATGTCGACGGCGAGCTGGAACGCACCATCCTTGAAGGGCAGGAGCCGGCCGTCCTTGGAGCGGGTGCCCTCGGGGAAGATCATCACCGGCATGCCGGCCGAGAGCGTGCGCCTCGCCTCGTCCATCATTTGCTGGACCGACTCGCGCGCGCCGCGGCGAAGGGGGATGTCGCCGCCGAACTTCATCATGGTGCCGAGGACCGGCATCTTGAAGATCTCCTCCTTCGCGATCCAACGCATGTCCCACGGGAGGTGCGAGAGAAGAAACGGATCGGCCGTGGACTCGTGGTTCGACACGACGACGTACGCGCGCGAGAGGATGTCGCCCGGGGCCTCGCCCTCGACCTTGAACTTCCACAGCGGGGTGAGGTTGGACGTCACGCGACCGAACCGGCGCATCCACTGGCCGGGGACGCGCTGCGTCACGTCGCCGCGATGCAGCAGGTGGGCGAGCCCCATCGCCGGGAGAAAGAGCGCAACGCACGCACCGAACTCGGCGTAGGTGTAGAGCCCAACGGCGGCGATCTTCATGGCCTGTTTCTAGGCGTTTTCGCCTCAAGAGCGGCTCACGGTTTCGTCAGGATCGCGTCAGCCTGTAGAGTCGCTGGCCACATGGGACAGAAGAACCCCGAGGCGCGCGCGCCTCTGACCGAGGCGGCTGCCGCGCTCGAGGCCGAGCTCAAGAGGTTTGAGGAGATGGCGTCGGCGGCGCGGAAGATGCCGCTCGACACCGAGAAGAACCTCGGCCGGGCCGCGCGCGCCCTCCAGGAGACCGCAGACGCGCAGGAGCGAACGGCCGAGCTGGTCCGTGCCCTGGTCTCGGCGATCAACCACGCGCGCGACCAACAGCAGGCGCAGGCCGAGGCGCTGCTCGCGCGCGCCGAGGAGCTCAAGGCTCAAACCGAGAACCTGGAGGACCTCCTCGGCCGGTTCAAGACGCTCGGCGCCGACGCGCGGGAGATCCAGGGCCTCGTCCAGCTCGCGAGCGAGAAGGGCGCGGCGAGGGATCTGCCGGGCGCGCTCGAGGTGCTCGAACGCGCACGCGAGAAGATCGACGCCATCGCCGCGAGCGCCAACGACCTCGCGAGCGACGCGAAGACGAAGGGCATCCACGACGTCGAGCGGGAGGCCGACTCGCTCCGGCAGCAACTGCTCGCCGCGCGCAACAAGCTCGGACTCCTGCAGCAGGGCCTCTCGCAGAAGAAGTCCTGATGCGGCTCCTTCTTGTGTTGGCGATCGGGTGCAGCGCGGCGCCCGCGCCCGTTCTGCAGAACCCAGAGGGGCCGTCGGCCGTGTGCCTCTCGGTATGCGCTTCGACGGCAAGGACTTCGTGGTCGACCCGAGAAGCGCGCGCTGCTCGCGACGCTCGACGACGCGAGCGGGGCGCCGGTGCGCGTCGGCGAGCAGCTGGTGTTCCCCGCGGCGCGGGGCGGCGTCGTGGTTGTGCACCGCACCACGGGCGAGAAGAAGACGCTGCTGCTCAGCGAGCAGACGGAGGTCTGCGCGGTGGGGCCGCACCTGGTGAGCAGGGCCGGCTGCGACGAGTTGGCGGCCTGTCCCTGAGCGAGATGGCGTGCGCGAGCTGGGACCGTCCCTGAACGACGAAGTGTAGAGGGAGGCAGCTCACGCGCGTGCGCGCGGTACGCTCCATTCGGTGAGCCTCCGGACGGTTCGCGTACCCGAGCAATTCACGGCGCTCTTCGAGGAAGCGGAGCGCGTGGTGTCGGCGTACTTCCGCGACCGACGCGAGGATCCGGAGCGCGGCACGATCGAGGTGTTCGGCGAGCGCTACGTGCTGGTGCGCGCCGCCTCGCTCTCGGTCGAGTTCTTCCGGGTCTGCCAGGAGCTCTACGGCGATGGACGGGAGGCCGAGGCGAACGAGTTCGCTCGCAACATCCTGTTCGACCTCGCGCACTCGATCGGGAAGTCCGACGCGAAGAACTTCCACGCCAAGATGGGCCTCATCGATCCGGTGGCGAAGCTGTCGGCGGGCCCGGTCCACTTCGCGCACACCGGCTGGGCGTTCGTCGACATCTCGCCGGAGTCGAAGCCCGTGCCGGACGAGGGCTTCTTCCTCCTCTACGACCACCCCTCGTCGTTCGAGGCCGACGCGTGGCTCGCCGCCGGCCGGACGCAGAGCTTCCCGGTCTGCATCATGAACTCCGGCTACTCGTCGGGCTGGTGCGAGGAGAGCTTCGGCGTGCCGCTCGTGGCGGCGGAGCTGCAGTGTCGCGCTCGGGGCGACGCCGCCTGCCGTTTCGTGATGGCGCATCCGCAGCGCATCGAGGCGCACCTCGATGCGCGCGTGGCGCGCGGGCGAGCCAACATCCCCGACTTCTTCTCGCGCAAGCGAATGGAGGACGAGCTGCGTCGTGCGCACGATGAGCTCGAGCAGCGGGTCACCGAGGAGATCGCGCGGCGCGAGGGGGCCGAGCGCCAGCTCGCGCGGGCCCAGCGGCTCGAGGCGCTTGGCAGGCTCTCCGGCGGGATCGCCCACGACTTCAACAACATGATCGCGGTGATGCTCGCCAACAGCTCGGTGCTCCGCGAGCGCCTCGGCCCCAAAGACCCCCGCGTGCGCTTCGCCGACGAGGTGATCGCGGCCTGCGATCGCGCGACGAAGCTGGTCAAGCAGCTCCTCGCGTTCGCCAGCAGCCAGGCCATCACGCGCGAGCGCCTCGAGCTCGGAGCCGCTGTCGCGCGGGCGAGCGGGATGCTGGCTCGGCTCATCGGCGACGACATCGAGCTGGCGGTGCTCGACGAGGGCCCCGAGGCGTGGATCGAGTTCGACCCGACGCAGCTCGATCAGGTGATCCTCAACCTGGTCGTCAACGCGCGCGACGCGATGAAGGCGGGCGGGCGCGTGACGCTCACGGTCGGCCGGCGCTTGCTCGACCGGGACCTCGCGACCGCGCTGCAGGTCGAGCCCGGCGCGTACGTGTCGCTGTCGGTGGCGGACACCGGAGCGGGGATCGATCCCGCGGTGCTGCCGCAGATCTTCGACCCGTTCTTCACCACCAAGCCCGAGGGACGCGGGACCGGGCTCGGGCTCGCCACCGTCTACGGCGTGGTGCGCCAGGCAGGGGGCGCGGTCACCGTCGAGAGCACCCCCGGACAGGGGACGACCTTCGAGATCCTATTCCCCGCCGCTGCTGCGTCGGAGCGACCGCCCGCAGCGGCGCCGGGGGAAGCGCCGCTCCGCGGCCACGAGACGGTGCTGCTCGTCGAGGACGCGCACGAGCTCCGCGCGGTGCTGGCGACCATCCTCCAGGGGCTCGGGTACGTGGTCCTCGTGGCGCGGGACGTGGAGCACGCCCTCGAGCTCTCCTCCCGGCGAGCGATCGATCTCTTGCTCACCGACGTCGTGATGCCGAGGATGCGCGGCCCGGAGCTCGCCGAGCGGGTGCGCGCGCTGCAGCCCCGAGCGAAGGTGCTCTTCATGAGCGGGTACGCGGAGGCGGGGGCGAGTGACCACCCGAGCGGTCCGTGGCTCATCAAGCCGTTCAGCCCCGAGGAGCTCGCGCGTCGCGTCGGTGCGGCGCTCCGCGAGCCGTAGAAGCGGTCGCGTCGTCGTCGCCGGCGTCGTACCCTGCGCGCCCTCGCAGGCTCCAGCGCCTCACCCTCCTGCTCGTCCCCCTGCTCATTCTTGGGTGCTCGGAGGACGAGCGCGTCGCGTCCTCCGACGCCGCGGCGGCCGATGCCCCCGTCGAAGCCGCCGAGACGGCCCCCGACAGCCCCTCCCCCGCGGACGCCGCCGAGGCGTCCACCACCTGCGTCGTCAAGCGCGCAGCCAAGACCAGTGAGTGCGCGGAGGACTGCGATGCCCGCCTGTTGCTCCCCGGCGGCGACGCCTACTGCACGACCACCTGCGCGAGCGCCACGGAGTGCGCGGCGTTCGGCGGCGGTCTGACGTGCTCGTCGGGCAGCGGCACCTGCATGCCCACCTGCACGACCGACGCGACCTGCACCGCCGCGGGCTTCAAGCGCTGCGACGCCGACGCGGGCGCTTGCGACACGATCTGAACGCTCAGTGCGCGAGCCACCCCGCGTCCATGGTGAGCGCGGTGCCGGTGACCGACCACGACTCCTCCTGGCAGAGATAGACGACCGACTTCGCGACCTCGCTCGGCTCGATGAGCCGCTTGACCGCGTTCTGCGTGAGGAGGATGCGCGAGACGACCTCGCTCTCCGGCACCCCGTGCACCCGGGCCTGATCGCGGATCTGCTTCTCGACGAGCGGCGTGCGCACGTAGCTCGGGCAGATCGCGTTGACGGTGACCGCGCTGCACTGGGTGGCCGCCTCGAGCGCCGCGGTCTTGGTGAGGCCGAGGATGCCGTGCTTGGCCGTGACGTAGGCAGACTTGAACGGCGATGCGACGAGGCCGTGCACCGACGCGACGTTGACCACCCTGCCCCAGCCGCGCTGGTACATCTTGGGCATCGCGGCGCGCATGAGCAGGAACGGCGCGGTGAGCATCACCGCGAGCAGGCGGTCCCACATGCACGGGTCGAAGTCCTCGATGGGCGAGACGTGCTGGAGGCCCGCGTTGTTGATCAGGATGTCGCACTCCGCTGCCACCAGCGCGAGGCGATCGACGTCGTCGCGGCCGGTGAGATCGGCGGCCACCGCGCGCGCAGCGAGCTGCTCTTGTGCACCGCGCAACGCGGGACCCTCGATGTCGCTGAGGATCACCTCGGCGCCGCGCGCGACGAGCTCCTCGGCCACCGCGAGACCGATCCCCGACGCCGCCCCGGTGACGAGGGCGCGACGCCCCTTGAGATCGCTCATGACAGGAACCTCCCGATCGCTTCGAACGTGTCGTCGTGCATCAGCACGCCGTAGTGGTTGGCGTCGACATCGACCGCCGACGCGCCGCGGACCGTGCGGAGAAACCACGCGGAGTCCTCGGCCGGAACGATGAAACCGCCGGGATTCCCCAGCGGACGCGCCGCGCGCACGAGGAGCGAGCGGCAGCGAATGGTGGACCACAGCATGCGCGGGTCCTGGGTGGAGGCGTAGAGCACGTCCTCCATCACGGCGTGGTGACTCGTGCGCGCTTGAACGCCCCCGTGGGTCTCCTGCAGCTCGTAGCGGAAGTAGCGCTCCCAGTGGGCAGACCACGGCTCGACGGTGCCGAGCGAGCGCACCCGATCGAGGTAGACCGCGACCGAGGGGTGCTTCTTGCCGAGGCGCTCGACGGCGCCGAGGATCGGCGGCATGGCCGCGGGCTCGGGGAAGCCGGCCGCGTCGATGAGCGTGAGGCTCTGGATGCGCTCCTGGCCGATCTCGCACGCGGACATGCCGACGTACGCGCCCATGGAGTGGCCGACGAAGTGGAAGCGCTCGGCCGAGAGCTCGGCGGCGACCGCGAGCACGTCGAGCGCGTGGCGCTTCCACCCGTAGGTGCCGGGCGCCGAGGCGGTGCTGTGGCCACGACCGCGGAGATCGATGGCGACCACCTGATAGCCGCGCTCGGTCAGCGCCCACGCCATCGGATCGAACCCGCGCGCGTTGGCCGAGAGACCGTGCACGCAGAGGACGAGCGGCGCCGCCGGATCGCCGAAGCGATGCGCGCGGATCGCGCCGTATTTGACGCGAATGGTGGTGCTGACCGGCTCCATGTCTGGCTCAGCCCGCGAAGGGAAACGACCACATCTTCATCGCGTTGCGCGTGGCCTCGAGCGAGGCCCTGCGCCACTCGGCGGCGAGGGTGCTCGAGTACGCCAGCGTCTCGCGCGAGAGGCGCGCGCTCTCGTCGATGGCGGTCTTCGACTGCTCGGCCGCCTTCTGCTCCATCTCGGCGACCTTGGCGTAGAAGGCCTCGACGCGGGAGAGGTGGGACTCGATGGCGCTGGTGAACGGGTTCTGGTCCATGACGTGTTTCCTCCGTGGACGACTTCGTGTCGTCGACGGACGGCAAACTGGATCTTCGCCCGGGATCCGTCAAGGACTTTTTGTTGCACTGCACAATACGAACGGGGCCGCGCAGCATTAACGTCCAGGCGCTCGCTGACGCGCGCGCCTATCGACGCCGCACCCAGCAGGCGCGCGCGTCAGC
>JALHOE010000011.1:0-64246 GCA_022843175.1 Deltaproteobacteria bacterium
GCCGACGCAGACGCGAACGCCGACGCAGACGCGAACGCCGACGCGGACGCGAACGCCGACGCGGACGCGAACGCCGACGCGGACGCGAACGCCGACGCGGACGCGGACGCCGACGCGGACGCCGACGCCGACGCCGACGCCGCGTGTGCATTGTCATGAGCCGCTCCCGCAGAGTCGGCTACATTTCGCCAGTGATCCGCGCGGCCGAGCTCCCCCCGCGTCCACGCGACGCCGACATCCGCCGCGCGATTCGCACCTTCGTCGCGCCGCCGCGCGCGGTGCTCCGACCACTCTTCCGTGGGCTCGAGCACATCCCCGAGGAGCGCCCGCTGCTCTTCGTCGGCAACCACACGCTCTTCGGCGTCCTCGACGTCGGGTTCCTCTGGGCCGAGCTCTACGAGCAAAAGGGCATCGTGCTCCGCGGCCTGGGCGACCACCTGCACTTCCAGCTGCCGGTGTGGCGCGATCTCGTCTCGGCGTTCGGCGCGGTCGACGGCACGCGCGAGAACTGCGCGGCGCTCATGCGCGCGGGCGAGACAGTGCTCGTCTTCCCCGGCGGCGCGCGCGAGGTCGCGAAGCGCAAGGGCGAGCGCTACAAGCTCGTGTGGAAGGAGCGCCTCGGCTTCGCGCGCCTCGCCGCGCGGCACGGGTGCACGATCGTCCCGTTCTCGGCGATCGGCGTCGAAGACGCGTTCGACATCGTCTACGACGCCGACGACCTCTTCGCGTCGCCGCTCGGCGCAGTGCTGAAGAAGCTCAGGGTGCGCAGGGACGCCGTCCTGCCCATCGCGCGCGGCGTGGGGGGCACGCCGTTGCCACGCCCGGAGCGCCTCTACTTCCAGTTCGGCGCGCCGATCCCGACCGCGTCGCTGACGACGTCGTACGAGGACGACGCGGCGATGCGGGCGCTCCGCGATCGCGTGCGCGGCGCGGTGCAGGCGGGGATCGACGAGCTCCTCGAGCTGCGCGAGCGCGATCCGGATCGCGCGCTCCTCCCGCGGCTGCTCGCGGCTGCTCGCGACGCATCGCGCCGGTAGCGGGCTCGCGGACGGATCCCTGACGAACCACCAACAAATCGCCCCAAAGCAACGACAGATGATGGATGAAGGAGCCCCGGGCGAAGGCATCACCACGGTCCTCACCGGCGGCCGCGTGTGCACGCTCGTGCGTGGCGCGGCCGACGCCGAGGCGCTCGCTTTCGCCGCCGGCAAGATCGTCGCGGTGGGTGATCGCGACGAGGTGCTGCGCGCGGCGGGGCCGAGCGCCCGGGTCGTCGACATCGGCGGCGCCTCGGTGCTTCCCGGGTTCATCGACGCGCACCACCATGTCGCCGTCTCCGCGCTCTACGGCGGACGGCTCCCGCTCGTTCCACCGCGTGTCATCGACATCGCTTCCCTGCAATCGGTCCTCGCGGCGGCGGCGGCCGAGCTCGCTCCGGGGCGTTTTCTCGTCGCGACCGCGTGGGACGAGACGTTGCTTCGTGAACGACGTGCGCCGACGCGCGCAGAGCTCGACGACGCGGTCCCCGATCGGCCGCTGTTCCTGCTCCACCACACGTGCCATCGCGGACTCGCCAACTCGCGCGCGCTCGAGCTCGCGGGCATCGACGCGAGGACGCCCGAGCCCCCGGGCGGGATCATCTCTCGCGGCCGCGGCGGCGTGCCCGATGGCTTGTTGATCGAGCAGGGCATGAGCCGGGTCGAGTCCCTCGCGCGCGCCGAGCTCGCGAAGATCGACGAGCTCGACGTGCTCGAACGCATCGCCGCGCATCACAGGGCGCTCGCGCGCGCGGGAATCACCCGGGTGGTCGACACCGCGGTCCCGCCCGAGCTGCTCGCGATCTATCGCGAGTCGGCGCGCCGCGGCGACTTGATCGTCCCGACCCACGCGTGCCCGGTCTCGATGAGGGGTTGGCTGGAGCCGCCGCTCGATGTCCTCGACGGCCCGCACACCGGAGAGGGCGACGACCCCCTGACCATCGGCCCGGTCAAGCTGGTGTTCGACGGAGCGCCGGGCTGTTCGATGTGTTTGTCGTGGGGCCAGGTGCTCGGCGGCTCGTTCCGATCGCTGGGGCTCGCGCTTCGCCACGGGACGTGGGATCCGGTGCGTACCGCGCTCTCGGTGGAGCCGCGTGTCGGGCGCAGGGTCCGCACCGGCATCGCGATCTATCGCCAACAAGAGGCGTCGAGCGTGGTCTCCGCGGCCGTCGAGCGTGGGTTCGCGGTCGCGACGCACGCGATCGGCAACGCGGCGATCGAGGTCGCGCTCGCCGCGTACGAGGCCGCGGGTTCCTCGCTCGGCCGCGCCGGCGTCCCACGCATCGAGCATGGAGCGTTTACCGATCGCGCCCTCGCGGTGCGGATGGCCGCGGTCGGCGCCGCCGCGGTGGTGCAACCGGCGATGCTCGAGATGCACATGTACGAGAACGCGGCGCGCATCCCCGGCCTGCCGTTCTTCCCGCTACGTTGGCTCGCGGAGGCCGGTGTGCGCTTGGTCGGGAGCTCCGACTATCCGGTCCACACGTTCGACCCGCTGGTGGCGCTCCGAACCGCGGTGACCCGCAAGAACGCGCGTGGTGTGGTGGTCGACGAGGAGCAACGCCTCACGCTCGACGAGGCGCTCGCGATGTACACCCGCGACGCGGCGGAGGTCATCGGGTGCGACGCGCGGTGTGGAACCCTCGAGCGAGGCAAGCGCGCCGACCTCGTGCTCGTCGACGATTGGAGCGAGACGTTGGAGAGGGCTCGCATCCGCGCGACCATCATCGCCGGACGGCTCGTCCACGGTCGCGCGACCCCCTAGCGGTCACTGCCAGCTGTACGAAGCCTCGAAGTGCGCGACGACCGGGAGGTGGTCCGAGCCGCCGATGTTCCTCACGTACGCGTGGAGCGGCTGCATCGACTTGTCGAACATGACGTGGTCGATCGTCTGGGTGAACTGCCCGCCGACCGACGGCTTCTTCCACGTGTATTGCCCCGGGTAGAAGAGCGGCAGCGCGTTGCGGAAGCCCTGCGACTCGAGCATCTGCACGGCGCCGCCGTCGGTGCTCTCGTTGAAGTCGCCGAGCACCACCGTCGGCATGCCGGGGCGGCCGTGGGACTGGAACATCGTCATCGAGCTGCGGTGGTCGGCGCTGAGCGCCGCGATCGACTGGAGGTTGTCCACGCCCTTACCCTCGGGCGCGCGGAGGTGGACGTTGAGCACCTGCAGCCAACCGGCCGGCGTCTCGACGAGGACGTGCCACGCCGGGTGCCAACCGTTCGGGCCCGGCACGAAGGCCTGGTCCTCGAGCGGGAACTTCGAGAGGAACCCGAGGCCCGCCGAGCCGGACGGGTAGAACAGCATGTGGGGGTAGCGCGCCTTGTACTGGGTGCGGAGGATGCGCTCCCACTCCGGCGTGACCTCTTGCAGGCAGACGACATCCGCCCCGAGCTCGCCGATGGCGTTGACCGTGTTCGGATCCTTCGAGGCCTCGTCGAGGATGTTGTAGGTCGCGATCGTGAAGTGCGGCACGCCGGGCGTCGGCTCGCGCGGCTCCATCGGACGCTCTCCACATCCCACGCAGAGGAGCGCGATCAACAACCCAACTCCGTACCCCATGGGAGCTGAGACTATCGGACCGGCCGCACGCGGCGAGCGCGGCCGTGCCGATTTGCCGCACCTTCTGCGCGTTCAGCGCAGCTTTCGCTTCAGCCCGAGGTCCGCCGCGACGACGATCAAGTAGAGGAGGAACGAGAGCGTGCCCACGCCCTGCCCGATGGTGAGCCCCATCAGCACCGGCAGCGGGCGCGGATCGAGGACGCCCCACACCATCAGCCCGAGCCCCAGCAGGGCGAAGACGCTCGCGATCCGCAGGGCCTTCTCGCTGCGAGAAGTCACTTGGCCTCCTCCTGGTGCAGATCCTTCGGGTCCTTCGTGAGCGGGTGGGCCACGCCGTGGCAACCCTTGCTCGAACAACCAATTTTTCCGGCGATCACGTCCTCCTTCGAGCTCGCGTGATCCGGCAACTTGTTCCACCCCGGGGCAGCCGTCGTATGGCACTGCATGCAGTTCACGTTGGGGTACGGCTTCATCAGGTGGATTTTATGCTTCGCCTCCTCGAGGCTCATGCTCCTAAACTCGGTGGCGTACAGCCACACGTGGCGCATGCCACCGAGCTTGGTGAAGAACGTGCCGAACATGCCGTAGTCTGCGTGGCACGTGTAGCAGTTGTCCTTCCCGAAGTAGGGATTGCGCGCGTGGATCGCGGCAAGCGACTTGCTCTTCGGGTCCTCTGAGTCGGACGCATGCGGGATCATCACGTGACAAGAACCGCAGAACGATCGATGCTGCGTCGCCTTGTAGCCCTGCACGTTGGCCGACGTGGCCGACGCGATGGGCAGCACGCCCAGGCCCATGAGCAGCCAGAGCCGCGTCCACTTATGATCGAGCGGCGGACGCCGCACGAGATACACGATGAGGATGGCGGCGGCGCCGGCGGCGCACAGCACGGCGGCCACCGAGAGCAGGTTGTGCTCGTCGATCGGAAAGTGTTTCAAAGGGCGCTCCCGATCGCGATGGCCATCACGATCGCCTTGGCAGTTCTCATGCCCGCGTCAGCCGGGGCCGATCCGCTGCGGTTGCGGGGGGACGCGTTCGTCCAGACCCGTTCGCCGGTCGGCCTGTTGGTGCTCCGCGGCGAAGATCGCCTGAAGCCGTGGATCGATGTCGAGACCGTCGCATGGGTCGGTGCCCGCCATTCTCCCGACGCCACCGGGGATGTCCAGACTTTGACGGTCCGCCTCCGCGATCCCGCGGGCGCCGGTGAGGTGCGAGCCGGGCGCTTCGTCTTCGCGTCGGGCGCGATCCGGCCGATCCACCTCGACGGAGTCCGCGCGCTCGGGCGCGCACCGTTCGGCACTACGCTCGAGCTGTTCGGCGGCGCGCCGGTAGCCCCTCGCCTCGGCTCGCGGATGTTCGACATGGCGTTCGGCGGCCGGGTCGGCCAGCCGATCGGCACCGTGGCCGTCCTCGGCGTGTCGTATCTCATGCAGCGAAAAGACGGGCGCATCGCCGACCAGGAGGTCGGGCCCGACCTCGCCGTCTCGCCGACGAAGCACCTCGACATCGCGGGTCGTTTCGCGATGGACCTCGTCACGCGCGGGCTCAGCGACGCGCTCCTCTCGGTCGGGGCGCACAAGGGTGGAATCCGCGCCGAGGGCTTCCTCACCCACCGCTCGCCCGCGCGAATCCTGCCCTCCACGTCGATCTTCACCGTCCTCGGCGACGTGCCGAGCACCACCATGGGCGGCAGCTTCCGCTACAAAATCGCGCCCCGGCTCGATCTCCTCGGCACCGGCGGCGCGATCAACATGGGCAACGACGTCGGCGCCTTCGCCACCGCCCGCGCCACCCTCGCGCTCGACGACGACGCGCTCGGCACCCTCGGGTTCGAGGTGCGGCGGCAGTCGGTCGCCGGCGCACGTTGGTCCGGCGCGCGCGCGCTCCTCGGCCTCCCGCTCGGCGGCTCGGTCCGCGTCGCGACCGAGGTCGAGGTGGTCCGTCACGACGACACGCGCTGGTGGCCGTGGGCGCTCCTCGCCCTCGCCTACCGCGCGCCGCAGGGCTGGGACTTCGTCGCCGGCGTCGAGGCGGTCACCACGCGCGACGAGCGCCGAGAGCTTCACGCGCTCGGCCGTGTCACCTATGCCTTCGAGCGCTCGAAATGAAGAGGCAGGCGCTCCTCCTCTTGCTCTGCATGAGCGTCGCGGCGTGCGCGGGCATCCTCGGCATCAAGAAGAAGGACCAAACGCGCGCCTTCGAGCACAAGCGGCACACGACGGCCGGCGTCGCGTGCGTGAGCTGTCACGAGGACATCGACAAGGCGGGGGACGACGGGCCGCTCCACCTGCCGTCCACGGCCACCTGCACGAGCTGTCACAAGAAGCCCCACGACACGCGCGCGTGCGGCACCTGCCACGGCTCGCCGATGGCGCGCGAGGGCGCCGTCGCGGCGCGCAAGTTCCTCAAGTTCTCGCACCAGGGCCACCTCGGCACGGTGAAGGGCCAGTGCGTCCCGTGTCACGCGTCGGCCGGCGCGCCCGACGCCGAGACCCTGCGCCCGCCGATGGCCCAGTGCTTCACGTGTCACAAGCACAAGGACCAGTTCAAGGTCCGCGACTGCGACAGCTGCCACCACGATCTGCCGTCCGAGCACATCAAGCCGGCGAGCCACGTGGTCCACGAGGGCGACTTCCTCCGCGAGCACGGCGTCCGCGCGGCGTCGGCGCGCGATCTGTGCGCGACGTGCCACAGCCAGCAGTCGTGCGACGTCTGCCACGGCGCGACGACGCCGATCCTTCCGTGGAAGCTCGCGGTCGAGTCGCCCACGCTCTCGCGGCTCCACCCCGGCAACTTCATGGCGCGCCACCCGGACGAGGCCAAGGCGCAGCCGGCGCTCTGCGCCACCTGTCACAGCGAGAACAGCTGCCTCGGCTGCCACGTCGATCGCAACGTCGCGGCCAAGAAGGGCGTGCCGAGCCCGCACCCGCCCGGTTGGGTCCGCGCGGTCGGCGGCGGTCACGGCCCCGCGGCGCGTCTCGATCCGGTGTCGTGCGCCAGCTGCCACGGCGGCGCCGGTGAGATGCTCTGCGTCGGCTGTCACAAGGTCGGCGCGCCCGGCGGCACCCCGCACGGCCCCGGGTTCTCGAGCACCAAGGACAAGACCAAGGACGAGCCGTGCCGGCTCTGCCACCTGCCATGACCACCCGCGTCGTCCTCCTCCTCACGCTGATGTTCGGCGCGCTCTTCGCGGCGTGCGATCGCGGCGAGGCCCCGGCGCCCACCGAGGTGCCCAAGGCCTGGAGCGGCGCGCGCACGACGCCCGGTCACGTCGCGCACCTCGGAAAGAAGGCCGAGGACGGGCACGTCATCGCCTGCGCCGACTGTCACGTCGAGAAGGAGGGCTTCAAGTCCCCCGGCGCCGAGCCGTGCGCCAAGTGCCACGAAGACAAGACGAAGCGCCACCACAAGGGCAACGACAAGAAGCCCACGACCTGCATCACCTGCCATTCGTTCTCGATGAAGGACTCGGGGCCCGGCGCGCCCACGTGCATCGACTGCCACGCCAACGAGAAGAAGCACCACGGCACGGCCGACATCTCCTGCACGAGCTGCCACGCGCCGCACGGCGAGCCGAAGTCGATCGACGCCGACTGCACCTCGTGCCACACCGGCGTCACCGCGCAGCACGGCACCGCGAAGATCGTCGGCACCGCCGACGCCGGCACCATCGCCACGCCCGACGCGGCCGGCGCCGAGCTCCGGGACGGCGGGGTCACCGCCAACTCCAAGATGTGCAGCACCTGTCACGCGCCGCACACCGGCAAGGCCGAGGCGAAGGACACCTGCGCCACCTGCCACAGCAAGACCTCGCCGATCGTCACGCAGAAGGGCCACCCCGCGTGCACCACCTGCCACGCGCCGCACGAGGCCAAGGCGTCGGCGGTGCCGTCGTGCGCGTCGTGCCACGCGCAGAAGACGGGCATTGGGCTCGTGAAGGGCCACGCCAACTGCACCTCGTGTCACGCGCAGCACGCCCCGCTCGGCGCCGCGGGCGCGTGCGAGAGCTGCCACAAGAACCACGAGGCGCTCGCCGCGTCGAAGGTCGTCGCGCACGACAAGTGCACGAGCTGCCACGACGTCCACGCGCCGGGCACCAAGCCCTCGTGCAACAAGTGCCACGACAAGATCCAGCCCAAGCACCCCGGCTTCAAGTCGGGCCCCTGCAGCGGCTGCCACGCGCCGCACCCCGCCACGTCCTCCGCCTCGGTCGCCACGAGCTGCACCTCGTGCCACGCCAAGATCGCGTCGAGCGACACCAAGGTTCACGGCGGCGTCACCTGCAGCAAGTGCCACCAGAAGCACGAGTTCAAGTCACCGACGTGCGCCACCTGCCACGCCAAGGTCGCGAGCTCGGTGCACTCCCCCGGCCACGACAACTGCCTCGGCTGCCACGTGTCGCAACACACGCCGGTCAAGCAGGTCAACTGCGGGAAGTGCCACGCCAAAGAGGCGACGACCGCGCCCAAGGGCCACGCCGCGTGCGGCTCCTGCCACGACAACCACGCGGGCAAGGTCATGAAGACCTGCGGGTCGTGCCACGCCGAGAAGTCGAAGACGCAGCACGCCTCGCTCAACTGCAACACCTGCCACCGCCCACACGGCCCGGCCGGCGTCGCGGCGCCGCCGTCGTGCACCTCGTGTCACACCAAGCTGCCCGGCCTCCACACCATGCCGACGCACCAGAAGAGCTGCGAGAGCTGCCACGGCGGCCACCGCCCCATCTCCTCCGACCGCGCCACGTGCACGAGCACCTGCCACGAGAAGCAGCGCAATCACCAGCCCACGGCGACCACCTGTAAGGGCTGCCACATCTTCAAGAACCCGTAGCGCGCGACAGAGCGCGCTACAGGTCGATGTTGCCGTTGACGTGCTTCGCGGACGCCGGGGGCAGCGCGTCGAGGTGGCAGCCGGCGGTGCCGCACGAAGAGCTCGTGGAGTGCGGGGGCGGCGGCGGGCTCGAGTGGCAGCTGTTGCAGCCGGTGAGCGTCTCGGTCCACTTCGGCGTGCGCGCGGTGCCACCGTTGAGGTCGTGGCAGTAAGTGGTGCTGCACGACTTGGCGGTGCTGTCGAAGGTGGGCGTGCGGCCGCCCTTGGCGGCGAGGCCGACGAGGCGCACCGACAGCGTGCCGCTCGGGTGCTTGGCGTCCGACTCGTGGCACGAGTCGCAGGCGAACGCGTGCTTGGCGTGCGCGCCGGTCTTCGGGCGCGGATCGTCGCCCGTCCCGTGGCACGCGCCGCACTTGCCGCTGCCGTCGCCGAGGTCGACGCGCCCGTTGGCGTGGAGGAGCGGCGAGTGACAGCTCGCGCACGCGCCCGCGGCAGGGTGGGGCGCGGGCGGCGGCGCCGCGTGGCAATCGCCGCACTTCATCTTGCCATCTGTCCACGCGGGGGCGGGACGCGCCGCGCCCGGCCCGGCGTGACACTTGGTGGCGCACGCCTTGGTGTTGGGATCGAAGGTGCCGCTGGCGAGGAGCACGTGCACTTGACCGTCGGCGTGCGTGCCCCCCGGCTTGCCGTCTGCGGGCACCGGATGGCAGGCCTGGCAGGGCACGCCTGCCGGCGTCGTCTCGCTCTTCTCGACGTGCGCGGCGTGCGCGCCGCCGGTCTTCCCGGGGAAGAAACACGCGTCGCGCGGCGGGTAGACCCGGGCCGCTTTGGCAGAGCCGTGGCACGTGGTGCAGGCGAGGACGCCCTCTTTCTCCTGGTGACAGCTCGCGCACGAGGTGGCGCCCGGCGCGGCGGAGGGACCGCTCGTGGGCGTCCCCGCGTGGCACTTGCCGCATGCGTCCGCGTTGCCCGCTTCGAGCATCGGCACGAACCGGCGATCACGGAGAAACTTGCCGTGGAACTCGCTCGAGCGAGGGTCGAGGAACGACGGCGAGTGCACGCCTCCATTCGAGAACGGCGCGCCGCGCTCGAGCCAACGCGCGAGAACCGTGCGCGCATCTGCAACGGTTGCGTGCGACGGGCGGCCGAGCGCTTGGAGCAGCTTTGGGTCGCGTCCCGCGGTGAGCGGCTCGCCGTTCACGCATCCGAGCAAGTCCAGGTATGAGCCGACGCGGAAGTTGCCGGCGGGTGCGTCCCCGCTGTGACACGAGGTGCAGCGCGAGGTGACGAGCGACGCGATTTCCTCGCGGTATGCAGGCTCGAGGGCGGCGCGATCGGGGGTGCAGCCGAGCAGCGCCGAGACCGCGACCGCGCGCAGGAACTGCAGGCGCATGAACGCGCTGCGTGTCGAACCTCTCGGTCGCGTCCCCGGTTTCAAGCCGGTTCTGCTTTTGCTAAGGGCCTTTGCCATGCGCATCTTCATCGCTCCCACCATCCTCGCCGTTGCGCTCTTGTCCGCGTGCTCGGGCGACCCCGGGCCCGAGGGTCCGCAGGGACTCGCTGGCCCCGCAGGCCCGCAGGGTCCGGCAGGCCCGGCAGGCCCCGGTGCCGATGGAGGAGTCGTCGTCATCCCCGACGCGATGGCTGACGGCGCTACCATGACCGGTTGCACGTCACCATGCCACGGCTTCGGCAACGTCGTCGACCAATGGCGCTTCAGCGGCCACCAAAAGATCAGCGCCATGGCGGCCGACGAGCCGGTGTGGACGAGCGCCGCCACCTGCGGCAACTGCCACGCGATCGACGGCGTCGAGCGCCGCGTCGCGGGCACGGTCACGGTTGCGGACGGCGGCGTGTCGTCGAACGTGAACAAGGGCCACCTCAACTACAAGCCGGCGGCTGGCGGCGCGTCCGAGGTGGTCTACTCGGGCTTCGGCAAGAACGCGATCATCCACTGCACGACGTGCCACGCGTTCACGCCCACCAACGATCCGCACAACACCGGCAAGTACGAGCCCGGCCAGGCGCCGCTCCGTGTCCCCGGCGGCACCGACGACGTGGCCTACATCGAGAAGAGCGCCGCTGGCTCCACCGAGACGGTCGGCACCTCGGTCAAGTACAAGTCGGGCAACACCTGCGTGTACTGCCACAAGTCGCGCAAGGACATCACGTTCTACATCACGGCGAGCAACAAGATCAGCAGCCCGAACTGGGGCCCGCACCTGGGTCCGCAGGCCGACCTCTACTCCGGCCTCGGCGGCTACGCCTTCGCCGGCGCGAAGTACGGCACCTCGGTCCACACCACCGTCGCCAACGGCTGCGTGTCGTGTCACATGCAGGGCGTCGCCACGAACAAGGGCGTGCCCGACCACACCATGCAGCCCGCCCTCGCGTACTGCAAGACGTGCCACACCACGTACACCGGCACGAGCTACAACGTGCAGTCCGGTCAGTCGGCGGTGCGTTTGGCGCTCACCGAGCTGCAGGCGGCGCTCAACGCCAAGGGGCTGCTCACCCGCTCCGAGGCCAAGCCCTACCAGCCGCTCAGCCCCGAGGAGCTCGCCGACAGCAACTTCGCGCTCGATAGGACCCGCCCCGGCAGCAACCCGGACGGCACCGATCAGACGATCGACGCGGCCACGGCCGGCGCGGTCTACAACTATCTAATCATCGCCCGCGGCGGCGACTTCGGCGTCCACAACCCGACGTACACCAAGCAGCTGCTCTGGGACTCGATCAAGCAGATCAAGGGCACCAACCCGACGAGCATGACGAGCCGCCCCGAGTGATGGACAAGAAGGTCGCCGTGCTGCTCGCCGTCATCGGCGGCGCAGCAGTCTTCGCCGCCACGCGCACGCGCGAGCCGACGCCGCAGATCACCCCTGCGGCGCCCGAGCCCGCGCCGAGCGTGGCCGTCCCCGCGGGCTCGCTGCCCCCGGGTCACCCGCCGATGGGCGATCTACCGAGCGGGCATCCGCCCATCGGCAAGACCGGCGGTCACGGCGGCGGCGGTAGCGGCCCCACCATGGCCAAGCCCGACGCGTCGATCGAGTGGACGATGCCTCCGCGCTGGGAGGCCGTGCCGCACATGAGCACGATGCGCATCGTCACCTACCGGGTGCCGAAGGTGTTCGGCGACGTCGAGGACCCGGAGGTCTCGGTCACCCGCGCCGGCGGCGACATCGAGCAGAACGCCACGCGTTGGATCCAGCAGTTCGACGAGCCGAGCCGCAAGTCCGCCAAGCGCTCCATCAAGACGATCGGCGCCCTCCAGGTGCACGTCGTCGAGGTCGAGGGCGGCTACACCTCCATGAAGGGCGAGGTCGAGAACGACTGGGCGATGATCGGCGCGATCGTCGACACGCCCAACGGCTCGCACTTCTTCAAGCTCACCGGCCCGAAGAAGAGCGTCGCCAACGCGAAGGCGGAGATGGACGCGCTGATCGCGTCCATCAAATCCAAGTAGGCGCTCGCTGACGCGCGCGCCTGTGTAGCGCGCGTCCCACGACGTCAGTCGTGGTGCGGCACCACCAGCACCGAGCACGAGGCCTTGCGCACGACGCTCGCGGCCACGCTGCCGAGCACGAAGCGCGCGAGGCCCTTGCGGCCGTGCGAGGCGACGACGATCAGCTCGGCGTTGTGTCGCTCGGCCGCGGCGACGATCACCGCGGCGGGATCGCCGTTGTCGACCTCGAACCGCGCCGACTCCGGTAGGTCCTTGCGCACGCGGTCGAGGGCCGCCGTGTCCTGGGTCTGGTTCACCGGCAGCACGTGCACGACCGTGAGCCGCGCCATCGTCTTGCTCGCGAGCTCGGCGGCCTTCTTCACCGGCAGGAGCCCGTCCTCGATCAGATCGGTCGCGGCGACGTACTCGCCGGTGTCGCGGTGCCGCCGCGCGATCAACGCCGGGATCTTCGCGTTGGCCAGCACGGCCTCGGCCACGCTGCCGAAGAGCCGCTTGCCGCCGGGATCGCGGCCGCCGAGCACGATCAAGTCGCACTCGCGCGCCGCGGCCAGCTCGAGCAAGCGCTCGGCGGGATTGCCCTCCTCGACGATCAGCTTCGCGTCGGACAGGTCCTCGGGGAGGTTCGCACGCAGGTGTTCGCCGACGCGGCGCTGCAGCTCGACGCCGTCGAGCACCGCCGGCTGGTTGTCCTGAGGGAACAACATCTCGGGGCGGGTCGACGGCGGAACGACGTGCGCGATCGCGATCGTCCCGCCGTGCCGTGCGCGAAACGCACGTGCGACGTCGATCGCGACCTCGCCGTCTTCACTGAGGTCGGTGGCGACGAGAATGCGCATCGGGGTTCTAGCTCCTGGTCAGCGCGCGGAGCGCATCGGTGGTGGTGAAGATACCAACCACCTTCGAACCGCGCGCGACAATCGCCGTGCTGTACTTGTGATCCGCCATCGTCGCCGCGACCTCGCTCAACGGCGCGTTGGGCGCGACGACGTAGGGATCGGCGGTCATCGCCTCGGAGATCGTGGCCTTCTCGAGGTCGAACTTTCCGAGCGTCTCGAGCAGATGGAGATCTCCCATGCTCACGACACCAACCAGCTTGCCCCCGTGGAGCACGGGCAAGTGACGAATGCGGTGCTCGCGCATCAGCTCGTGCGCGCGGGTCAACGGCTGATCATCGCCGACCGTGAGCGGCGACGCCGTCATGTATTCGGCGACGGTGATCATGCGTGGAATCCCCACGGCCGGGCGGGCTCGCTCGAGCGCTCCTCGTAGTGGTAGACGTGCGCGCGGGGGTGGTGGCCCTGGTGGCGCTCGCACCACAGCTCGGCGTTGTTGGTCTTGTAGCGAACGTTCGCGCAGTCCTCGCACACGGGCTCGATCTGCGGCACGCGCGCGTCCACCGGGTGATCCTTGGGACGCACCGCGTAGACCGGACAACCGGCCGTGCGCACGACCTCCTCGGCGACCGAGCCGAGGATCGCGCGGCGAATGCCGCGGCGCCCGTGCGTGCCGACCACGATGAGATCGGCGTCGAGCTCGGCGGCGAGGTTCACGATCGAGCGCGCGGGCGCGCCGAGCGTGACATGAGCGATGACGGCGGCGACGCGGAGATCGCCCGCGTCCGCGATCATCTTCTGGATCGCCTGCTGGAGGAGTTCCTTCAGCTCGGACAGTTGCTCCTCGGTGCTCGGCGGAAGAACGCCCAGCACGGGGTCGGCGATCGGCTCGATCACCCGGATCGCATGGACCTCGGTGCGCGGGCCCTCGCTGGCGATCTCGAGCGCGTTGCGCAGCGCCCGAGTCCCGGTCTCGGTGTTGTCGACACCGACAACGATCTTACGAATTGCTTCCATGATGTTCTCCTGCGCTGCGCATCGCGGCGGTGAGCTCCGGGTACGCGAGTGGTTTGGGAAACACGTGCGCAATCGGTGGCAGCACGTCTTCGATACGCGAGATCATCTCGGGGTAGCCGGTCACGATGAAGACCGGGATCGACGGGTTGAGAGAGCGCGCATGCCGCGCGACCTCGAGCCCGTCGACATGCGGCATTCGCAGATCGGTGATCAGCACATCCGGCGCGGCGCCGGCCGACAGCCGCGCGAGGGCGTGGGCCCCGTCGGTCGAAACCTCGACCTCGAAGCCGTCTTCCGTGAGCAGGCGCGCGAGCAGCCGGACGGTTCGCGCGTCGTCATCGACGAGCAGGACACGGCGCTTCACCGACAACATGGGATAGTGACCAGCAATCGACGTGCCGCGAGAAATGCGGGCCATGGCCGGGCACGACGGCCCGCGCGCTCGCGCTTCTTGCGGGCGACGCAGGTTTTGCGCCGGAACGCGCATTGCTCGACCACGGATCATGACCTTCCGAGTCGAGTGGCTGATGCCACACCTGATCTCCATCGTCGCGTCGCTGCTGATGGCGCTCGCCGCTTGGAAGCGGCCGACGCTCGGCAGGACGCTCTTCGTGCTGCTGTTCGCCTGGGCGGCGCAGTTCAACCTGCGCACTGCGCTCGCGGCGCCGGCGGCCTACCTCGACTACGCGGCGCTGACCGACTCGACCACGATGCGTCGGCTGATCCTCGGCCCGTTCGCCGCGCACGCGCAGGCCTACGTCGTCCTCATCGCGGTCGCACACGCCTGCATCGCGATCGGCCTCACCCTTCGCGGCAAGGTCGCCAGCGTCGCCGCGGTGGGTGCGATCGCCTTCTTCGTCGCGATCGCCCCGCTCGGGGTGGGTTCGGCCTTCCCGTCGTCGCTGATCCTGGCCGGCGCCATGGCGCTGCTCCTCCGCGACGGCTTCGCGACGACGCTCTTGCGCGATCTCCGGCACCGCCTGCGTCCCCCGCCCCGCCTCACGTGACCGGGTCGAGCTCCGGCGCCGACACCTCGAGCGCGAGGCGCGCGATGAGCGGGCCGAGCCACAGCCCCTGAAAGCCGAGCACCGCGAGGCCGCCGAACATGGTCAGCGCGACGACCCACACCGGCAGCGCGAGCCGCGCCCGATGCGCGAAGAAGGCGCGCATGACGTTGTCGACCGTCCCGATCAGCACGACGCCGAGCACGGCCAGCGCGGCGCTCGCCGCGGGCCGCCCGCCGAGCGCCAGCCCGACCGCCGTCGGCACCCACACGGTCGACGTCCCCACGAAGGGGACGAACGCCGCGACGAACGTCAACGCGCCGAGCACCAGCGCGTGCGGGACCCCGAGCGCGAGGTAGACCAGGGTCGCCACCACCGACTGCGTGAGCGCCGTCAGGCAAACGCCGATCAGGAGCCCCCGCCCGGTCTCCTGCATCGCGCCCGCCAGCCGATCCATGAGCGCGGGCGGCAACGGGGCGCGATCGCGGAGGAACTTCCAGGCGCGCTCGCCATCGACCAGGCAGCTGTAGGCGCCGAGGACGAACAGCGACGCGCCGATCAACACGCGGGTCGCGCCCGCACCCACCGTCTGCGCGGCGCGGACCGCGCCGTCGCGCACCGCCGCGCGCACCGCCTCGAGCACCGCGAGGCCGGTGCGGCTCTCCTGCAGGCGCCCGAAGATGTCGAGCGCGGTCGAGGTCGCGACGATCGACAACACCACCACCGGCAACAGCAACACCACGACGACCGCGAGCGTGAGCGCCGCACCCGCCCGCCGCCGGCCGCCGAGCAGGCGAACCGCGCGCTCCATCAGCGGGCGCGCGAGCTGGGCGAACCACACAGCCAGCACCACGATCCCCGCGTACGGCGCGATCACGATCGCGCACGCGACGAGGAGCGCGATGGTTAGCGCACGGCGACTTGTTTGTGATGGGTCGGCCATCGGACATCCACGTCGTGGACGCGCTCCCGCACCACTGTGACCGGACAGCCCGCCGTCCGCACGACCTTCTCGGCCACCGAGCCGAGGACCGCGCGCTTGACGCCGGTCCGACCATGCGTGCCGACGAAGATCATGTCGGCATCGAGGACCGCCGCGCACGCGACCAGCGTGCCCGCCGCGGGGCCCACGATGCCGTGGAGGATCACCACCGGCGCGTCCTGTCCGAACCGGGCCACCCGCTCGTGCACGAGCGGCGTGAGGCGCTCGAGCTCGAACTCCATCGCCGGGTCGGCGGGACCGCCGTAGAGGTTGGTGGCGTCGCCGAGCGGCTGGTAGACGAACACGACGTGAACCTCCGCCTCCTGCGTCGTCGCGACCTCGAGCGCGTGCTCGAGGGCCATCATCCCGAGCTCTCGATCGAGGCCGACCACGTACCGACGAATGCGCTTTTCCATGGGTCACCCCACCAGGTATCCGCCGTCGACGACGAGCGTGGAGCCGGTCACGTAATCGGACGCGTCGGTCGCGAGGTACGCGACGGCGCGCGCGATGTCGTCCGGCACACCCATCCGACGGAGGGGGATCTTCGCGGCGAACTCGGCGCGCACCGCCGGATCGCCGAGGATGCCCGACGCGCCGGGCGTCTCGATCGCGCCGGGCGCCACGGCGTTGACGCGGATCCGATGCGGCGCGAGCTCTCTGGCGAGCGATCGGGTGAGCATCACGAGGCCGCCCTTGGAGGCGTCGTAGTGGGCGAGTCCTCCGGTCGGGTGCATGGCGTCGACCGACGCGATGTTGACGATCGAGCCGCCGGTCCCCTGCTGAACCATTCGCCGAGCGGCGAGCTGGGCGCAGAAGAAGGCGCCCTTGAGGTTGACGTCGAGGACGCGGTCCCACATCGCCTCGCTCAGCTCGAGAGCGGCCATCGAGGGGAACACCCCGGCGTTGTTGACGAGCACGTCGACGCGCCCGAGCTCCTCGACCACGCAGCGAATGGCGTACTCGACGCTGGCGACGTCATCGACGTTGCAGACGTAGCGCTGGGCGCTGTCGCCCTCCTCGATGATCTCGGCCGCGGTCGCCTCGGCGTGGGCGGCGTCACGGTCGAGGATCGCGACCTTGGCGCCGAGCTCGGCGAGCCGCCGCGCGCACGCCGCGCCGATCCCCATCGCGCCACCTGTGACGATGGCGATCCGCCCGTGCAGATCAAAGCTTCGCGCATAGGGTGCGGTCTTCATGGCCACTCGACGCTGCAAGGCCCGAACCAGCGCGCGAACGCACGAGCGATCGTGGCGACGCACGCCGTCGTCGCGCAGCTCCTGCGTTGGCGCGTGCGTTGCTCAAACGTTGTGCATGGCAAGGCGGCTCACCGATCGTTGGCAGGCAATCTTCTGGCGCGGCGCCGTGACGATCCTCTTCGCGATCGGCGCCTTCGCCTGGCCGATCATGACGCTCTCGGCCGTGTTGCTGCTGTTCGGCGTGTTCGCGTTGGCGGACGGCGCGCTGTCGCTGGTGCTCGCGCTTCGCGAGGCACCGCGCACGCGGTGGTCGTTCGCGCTCCTCGCCGAGGGATTGCTCGGGATGCTCGCCGGCGGCATCGCCCTCTTCCTCCCCGGGCTCGCGCTCTCGGTGGCGTTGGCCGTGGTCTGCACCTGGGCCGTGATCACCGGCGTGCTCGAAATCGTCGCCGCGAGCGCGCTCAGCGGGAACCCGCAGGTGCGAATTCCGCTGGCGGTCGGCGGCGGGGTGTCGATCCTGGCTGGGCTCGCGATCGCGCTCCGCCCCAGCGCCGGGGCGCTCGCCGTCCTCTGGATCCTCGGCGCCTACGCCCTGGCGTTCGGCTCGCTGCTCCTCATCATCGCGGTGCGCCTGCGGGCGTCGACTTCGCTGCACGACGCGCGGCCCTCGCGATCGCCGCGATGACCTCATCCGGCACCTCGCGGTCTGTCGCGACGACGAGGTCGGCGTCGCTCGGGTCGACCCACGGCACGTGGACGCCCGGCATCGTCCCGCCCCCGCTGCGCGCGGCGCGGTAGAGCTCCTTCGGATCGCGCGCCTCGCACACCTCGAGGGGACAGTCGGCGAGCACGAGAAACACGTCACCGCAGACCTCGCGCGCCGCCGCACGCAATGCAGGGTCGTGCGCAGTGGCGGCGACGACCGGGAAGAGCCCCGCGTCGTGCATGCGCCGCGCGAGGTAGGCAATCGAGCGGTAGACGATCGCGCGTTCGTCCGCGGTGTACGTCGGATGAGGCGTGATCGCCCGCCGTACCTCGTCCGAGTCGACGAGGACGCCGCCCGCCGCCTCGACGACCCGGCGGGCGAGCGTGGTCTTCCCCGACGCCGGCCTCCCCGTGATCCACACGATCATGGGGCGAACAGCATGTCGAGGTCGTCGACGTCGAGCCGGTCGCGCCGCATCACCGAGGCCACGATCTCGAAGAGCCGCGCGCGGACGTTGGGCGCCAGCGTCGGGTACCAGACCGGCGAGGCCACCACGAGCGCGCGCCAGACGAAGTACGGCGCGATCACCTTGAGCGCGTCGGTGTCCTCGGTCTCGGTCAGGTAGGTCTCGAAGAACTGGCGGAAGAGCGCGCGGAAGGGGCCGTTCTTGGGGTGGTCGGCGCGAAGCGCGAAGAACACGTAGTTGATCGACATCGCCGCGAGGTCGTCCGCGGCCTCGCCCCACTCGCCGCGGCTGCGATCGAGGAGGGTGAAGCGCCGAGCGAAGCCCTCGCCGTCGAAGAGGACGTTCCACGGGTGGAAGTCACCGTGCACGCGACAGAGTCGGTCCGGCATCTTCTTGAGCCGGTGGCGCCAGTCGACCGCCCAGTGCTCGATGAGCCGCCGCACCTCGCGCGAGGGCACGCCGCCCTCGAAGTGGTCGTCGTAGCTGTCGAGCAAGCCGGCGATGCACTCGTGCCCACCGACGAGATCGCGGAGCCGCCGGACCCACAGCTCGGGGGCGTCGCGCTTGTCGCGATGGATGCGCGCGAGGTGGGTCGCGAGACGCTCGACGCGCGCGTGGTCCTCGGGCGTGGCGACCTGGGTCGTGGCGATCCGATCCAGGTCCTTGTAGTAGGGCTCGCCGTGCGCGTAGGCGGTCACGAGGAAGAAGTCGCGCACGTCGCCGAGCGACTTGAGGTGACCCTCGCCGTCGAGCACGCCGACGTCGAGCGCGCGGACGTGCGCCGTGAGGTGATTGAACGTCTCCCAGGGCAGGAGCACCTCCTGCGCGCGATCGGCGAGCGTGTCGTGACCGAATCCGCCGCGGCGGGCGGTGTGGAGGACGACCTCGCTCACCTTCGCGTTGCGGAGCGTCACGTGGACGACGTCGCCATAGCCGAACTCCTTGGGGCCGGCCGCGCCGCTTATGGACTCGAGCGAGACGACCTCGCCGCCAAAGCGGTCGTGGAGGTAGGCCTCGAGCCCGGCGCGCAGCGACGTCGTCATGAGACCGGCCCCTTGCTGATGATGCCGCCGTAGCGATCCGACGTGGGCGCCGAGAAGTATTCCTCGAGGATCTCGGCGAGTGCACGCAGTGCATCGGTGGTGCAGAAGATGCCGACCACAGCCGTATCCTCGGTGACGATCACCGAGCCGAGCTTGCGATCGGCCATCGTGCGACAGACTCGCGCGATCGGCATGTTGATATCGACGACGTAGGGCTCGGGCGTCATCGCTTCGCGGACTTGAATGTCGACCGTTGCGCGGCCGCAGCTCTCGAGCATGCGGATGTCGCGTTCGGTGACCATGCCGACGATGGTCTCCCCGTCGACGACGGGGAGGTGCCGAATCCCCGCCGCCTGCATGCGCTGCCGCGCCTGAAAGACCGAGTCCCCCGGCCGAGCCGTTCGTGGGGAACGGGTCATGTAATGGCGGATGGATTCGTACATGCGTCGAAACCGCTGCAAGGTTCCTGCCGTCAACGCAGGACAACGCGCGCGCCGTCGTGGATGTCGTTGCCCGGAAAGCTGATGAGCGTCGCGCCGAGCGGGGCGCCGCCGCCGAGCATCGCCTCGGGCCCGTTTCGCCGCTCGACCACCACTCGACGCTTGCGCGCGCGGTCGCCCTCGACGACGAACACGGCCCAGGCATCGCCGTCGCGGAACACCGCTGCCGCCGCGGTCTTGATCGCGCTCGCCTCGCGATGCACCAAGATCTTCGCGTGTACGCGGAAGCCGTCGCCGAGCGAGGCCCACTGCGCGGGCGGGCTCATGATGTCGAGTACGACATCGACGCGTTGCTCCTCGACGCCGAGCGCCGAGAGCTTGGTATAGCCCGACGGTTCGATCGCGCGGACGCGCGCCTCCAGGGCGGGACCGCCCCAACGATCGAGCGACGCCGAGGCCCCCGGCTTGACCCGCAGCGCGTCGGTCGTGAGCAGCGTGGCGACCACCTCGAGGTCGCTCGTGTCCGCGATCTCGAGCAGCGGGGTCCCCGCGGCGACGACCCCCTCGCTCGTCTGCAGCACGCGCAGGACGCGCCCGCGGAGCGGCGAGCGAAGCTCCCAGCCGATCTCGGCCTTGGGCGGCGCGTCACCGGCCGCCGCCTGCGCGACCGCGAGCTGATTGGCGGCGACGGTGGCCGAGAGCTCGGCGGTGCGCACGTCCCTCTCCGCGATCTTGAGATCGAGCTCCGCCTTCTCGAGCTCGACGCCCGCGAGCACGCCCTTGTCGACGAGCCCCTTGATCCGGACGAGCTCCTTCTGCGCGAAGTCCTTCACGGTCTTGGCCTTGGCCACCGCAGAGGTCGAGAGTGCGTGCGAGGCGCGCGCCGCGTGCAGGCGCGCGTCGAGCTCGCTCTTGGTGCGCGCGTCGAGCATCACCGGCGCGAGTGGGCGGATCGTGGCGAGCAGATCCTTCTCCTCGACCATGTCGCCCGGCTTGCGCGTGATCCGAGCGAGCTCGCCGGACACCGGGGCCGAGATGATGAAGCGCTCGCGCACCCGGGTGCGCGCCGGCTCTTCGACATACTCCTTGAACTCGCCCTGTTCGACCTTCGCCGTCTCGACCGGGATCGGCTTGGGCCGGAACGCATACACGATCGCCACGACGATGGAGGCGAACAGGACGATGAGCAGCGACCGACGGAGCCATTTCATGATCAGTCCCTCGTCTTGAGCACGGCAACCAAATCCAGGCGATCGAGCTTTCGTCGCACGATCAGCGCGCTCGCCAGCGCGGACGCGCCGACGATCAACGCGGCGACGGCCAGCGAGCTCGCGTGCAGGTCGGACGGGAAGCGGTACGCCTCGCTCGAGAGCAGCGTGAGGATGAGCGTGATGATCCCGCGCCCAATGAGAAACCCGAGCGGGATCCCGAGCAGGACCAGGGTCACCAGCTCGCCCGCGAAGATGGTGGTGATCTCGCCCACCGTGAACCCGAGCACGCGCAAGCTCGCGAGCTCGCGCTCGCGCTCGGCGAGGTTGATCCGGGCTGTGTTGTAGACGACGCCGAACGCGATCGTCCCGGCGAACGCCGACAGGATGGTCGACACGAGCAGCATCCAGCCGGCGCTGGTGTCGCGGAACGCCTTGAGCGTCGCGTCCCGCCGGTTGATCGCCATCACGGCCGGCTTGCTCTTCAGCTCGGCCACCGTGCGCTCGATGGAGCGCGGATCGACGGCGAGGAGCGCCGACGAGATCGACTCCTGCTCGCCGATCAGCCGGTGGAGCGCGTCGAGCTGCATGTACGCCGTGAGGCCGAACATCTCGTCGACGAGCCCGGTCACGGTGGCCTCGCGAATCGGATGCGCGCCGTCGAGGACCTCGAGCGACACCTTGTCGCCCATCCCGACGCCGAGCGAGGTGGCGAGCGTCGCGTTGAGCATGACCCCGGTCCCCGGCACCGCGACCGCCTGCCCCTCCACGGTGCGGACGCTGCGCAGCGTCACGCCCGCGGGCAGCGCGAAGAGGACGACCCGCTTGTCGCGATGACCGGCCATCACGCGGACCGGGATCATCCGCGTCGGCTCGACGTGGAGCACGCCCTCGACGTGGCGCAGCTCGGACACCGCCGACGAGTCGACCGGCGCGCGGAACACGACGGTGACGTCGTCGCGGAACACCTCACCGAACAGGTGCTTGATCAGGGTGTCGACCGCGTCCCCGAAGAACAGCCCGACCGCGATGATCGCCGTCGCGAACCCGACCCCGACCACCGAGGCAATGGCTCGAAGCGGCCGCCGGCCGAGGTTGCGGCTGACGATCCGACCGATGTTGGAGAGCAGCACCGCGAGCCCGATGCGCTCGACGAGCGAGCGTCGGTAGCGCGCGGGTGAGGGAGGACGCATCGCTTCGGCGGGCGAGAGCCGAACCGCGCCGCGGATGGCCGAGAAGCCGCCGACCGCGGCGAGCGCGAGCGTCATGACGAGCGCGCTGATCACCATCGGCGCCTCGAGGCGATAGAGCAGCGACGGGAAGCGGAAGTACTTCGTGTACTGCGCGGTGAGCCCGGTGCCGAGGTACCAGCCGAGCCCGGTGCCGAGGAGCGTGCCGAGCGCGACGATCACCGCGATCATCTGCAGGTAGTGACCGCCGACGCGGCCGTTTCCGTAGCCGAACGCCTTGAGCGCCGCGATCTGCTCCCGCTGCGTACCGATCAGCCGCGCGAGCACGATGTTGAGGAGGAACGCCGCCACTCCGACGAAGATGATCGGCAGGATGATCGCCCAGGTCTTGAGCTCGTTGAGCTCGCGCGTGACGAAATGGTGCGAGCTCTGGTCGTCGCGGCCGACCGCGGGGAAGCCGCCGTAGGGCTGGAGCACGCGATCGACCGACGCGAGCACCGCGCGCTCCGACGCGTCGGGCGCGAGGCGCATGACGACGTCGTTGAACGCGCCCTCCATGCCGCGCGCCGCCGCGACCGCCGCGCGATCGGCCCACAGGATGCCGAAGCGGGCGTCGTCGACCGCGGCGGCGCCGGGGGTCATGGCGAAGACGTACTCGGGCGACTGCGCGAGCCCCGACACGCGGAAGGTGCGCATGCGCCCCTCGACGAGGGCGCTCACGGTGGCGCCGGGGCGGAGCTTGTGGGCCCGCGCGAAGGCCTCGTTGACGAGCGCCTCGTCGGCCGAGGCCGGCAGCGAGCCCTCGCGGATCATCGGGGTGCTCATCGTGCGCGGCAGCGACAGGAGGAGCCCGCGGATCGGCTCCTCGTAACCCGGCATGTCGAACGTGACCGGCGCTGCGACCCGCGTCTCGAGCGACGCGACGCCCGGGATCGCGGAGAGCTGACCGGCGACCTCCTCCGGGGCCCGTACGCATTGCGCGAACACATCGGCGAACCGGGTCGCGCGGTAGAACTCGTCCTCGGCGGAGCGGAGCGAGCGAAAGGCACCCACGAACGTGAGAAACGTGGCGACGCCGCACGCCACGACGAGCGCGATGGTGAGGACCTGCCCCTTGAGCCGGAGCAGATCGCGCAGCAGCTTGCGGTCGAGGGCCTTCACCACGACATCTGCTCCGGCTTGAGCTTGGTCTCGTTGGTCGTGACGCTCGCGACGCGCCCGTCGGCGAAGCGCATGACGCGGTCGGCCATCCCGGCGATCACGGCGTTGTGCGTGATCACGGCGGTGGTGGTGCCGAGCTCGCGGTTCACGCGCTCGATGACCTCGAGGACCTTGATGCCGGTCTGCTGGTCGAGCGCGCCCGTCGGCTCGTCGCAGAGCAGCAGATCGGGTCGCTTGGCGATGGCGCGAGCGATCGCGACCCGCTGCTGCTCGCCGCCGGAGAGCTGCGACGGGAAGTGGTCGAGGCGGTGCTCGAGCGAGACCATCGCCAGCGCCTCTTCGGGCGACATCGGGTGCTCGGCGATGTCGGTGACGAGCGCGACGTTCTCGCGCGCGGTGAGGCTCGGGATGAGGTTGTAGAACTGGAAGACAAACCCCACGTGCTCGCGGCGATAGCGGGTGAGCTCCCGCTCGCTCGCGATCTCGAGCTTGTGATCGAGGTAGTGGAAGGTGCCGCGCGTCGGGCGGTCGAGGCCGCCGAGGATGTTGAGCAGCGTCGATTTTCCGCTGCCCGACGGCCCGAGCATGACCACGAGCTCGCCCCTGAAGAGCGACAGGTCGACGCCGCGGAGCGCCACGACCTCGACCTCCCCCATCGCGTAGGTCTTCGCGAGGTCGTGTGCTTCGAGGACGGCGGTATCCACGAGCCAGGGGACTGCAACGCGCGGACCGCTCTTTGCAGCGTGCTCCCGCATGGTGTGGACGAACGACGCGGACCGTCGAGGCGGAGACGCCGACGCAGAACCTGCGCCCTCGGGCGCAAAGGAAACGCCATGAAAATCGAACGAATCCTCGTCCCCACCGACTTCTCCCCGTGCGCCGACCACGCGCTCGAGTACGCGCTGCTCTTGCGCGAGAAGCTCGGCGCGAAGCTCACGCTGATGCACGTGTGGGAGGTCCCCCAGGGGATCGGCATCGAATCGATGCCGTTCATCGCCATGCAGGGCGGCGATCGCGTCAGCCTCATGGACTACGTCCGAGCCGAGGCCGAGAAGTCGCTCGCCGAGCTGGTCGACAAGCTCGCCAAGCGCGGCATCGAGGTTGGGTCGAAGCTCGTACCGGGATACGCGCCGCTGATGATCCTCGAGGCCCAGAAGGACTACGACCTCATCGTCATCGGCACCCACGGCCGCGGCGCGATCGCGCATTTCCTCCTCGGCAGCGTGGCCGAGCGCGTCGTCCGCAAGGCGAAGACCCCCGTGCTCACGATTCGGGACGAGAAGAAGTCATGAACGCCCGCCTGGCCAGCGAAGCAGTGATCACCGCGACTGCCGACTGCTCGGTCGCGTCGCTGGCGAGGAAGATGCGGCGCCATCACGTCGGCTGCGTCGTCATCGTCGCGCGCGGACGCCCGATCGGGATCGTCACCGACCGCGATCTGGCGCTCCGGGTGGTCGCCGAGTCGCTCCCCGCCACGACGCCCGCCTCGGCGGTGATGACGCCCGATCCGGTCACCGCGCGCGCAACCGCGGGCATCGAGGCGATGCTCCGCGAGCTCCGCAAGGCGGGTACCAGGCGACTGCCGCTCGTCGACGACGCCGGCCGACTGGTGGCGATCGTCACCCACGACGATCTCGTGCGGGTCCTCGCGGGCGAGCTGAAGCACCTCGGCGAGAGCATCGAACGCGGCGTCGACTCCACGGAGCTCCGATGACCCGACGCATCGTCATCACCGGCGGCCCCGGCGGCGGCAAGACCGCGCTGATCGAGCTCTTGCGCAAGAGCACGCCGAATCACGTCGGGTTCGTGCAGGAGTCGGCGTCGCTCCTCTTCGGCGGCGGCTTTCCCCGCACGCCCGACGGACGGGTGCGGCGCGCGGCGCAGCGGGCGATCTTCCACGTGCAGCGCGAGCTCGAGGTGATCGCCGACGGAGAGGTCGTCATCTGCGACCGGGGCACGCTCGACAGCCTCGCGTACTGGCCGGGCGACGAGGCGGAGTACTGCCGCGAGGTCGCCATCGATCGCCGCGAGGAGCTCGCGCGCTACGAGGCCGTCATCCACCTGCGCACGCCGGGGAACGGCAATGGCTACGGCCACCAGAACCCGCTGCGCATCGAGACGCCCGAAGAAGCACGCGTCGCCGACGAACGCATCGCGCACGCCTGGCGCGACCACCCGCAGCGGTGGTTCATCGAGCCGACCACCGACTTTCTCGAGAAGGCCAACGCCGCCTCCGCCATCATCCGCAGCCTGCTCTAGCGGCGTTATGAGTCGTGGGCTGCGGAGGCGGTGCGGACGCGCTCGACGAGCGCCGCAGGGTCGGAGCCGAGCGACACCGAGCCGACAGGGATCCCGTGGCGCGCCGCCTCCTCCGCGGAGTCCGCGGTGAACACCACCGGCATCGCGGGGCGAGTCACCCCGATGCACCGCGCGAGGTGCGCGCCCGACATGCCGCGGAGCGCGAGGTCGGTGACGACGACGGCGAGCGCGCGGTTCTCGACGATCGCCAGCGCGTCGGCGGGCGCGCTGGCGGTGACCGTCTTCAGGCCGTGCTCGCCGAGCAGCGCCGCGGTCGCGGCGGCGCGTGTCGCGTCGTGGTGAACGACGAGCACGGTGACCTCGACGAGCTCGGAGACGAGGGCGCGCGGCACGCGGAGCTGACAGCGCGTGCGCTGCACGGCGAGCACACCGCCGAGCGCGCGCACCCGTGCCCGCAGCGCGAGCGCCAACTTGGCGGTCGGCGGTTCGCCGCCGGCCGGGATCGAGAGCGTCAGCTCGGCGGCGTCCTCACCGAACGAGAGAGAGACCTGGATCGTCCCGCGCCGCGTGCGGTGGGCGATCGACAGCGCGAGGTCGACGAGGAGGAGCCCGAGCGCGTCGGCGATCATCCGCGGCTCCGGGTCGGCGATCCGGACGGTGACCCGCTGGTCGGACACGTAGCGTATGAGCCGATCGATCGCGAAGACGACGCTCCTGAGCTCCCCGTGCGGGGGGTGGCCGGCGAGATCCGTCAGCGCCGAGCACTGCCGAACGAGCGACTCGGCGCGCTGGACGGCCGCGAGCACCTCGTCGCATGTCTCGGTCGCCGCGGCGCCGCCGGCCCGGAACTGTCCGACGCTCGTCGCAATGATCGAGAGCGCGTTGTTGACGTCGTGCGCGAGCCGGGACGATGCGCGCAGCACCGCCTCGCGGCGCCGCTCGAGGAGCACGTCTCTGCGAGCCATCTACTGCGCCCCCAGCACCCGAGCGATGGCGGAGCGAAGCGCCTCGGCGGCGAATGGTTTGTAGAGGAGCGCCTCGTTGGGCCTCAGCTCGACGGCCTCGCTCGCGGCCGCGTGGCCGGTGACGTGAACGACGCAGACGTCGGGGAAGCAGCGCCGGACGCGATCGGCGAGCTCGCGGCCGTTCATGAACGGCATGATCGCATCGGTGACCAACACGTCGAGCTCGCCGTCCCACTTCTCGAGGTGACCGAGCGCCTCGCCGGCGCCCGACGCGCTGTGCACCTGGAAGCCGTACAGCTCGAGCGACCGCGCGAGGAGGCGGCGCAGGACGTCGTCGTCCTCGACGAGCAGCACCGAGACCGCGCGGGCCGGAGGGAGGGAGCTCACGCGGGCAGGCGCGATGGGCGAGGCCTCGCTGACCGGCAGCGTGATGGACACGGTGGTGCCGAGCAGCTCCTCGCTCTCCACGCACATCGTTCCACCGGCGCCGCGCACCATCTCGAGCGACATCCACAGGCCGAGCCCCGTCCCGCTGGCATCGGCCTTGGTCGTGAAGAATGGCTCGAAGATGCGCGGCAATGCGGCGCGCGGGATGCCGACGCCGTTGTCGGTGATGACGATCGACGCCGAGGTCTCCGAGACGCGCTCGGTGCGCACCCTCACGCATCCGCCGCCCGGGAGCGCATCGCGCGCGTTGACGACACAGTTGAGGATCGCTTGCTCGAACCGCGTCCGGTCCACGTTTACCCTGGCGTTGGAGCTCGTGGTGCACTCGAGGTGGATCGCCTCGCCGAGCGCGTTGCGCAGGAGCGGCGCCAACTCCTCGATCACGGCGTCGAGCTCCACCACGGCGGCGTCTCCGCTGCGGGAGCGGGCGTAGGTCAGCAAGCGGCGCGTGAGCTTGGCCCCGCGATCGACCGCGAGGCCGATCGCGGCGAGGTGCTCGGCCGCGGCGGGCGCGTGCTTCTCGGCCGCGGCGAGCTCGGCCGCGACGCGCACCACCGCGAGGAGGTTGTTGACGTCGTGGATCACCGCGCTCGCGACGCGGCCGACCCCCTCGACTTGCAGCACCTGCTGCAGCTGCTGCTCCACTCGCGCCTGACGCGACACGTCTCGCACCACCGCGATGAGGAGCCCTTCGGTGCCGTGTTGCTCGCGTGAGATCGACGCCTCCATCGGGAAGCGCTCTCCGTCACGCCGACGCCCCCACAGCCGCGACCGGTCGCCCATGGTCCGCACCGACGGCCCACGGCGACGGTAGCTCTCGACGTGCTCGTCGTGACGACCGCGCACCTCTTCGGGGATGAGGATGGCGAGCGGCTCGCCGATGACATCCTCCGGGGCGTAACCGAACATGCGCTGCGCGGCCGCGTTGAACACCACGATCCGCTGGTCGGGATCGATGGCGACGATGCCGTCCGGCGAGCCCTCGAGGAGCGCAGCGTGCACTGCCTCCGCGCGCGCACGCGCCTGCTCGGCCGCGTCACGCGCCAGCGCCGCGTGGACGATCATGCGCAGCGCCTCGTCCGGAACGGAGTCCGCGAGGACGATCGCGTCCGCGGGGGCCGCTTCGGGGCTGGCGACGTCGAGCGCGAGGCCGAGCGCGGTGACCCGCGCGGCGAGCGCGTGATCTCCGACGATCGTCAGCCGCCCCGTCATCGCGAAAGAGGACGGCGCGCCGCGCGCCCTCGCGGGCGACGATCGCGAGCAGCGCGTCGCGCGCACGGTCGTCGAGCCCCACCGATGGCTCGTCGAGCACGAGGAGGCGCGTCTCGGCGGCGACCCCGCGGGCGACCGCGAGCGCGCGCTGCTGACCGAGCGGGAGATCGATGACCCGCGCGTCCATCGTCTCGGCGAGCACGTCGAGCCCGAGCTCTCGGAGGATCCCACGCACGCGTTCGCGCTGCTGCGCATGGGTGAGCCGGTGGCGATCGCGGAGCCCGATGAGAACGTTCTCGAAGACCGTCGCGATCATCAGGCGCGCGCTCTGCGCGAGGAGGAACGGCCGCTCGACGTCGTTGTAGCGAGCCTCGCCCCACGTGCGGAGCAGCGGCTGCGCGTCGTTGTGCCCGGCGATCGTGCGGACCAGCGTCGACTTGCCCGCGCCGCCCGGTCCCATCAGCGTCGTCACGCCGAGCGACGGCACCTCGAGATCGATCGAGCGCAATACGACGTTGTCGCCGAAAGCAACGCCATAGCCGCGAAGCGTGAGGACCCCCATCGCAAATCGAGCCTCCCCGAGGACGGCTACCTCGAGCTCCACGTCGAGCGGATCGGGGGCGGGCGCTTGAGCCCGTACCTGTGCGATCGACTTCGCCCCGGCGACGAGGTGCAGATCCTCGGGCCGTTCGGGGAGTGCTACTACGAGCCGCGCGATCTCGATCAGCCCTTGCTCCTCGTCGCAACCGGCACCGGCCTCGCGCCGCTGCTCGGTGTGGCGCGGGACGCCGTCGCGCGCGGCCATCGGGGGACGATCGCGCTGTTTCACGGCGCGCGGAGCCGCGACGAGCTGTATCTGCACGGCGAGCTCGCGCCGATGGTGCAATACGTCGGCTGCGTGTCGGGCCCGACCGCGGCGACCGACGTCGCGCACGGCCGCGCGGTCGACGTCGCGCTCGCGCGGCACCCGGAGCTCGCCGGCTACGGCGTGTTCATCGCCGGCGCGCCGGAGGCGGTCGAGGAGACTCGATGCCGCGCGATCGCGGCCGGCTGCGATCGGCGCGACGTGCGCGTGGACGCTTTCACCCCGACGCAGCCGTATCAGCCCGACGACCGCGCGAAGCTCGCGCGGATCGAGCCCGATCCGGCGTTGTGGCAGGCGCTCGACCACGGGCGCCTCCTCCGCGCGATCCTCGAGGCCTTCTACGCCCGCGTCTACGTCGACCCGCGGCTCGCGCCCTTCTTCCAGCGCACCTCGATCACCCGCGCGGTCGACAAGCAGTACGAGTTCCTGGCCTGGCTGATCAGCGGCGAGGGCGGCTACTTCGGGCTCAACCCGTTCAACGCTCACCACTGGATGGTGATCAGCGACGAGCTCTTCGACTACCGCGAGCAGCTCCTCGAAGCGACGATGCGCGCGCACGGCCTCGACGAGGCGAGCGTCCGGCGATGGGCCGCGCTCCACGAGCGATTCCGCCGCGAGATCGTCAAGCAGGCGCCGCGCGGCCTGGTCCGTGACGGCGTCGAGATGCCGGCGGAGGGCTACAGCGAAGAGACCGTCGACGTGGCGACGATCTGCGACGGCTGCGCAGAGCCGATGGACGTCGGCTCCCTCGGCCGGCTGCACGTACGCACCGGCGAGCTGTTCTGCGGTCGCTGCGCGGCGCGACGCGCCACGGTGCCCCCGCCGGCGTAGACGCTACTTCTTGGCCATTCCGTACTCGTGCAGACGGTATTGAATCGTTCGCACGCTGATGTCGAGCATCTCGGCCGCTTTGGTCGTGGAGCCGCCGACCGCCTCGAGCGTGGCGAGGATGGCGTGGCGCTCCACCTCGGCCATCGTGGCGCCGGGGATGCGGGGACCGCCGCTGTTGCCGCGCGCGGTGGGCACCATCCCGAACGGCAAGTGGTCCTCGTCGATCAGGTTGCCCTCGCAGAGCACGACCGCGCGTTCAATCGCGTTCTCGAGCTCGCGGACGTTGCCCGGCCAGCGGTAGGCGAGGAGCTTCGCGCGCGCTTTGTCGGTGAAGCCGTCGATCCGCTTGTGGGCGTCCTCGCTGAATCGCTTGAGGAAGGACTGAGCGAGCAAGAGGATGTCGCCGTCGCGCACGCGAACCGGGGGCACCTCGATCTGGATGACGTTGAGCCGATAGAACAAGTCCTCGCGGAACCGGCCCTCTTGCACGTCGGCGGCGAGATCGCGGTTGGTCGCTGCGATGACGCGCACGTCGACCTTGATGCGCTCGTTGCCACCGACCCGCTCGAACTCGCGCTCCTGCAGGACGCGGAGCAGCTTGATCTGGATCGCCGGGGAGATCTCGCCGATCTCGTCGAGGAACAGCGTGCCGCCGTCGGCGTGCTCGAAGCGGCCGACGCGCTTCTTGTCGGCGCCGGTGAAGGAGCCCTTCTCGTGGCCGAAGAGCTCGCTCTCGAGCAGCGTCTCGGCGAGCGCCGAGCAGTGCACCGACACGAACGGCTTGTCGGAGCGAGGGCTCTTCGCGTGGATCGCGCGCGCGAGCTCTCCCTTGCCGGTGCCGCTCTCGCCGGTGATGAGCACCGTGGCTCGCGCGGACGCCACCTGCTTGGCGACGCGGTAGATCTTCTGCATCGCGGGGCTCGTGCCGATCATCCCCTCGAGCCCACCGCCCTCGCGCTCGCGAAGCTGCCGACGCAGGCCCTCGGCCTCGACCCGCAGATCGCGCCGCTCGATGGCGCGGTCGATGGCCAGGGTGAGCGCGTCGAAGTCCACGGGCTTGGTGAGGTAGTCCTCGGCGCCGCCGCGCATGGCGTTGACGGCCGAGGACACGTCGCTGAACGCCGTGACGACGATGACCGGCAGATCGCGGTCGATCTCCTTGAGCCTCTTCATCAGCTCGACGCCGTCCATTCCCGGCATCTTGAGGTCGGTGACGACGACGTCGAACGTGCGCTCCGCACGGAGGGCCAGCGCGGCCTGCCCGCCGTCGGCGGACTCGACCTCGTAGCCGTCCTGCTTGAGGAGCTTTTCGAGGCCGGAGCGGGCGCTCGCTTCGTCGTCCACGACCAGGATTCGACCCTTGTGTTGCTTCTTGGTCATTGGGCTTCCTCAACTACTCCGTACCACTCGCGATCGCGAGAGGTAGGGTAACTCGAAACACCGTCTTTCCGGGGTGACTCTCGACCGCCACGGCGCCGCCGTGATCCGTCACGATGCGATGCACGATGGCAAGGCCGAGGCCCGTGCCCTCGGGCTTGGTGGTGTAGAACGCGTCGAACACCGGCGCGTGGGGATCGGGGAGCCCGGGGCCCTGATCCTCGATCTCGATCAGCGCGACGCGCGGCTGCCGCCGCACGCGAATCGTCGCCGCGCCGCCCCCGTCGGTGGCCATGGCCTCGACCGCGTTCTGGAGGAGGTTGAGGACGACCTGCTCAATCTTGGCGGGGTCGGCGTCGATCAGGAGCTCGGCCCCCGGCATGTCGAGGGTCAACGTGCAGCCCGCGGTGGCGAGCGTGGGGGCAACGAGCAACGCGACCTTCTCGCACAGGCGCTGCACGATCACCGGCCTTCGGTCGAGCGGCTTCGGCCGCGCGAAGTCGAGGAACTCGGTGACCAGCGTCGACAGGCGCTTGATCTCGTCGCCCACGACCTTCACGGCCTCGAGCGAGTCGGCGTCGGCGCCGGTGCGCCGCAGGCCACGCTCGAGGAACGTGACGTGGAGGTGCGCGCCGTTGAGCGGGTTGCGGATCTCGTGGGCGAGACCAGCGGCCATGGTGCCGATCGCCGCGAGCTTCTCCTGCTGACGGGTGCGCTCGGCGGTCGCAGCCTCGTCGGTCACGTCGCGACCGATCGCGAACGCGATGACCTGCTCCTCGGCCGCGGCGGCGTGCGCGAGCTGCCAGTCGACGAGGCGGAGCCGGCCCGACACGGTGCGGAGCGGAGCGCCGGCGAGCGAGACGATCGCCTTCTGCCCCTCGAGCACCGCGTTGATGTCGCTCGCGTCGCTGCCCTCGGGAAACATCGTCTCGATGAACGGACGCCCGAGCACCTGGTCGCGCTCTCGCTGGGTCGCCCGCTCGGCCGCGCGGTTGAACAGCGCGATGGTGCCCTCGCGCGTGATCCCCACCACGAGGTACGGCGCGAGCTCCACGGCGTTCTCGTAGTGATGCTCGCTGCGCGCGAGCGCGCGGGCGGCGGTGCGCTTCAGTCGCGCGGCGTAGTCGTCGAGATAGGTCTCGAGCATCATCGCCAGCTCGAGGTCGAGCGCGCGGATGATCGAGGTCCGCACGGCCGTCGCGCGCGCGCCGAGCTGAGCGTCGGCGATCTCGTTGAACGAGATATGGATGAGCGCCATCGCGCTGAAGACGTAGCGCTGCGGGAGGTTGACGCGCACGTGGACGGCGCCGATCTTCAGCGTCTCGTCGATGTAGGCCTGGTCGCGCTCGGCGGTGCACACGCGGTCCATCCAACGCACGAGGGAGCGTTGTAGCCGCGCGATCTGGTCCTCGCCCGACAAGACCGCGTGGGCCTGCTCGTGCTCTCGAATCCGCTCGTAGAAATCGCGCGAGATTCGCTCGAACTGGGGGCGCGCCAGCTCGTGAAACGCGCGCAGGTTTTCGAGGTCCTCGGCGCCGAAGCGGACGTAGCGCCGCAGCTCCTCGAAGCGTTGGTTCACAGCGATACCCTAACGACGCTCGTCGATGGCTTGCAACGTCACCGCGAGAGCGCGCTCGGCGTCGGTCGCGGTGAAGATGCCGACCACGTTCTCGCCGCTGACGACGATCGCCGCGTCTGCGTGCTTTTCGGCCATCATCGTGGCGACGTCGGCGGCGATGTCGGTCGGGTCCACCACGAGCGCCTCGCGCAGCATCACCGCGCGCACCGGGTGATGGGGCTCCCCGCGATCGAGATCCTTGAGCGCGACGACGCCGACCAGGTGCCCGTCGTCGCGCACCGGCAGATGGCCGACGTGATAGTCGGCCATCATCGAGCGCGCGGCGGCCAGGCTCATGTCCGCTCCGATGGTCAGCGGAGCGGAGGTCATCAGCTGTTCCATGGTGTGCGGCAGCGGCATGGGGAACCCCAAGAGCAACGCGCATGCCTCGCGCGCTCGCGCCCCAATATCACGCCGGTTTTGCCGCCCCGATGCAAGCCGTGCGGTGCGCGCCGGGCGCGCGCTGCCGACCTACTTTTTGAACGAGCGGATCTTCGCGACGAGCCCGTCGACCAGGGCCGGCTTGGCCTCGAGGTCCGGGTTCGGCGGCATCAGCGGGCTCTTTCCCGCCGCCGCGCCGCCCTTGACGATGACCTTGCGGAGGTCGTCGTCGGTGACCGCGGCCTGCCACGCAGCGTCGTTGTAGGCGCGCGGCTTGGGGTTGAGGTTGGCGGCCGCCGGACCGTTCCCCGAGCCGTCGGTTCCGTGGCACGTCGCGCACCGCTGGCCGAAGAGCTCCTCGGCCTCGGCCGGGACGGCGGCGGCCTTCGGCTCGTCCTTCTTACACGCGACCGACAGGACAGCGACCAACGAGACGACGATCCAACGATTCATGACGTTCCTCCTGCGCAGGACGCGCGCCTCGGCGCAAACGGTGCGCTTTGCTTCGACGCAGCGCCGACGAGATACGGGCGCAGCGACATGGCCTCGTTCTTGTAGCTCGGCCGCCTCGTGCCCGTCGCTGCGATCGATCATCCGACTCCCACTGTCGACAAACTCCTGGCCGCGAGCCGCTTGTTCGGCCACCTCCCGCTCGGGACGCGAGTCGCCGTCGCGGCCCGCACCACCCGCCGCGCGTTCGCGCGAGGGGAGCGCATCTTCCGCGCCCGCGAACAGGCCACGAACTTCAACCTGATCCTCTCTGGGGTCGTGAAGATCGTGCGGCCAGTGGCAGACGGGAGCGAGGCCATCGTCGGTCTGTTCGGCCCGCGCGAGAGCATCGGGGATCCCGCGATCATCGGGCGCTCGAGCTACCTCGCAGACGCGGTCGTCGCGAGCGACTTCGCCGAGGTCCTCTCGGTCGACGCGGCGCCGGTGCTCGCGATGGCGACCCGCTGCCCGGAGGTCGCTGGCGCGCTCAACCGCGTCCTGCTCGAGCACACCCGCGCGCTGCACGAGAAGATCGGCGTGATGAGCGCGGGCTCTGCGCCCAAGCGTCTCGCCACCCTGTTCCTGCTCCTCGCCGAGCGCTTCGGCGACGAGACCGAGGACGGCACGTTGATCATCCCGCTCCCGCTCTCGAGGGGCGAGCTCGCGAGCATGATCGGCGCGCGCGTGGAGACGACCATCCGTATCGCGCGCAAGTTCGAGCGCGCCGGAATGCTCGAGACCAGTCACGACGGCTTCTGCGTCCGCGACGCCGAGGCGCTGGTCGCGGAGACCAGGGCGCGCTCGCACGGGGACTGATCAGCGGTAGGTGAACACGACCTCGTGGTCGCAGATGCGGAACGTGTCGCCCTCGGCGATCGCCTTGCGGGTGACGCGCTGGCCCTGGTACTCGACGCCGTTGGTCGATCCCAGATCGACCATGTAATAGACACCGTTCTGGAACTCGACCATCGCGTGCTGGCGCGACACGTTCGGATCCTTGATGGTGAGGTCGCTCGTCTGACGGCCGCGACCGATGATGAACTTCTCTTTGTTCACCGGCGTGCGCTCGCCCTGATAGATGGCGATGAGACCGCCGACGAACGCGGGCTGAATCGGCGCGGCGACGTTCCCCGCGTGCTGGTGGTGCTGGTGGTGCTGCGGCTGCGACTGCATCGGCGGCGGCTGGTGCTGCGGCTGCGACTGCATCGGCGGCGGAGGAGGCGGCATGGAGCCGCGCGGCAACGGCGGCGGTCCGCCCATCGGTCCGCGCGAGCCGGGCGGAGGAGGCGTGGGCGCCATCTGCGCCTGTCGCCCCCCGGTCGCGGGCGGAGGCGGAGGAAGCCGGCCGCCACCCGGCGGCGGCGGAGGAGGGGGCGGAGGGAGACGACCGCCGCTCTGCATCGGCGGGGGCGCCGAGACCATCGGGGCCGACGGCCGGGCCATGGGAACCGCAGGCGCGGTGGGCGGCAGCGGGGGACGCTGCGTGGGCTGGTTGTCGCCGGCGTCGCGCGCACCGGGGAACGGCGTGCGCGAGGAGCCCTGCCCGCTCTGCGCGCCGTAGCTGCGCTGACGAGCGTATTGCTTCATCGCCTCGTTGATGAGGTAGTCGATGCTGCACTCCAGCTCGCGAGCCATCTGCTCGAACGTCTCCCAGAGCTGGTCTCGGCACTGGAAGGTGCGTGGGCTCTTCCTGCTCGCGTCGTTCTGCTGATTCATTACTTCTTCCCCTCAGGGGGCGGTGCCTTCGCGCGCTTTTCGATCTCGGGCTTCACACAGAAGAGGACGTACTCGCCCACGGTGTTGACCGGCTTGAACTCGACGTCCGCGCCCTTGGGCACCGGGCAGCCGGGCTTGTCCCAGCCGCACTCCTCGTCGTCCTTGCACTTGGGGACGGGGGACTTGTCCTTCTCGTGCTTCTCGAGGATCGAGAAGTCTGCGGGGGTGCCCTTGGCGTAGTACCACCCGAGCGCCGTCATCTGCGCGCCGAGCCGCGGGCTCCGCAGCGCTTCGTCGATCGCCTCTTTGGCCTTGAGCTCTGTGGGGAGGTGCGTGAGCGCAGTGCCGTATGCGGTGGGCTCGCCGATCGCGAACTTCGTCTTCTCGCTGGCCGGGAGCTTGTGGAGGAACTCGCGCACCGTGGTCTTGGTCTTGTCGCCGACCTTGCCCATGAGGTCGATGATGCGCATCGCGCCGTCGTAGCGAACCTTCCAGTTCGGCGACTCGAACAGATCGTAGTAGGCCTTGGTGGCCTGGTCGGGCGGGTAGGCGGTGATGCGCAGCATCGCGCCGTGCTTGACCTCGTCGGGCGCGTTGCTGCGACCGATCGCGAGGAACACCTTGAGGCCCTCGGGGTTGTTGGTGTCGATGTTTCCCTCGAGCGCGGCGAGCGCGAGGGCGCGGTGCTTCGGCTCGGCCTTCTCGTCGGAGGCGGTGGCCATGAGCACGTCGACGACGGGCTTGCGACCGACCTGCTTCGCGATCGCGAAGAGGTTGGTGAGTCGCTCGTTGCGCACGTCGGACATGTACTTCTTGTAGGTCTCGGGGTTGTCGAGGACCTGCTTGCCGTTGGGCGCCTTCTTGAGCGCCTCGTCGATCTCGCCCTTCACCGCGTTGACGAAGCCGTCGCCGAGGGAGCTGCGGAGGATCGCCGCGAAGTTCGTGGAGAGCTCGTCGCGGGCGTGCTCGTAGGCTTCTGCCGCGCCCTTGTCGTTGGCCGGCGGCTTCACGTCGACGACGATGCGAGCGATGGAGTCGAGGCGCTGCGACTTGATCGCCGACGGCGCGCTCAGGAGCGCGGGGAGCTGCTTGGCCGCGGTGAGCCCTAGCTTGCGGAGCACCTGCTCGACGCCGTAGGCCTGCGCGGAGTTCTCCATGCGGACCTCGAACGCCTGCAGCCGCTTCTCGACCGGCTCGCCCTTCTTGCCGACCGCCCACTCCGTGAGCGAGACGGTCATCTCGTCCTTGAGCTTCGCGTCGAGGTCGAGTTTGTCGTCGGTGTAGAGCGCGAACGTCGCGTCCTTGAAGAGGACCGCCGGGTCGCTGAACTTGCCGTCGCCCGCGGTGGCGATCGGCTGTTCGACCTTCGGCTTGAGTCGCAGCCAGGCGCCCTCGAGGATCTCGCGGCGCTCGGCGACAGGGAGCTTGTTGAGCTCCTCGATCAGGCGCGTGAGGCCGATCGCTTGCCCTCCGCGGCGCGGCATCTCGATCAGCGACCACGCCGCTTCGACGCGCAGATCCTTCTCGTACTTGTCGTGGGTGAGCACGGCGACGAGTTTGTCGGGGCCGTTGACCGTCTTCTTCCAGCGCGCGAGATCGTCCTTGTTGACGCGGCACGCGGCCGACGCAGCGATCAACAACAGGAGCGCCGCAGCTCGGCCGGCACGCCCTCGCGTCGAGACTCCACCACGCTCGAAATGCATCCGCTGGTTCCTCTGTCGCGATGTAGGCGAGCCACGGATGGTAGTCGGAAGCCTTGGATCCACTCAACCTTTGTGCGCTCGCGTTCCCTCGCTGCCGAGCGCCGAGCGCCGAGCGCCGAGAAGTGCTTCGCCGGGGCGGCCGGCCCGTTTTTTTGCGTTTGTTGGCGTCCTACATGTAGGTACGGATTGCCCCCATGGGATCCCCGCGCCGCCGCACGATTGACGTCGAGGAAACCGACGAGCTTTTCGAGGAAATCGAGGAGACGCCCCCGCCGGCGCCCAAGCCGGCGGTGCGCCGCGCGCGGCAGGCGATGTCGAATGCGCCGGTCGTCACCGAGACCGAGACGGTCAAACCGGAGCCCCCGGAGCGGATCCGGAGGGGGCCGCCGCCGCCGGTCCTCTACGACCAGAAGGAGCCGAAGCAGGACTACGCGCGCGGACGCGAGCTCGCGGCGTTGTTGTTCATCGTCGCGGCGGTGTTCCTCGCCCTCGGCCTCGCCTCGTACGACGAGCGCGGCGGCGCCGATTGGGTCGGACCGGTCGGCGCACGGTTCGCGCAGATCGCGGTGTCGGCGGTCGGCGTGGTCGCGTGGACGATTCCCCTCGAGCTCGCGCTGTTCGCCATCCCGTTCCTCCGCCAGCGGCCGAGCGTGATCACCACCGCGCGCCTCGCGGGCGACGTGGTGCTCGGCGCGACGTCCGCAGCGCTCGTGCACGTGGGAGCCGCGGGCCGCCCGGTGTTCGGCGGCCATCCCGCGGGCGGAGCGATCGGCGAGCTGTTCGGCGAGTGCCTCCGCTCGCTGTTCTCCACGGTCGGCACGTTCCTCGTGGGCATCACCGCGATCGCGCTGGTGCTGATCGCGCGCGCCGCGTGGTCGTTCATCGCCTTCGCCAATCGCGCCAGCGCGACGACCGCGAAGGCCGCGAGCAAGGCCGCGGCCGGCGCGAAGGGCGTCGCCGAGGCCTGGAATCAGGCGCGAGAGCTCGAGCGCGCAGGCGGGATCAAGCCGATGATCGTCGGCGACGGACCGGACGGCGATCGGCCGAGCGATCGGATCTCGGTGGCGCCGCCGGTGCCCGAGAAGAGCGACGACAAGAGCGGCGTGCGCGCGCGAAGCGAGCTGCGCGTCCGCGACGACGGCCGCGTCTCGCCCGAGGCCCACGCGATCGCGCGCCAGCTCGCGGGCGCCCCCCCCGAGGAGCGCCCCTCGGATCCCCACGTGCAGCCGGCGATCGTGCTCGGCGGCGAAATGCAGCACAAGGTGCAGGACCCGATCCTCCCGACCGCAACGCCCGAGCCCGCAAAGGCAAAACGCGGCCGCAAGAAGGACACCGGCGGTCCGACCATCGCCCCCCCCTCCCCCGAAGCCGCCGTCCAACGCGAAGAAGCGACCGCAGCCGCAGCCGCATACGCAGCCGCAATCGCAGACGCAGACGCAGACGCAGACGCAGACGCAGACGCAGACGCAGACGCAGACGCAGACGCAGACGCAGACGCAGACGCAATCCTCGAAGCCAGCCCCTCCCCCTCCCCCGTCGCCCCGAAGCGCGAGCTCGTCCGCCACATCCGCCCCTGGAAGCGCGCGTTCCAGCTCCCCGACGCCAACCTCCTCGAGCTCGCGCCGCCCGATCTCCCCGCGATCGATCGCGAGCTGCTCCTGCGCGACGCCAAGGCGCTGACCGAGACGCTCGCGACGTACAAGGTCATCGGCGAGGTGAAGGAGATCCACCCGGGTCCGGTCGTCACCACCTTCGAGCTCGAGCCGCGGATCGGCACCAAGGTCCGCGAGGTCGAGGGCCTCGCCAACGATCTGCGCCTCGCGCTGGCGAAGGAGAGCGTGCGCATCATCGCGCCGATCCCGGGCAAGAACCGGATCGGCTTCGAGCTCCCCAACCTGCAGCGCATCCCGGTGAACTTCCGCGAGCTCGTCGAGGATCGCCGCTTCCTCGAGGCCAAGGGCGCGCTCCCCGTGATCCTCGGTCGCGACATCGTCGGCGCGCCGATCTACGAAGATCTCGCCGCCATGCCCCATCTGCTCGTCGCCGGCGCGACGGGCGCCGGCAAGAGCGTCGGCTTGAACGTGATGCTCACGTCGCTGCTCTACCGGCGCACGCCCGACGATCTGCGGATGATCATGATCGACCCGAAGGTGGTCGAGCTCGCGCCGTTCGATCGCATCCCGCACATGCTCCTGCCGGTCGTCACCGACATGAAGCAGGCGCTCAACGCGCTCAAGTGGTGCGTCGACGAGATGGAGCGTCGCTACCAGTGCCTCGCGCAAGCGGGCGTGAAGAACATCACGAGCTACAACCTCTGGCGCGACAAGGTCATCGCCGGCACGTTGCCCAACCCGTGCCCGAAGACGATCACCACCATCGACCACAACGGCCTGCCCGAGGACATCGTCGACAAGGACGGCTCCCTCGGCGGCGAGCAGCAGTACCCCGAGAAGCTGCCCTACCTCGTGGTCGTGGTCGACGAGTTCGCCGACCTCATGATGTCGGTCGGCAAGGGCGAGGTCGAGCCGCCGATCGCCCGGCTCGCGCAGAAGGCGCGCGCCGCGGGCATCCACGTGATCCTCGCGACCCAGCGCCCGAGCGTCGACGTCATCACCGGCATGATCAAGGCGAACTTCCCGACCCGCATCGCCTATCGCGTCGCGCAGCGCGTCGACTCGCGCACCATCCTCGACGCGCAGGGCGCCGAGTACCTGCTCGGCAAGGGCGACATGCTCGCGTCGATCAACGGCAAGCAGGGCCTCAAGCGCATCCAGTGCCCGTTCGTCAGCGAGGAGGAGGTGCAGAAGGTCACCGACTTCCTCCGCGCGCAGGGCGAGCCGGTGTTCGACGAGTCGATCCTCGCGCCGCGCGACGAGGACGGCGACGGCAACCTGGAGGAAGAGGCGCTGTCGCCGAAGGACCAGGAGCTCTACGACCGCTGCGTCGAGCTGGTGCGCGAGGCGCGCAAGTGCTCGACCTCGTGGCTGCAGCGCAAGATGGGCCTCGGCTACAACAAGGCCGCCCGCTTCGTCGACCGCATGGAGCGCACCGGCGTGGTCGGCCCCTCGGTCGGCGCCGGCAAGGACCGCGAAGTGATGATCTGAACCGACGATCTGAGCGTCGACATCACATCGCGGACTTGCTCCCGGCGGCGAGCAACGCGTCGATGATCCGCCCGGGATCCGCCTTGTTGCTCTTCTTGGCCGGCGGCGGCTTCGCGGCCGACTTCTTCGCCGGCGGCGGCGCCGTCGACACGATGCGCACCTCGCTGGTCTCGTAGATCTCGGGCGTCGCTTGGTCGCTGACGGCGGTGCTCGTCGACTCTGCGACCCCGTGCATCGGGGCCGCCGCTTGCGTGGGCTCGGGCCGGCTGGCGCTGAGGAAGGTGAACGCGCCGACGACCATCGCGACCGCGCCGCCCACGGCGAAGACGCTCTTGCGACGGCGCTCGACGCGCCGGGAAATGCTCGGGCGCGTGGCGATATCGATGAGCGACGGCGAGAAGACCCGCTCCGGCTCCGCCGAACGAGTCTCGATCAGGCGCTGCGGATCGGTCGGCTCGGGCGGCAGCACGGCGGGCACCTCATCGCCGCGCAGCGATGCGCGGGCAGCGCGCGCGGCCTCGAGCATCTCCGCGGCGTCCTGCCACCGCTGGTCGAGCGACATCCGGGTCGCGCGGTCGATCAGCTCGCACACCGCGGGCGAGAGGTGGGGCGCCACGACTCGAAGCTGCCGCGCCGGCTTCGTCGCGACGAGAATGAGCAGCTCCTGCGGCGTCTCGGCGGCGTGGAGGAACTCGCCGGTCGCGAGGTAGAACAGCGTGGCCCCGACGGCGAACAGATCGGTGCGCGGGCCGACCTTGTGCCGATGACCGAGCGCCTGCTCCGGCGAGATGAACCCGGGGGTGCCGAACGCGATGCCGGTCTTGGTGCTGAAGAAGCTCTCCTGATCCTCCTCGAGGAGGCGCGCGATGCCGAAGTCGAGGACGCGGATCTTCCCGCTCGGGTCCATGAGCAGGTTGTCGGGCTTCAGATCGCGGTGGACGACGCCCGCCGCGTGCGCGACCGCGAGCGCGGCGCAGACCTGCTCGGCGACGTCGAGGAGCTCGTCGTCATTCATGCGGCGGTCTTGGATCTTGTCGGCGAGCGTCTCGCCCTCGACGAAGTCCATCACCAGGAAGGGCGTGCCGTCCTCGTCGACGTCGTCGTCCTGCACCTTCACCACGGCGGGATGGTTGATCCGGTTGGCCGCGTAGCCCTCGCCGACGAAGCGCCGGCGGAGCTCGTCGTTGTCGGCGAGCGACGCGTGGAGCACCTTCACCGCGACGCAGGCGCCGTTGCGATGATGCGAGCGGTACACGGCCGCCATGCCGCCGACGCCCACCAGCTCCTCGAGCAGCCATTTGCCGCGGAGGGTCTTGCCGAGTCGAGCTTTCGCGCGCTGCTGAAGATGCGAGTCCTGCATGTTCTGGTTGGCTTCATCGCAACTCGGGGGCCACTCCCCGGCGCGTGCTCGCACCGTGCTTCGCTGACACCGCCCGCACAGACCGTGACCACGCGGTTCGTTGGGGACGGCCAGGCTCCGCTCGCGCTGCCCACCTATCGCATGCGCGCGAGCGCGTCGGACGCCGTGGCCGGACGCTCGCTCGCGCTCGCCAGGCAGTCCGCCGCGAGCGCTTGCAGCGAGGCGTCCGTGCCGGGCAGCTCGGCGAGGATCTTCCCGAGCGCGAACACGTCGTCGCGCGGATCGTAGGGGGCGCCGCCGAGTCGTTCCGGCGAGACGTACCCGGCGCTGCCCGGCGTCGCGGGCTCGCCGACGGTCCGCGCGAGCGCGAAGTCGCCGAGCCACACGTCGCCGTCGTCGTCGAACAGCACGTTGGCCGGCTTGAGATCGCCGTGCACCCAGCCGTCGCGGTGGATGTCGGCGAGCGTCTCGACGAGGCGGCGCAGCCAGCGGGCGTGCCCGAGCGGGCCCCCAGCGCGCAGCCGCGCGCGCAGGCTTCCGCCGCCGGCCCAGGCCATTGCCAGCCAGCCCTCCTCGGGATCGACGTCGTAGATCGGCACGACCCCGGCGCCGCGGAACCGCACCGCGATGCGCGCCTCGTGGGCGAGGAAGGCGCGCGCCGTGGAGCGCTGGTGGGCGAGCTTGAGGGCGACGGTGCGCTCGATGGCGCCGATGGCCGACCGCGCCTGATAGACGACGCCCGACCCGCCGCGCGCGACCTCGCGCACCAGCGTGAAGGGGAGCGCCGGTCCGTCGACGAGGAGGGTGGCTCCGAACGACGCGACGACGCTCTCCGCGCCGCGGCCGAGGCGCACGCGGAGTCGCTCCCACCGCTCGCGGGCGCCCGGCGCGTCGATGTCGTCGCGGAGCGCGTCGGAGAGGAGTTTGAGCGCGAGATCGAGCTCCTCGGGCGTGGCCGGTCCGTCGGTGCCGTCGCACAGGAGATCGGCGCGCAGGATCTTGGCCGCGGTGGAGTGGGCGCGGCGGAGCTGCTCGCACGCACGTGCGCGATCGCCGCGCGCGACGAGCACGTCGGCGATGAGCAGGACGAGCTCGTCCCACCCGCGCGTGTGCGGCGGCTCCTCGGGGAGCGAGAGCAGGATCGCGTCGAGGACATGGCCCTCGTCCGCGGAGTCGCGCGCGTTGCGGAGCGCGACGAGCGCGTCGTCGAAGCGAGCCTCGGCGACGGCGTGCCCCGCGCGCATCGGCGCGGTCTCGATCGCCACGGGCGGCGGCTCCGGCGTCTCGGTGGCGGGCTGCTTCTTGGCGAAGAGCCCGCGCAGCTTCGCGAGCCAGCTCACGTGCGCTCGGGAGGCGGCGTGACCACGCGGAGCAGCAACTGGCCGCCGTGAACGTCGAACAGCTCGTCGCCGATGAGGAGCTGGATCGTGCCCTCGACGCGCAGATCGCCGAGGATCACCGACTGACCACGCGGGAGCTTGAGCTCGAGCCAGCCGTCGGCGGTGTTCTCGATCGTCGCGCGCCGCGGGCCGAGCTCGATCGGTCCGAGCGGGAGCCACACCACCCGGCCGGGGAGCTCGACGATGAGGCCGCCGGTGTCGGCGGGGCGGACCTTGAGCGGCAGCGCGTTGCCGATGAGCAGGTCGAGGCCGATGCCGACCGGCAGCGTCTCGACGCGCGCGCCGCGGAGCGTGGTGCCGTTCTTTCCGCCGAGATCGCGCACGACCGGATCGGCGCCGTCGGGTCGCTCGAACTCGAGGTGGCGCCGCGACACCACCGGCGCCGGCACGCGCAGATCGCAGTCGCTGCGGCCGAGCACCACCGGGTTGCCGGGGACCAGCTCCATCACCCGACTGTCGACGGAGACGAACGGCTGCTGCGGCCGGCGCGCGAGCAAACCCGAGAGCAGCGCGCGCAGGTCCTCGACCTCTTCTTCGGCGAGCGCGTTGCGCAGGAGGTCGTGCGCGTCCCTTCGGCGGCCAATCGCGATGAGATCGCGCGCCTCTTCGAAGCGCATCGCGCGGCGCACCTTGGACTCCTCGGCGCGGCGCTGGCGGCTGACGGCCTCTTCGAGCTTGCCGACCGCGCCGGCGTCGGCGAGCGCGGCGATTTCGCCGTCCAGATCGCCGGCCGCACGGAGCGCCCGCGCGGCGAGCTCGTTCTCGCCGAGCTCACGCAACGCGCGCCCCGCCTCGACGAGCTCGCGGCGACGGATCGCGGGATCGAGGCCGCCCGCCTCGGCGCGGTCGAGGATGAACTGCGCGCGGGCCTTCCACGCTTGCTGACGCGCCGGATCGCCGCGCGGGGCGAGCGCGGTGGCCTGCGCGAGGAGGAGCGCGCGCCGGTGTGGCTCGAGCTCACCCTGCGCCCGCAGCAACATCACGCGCACGGCGTCGGCGTAGCGACCGGCCTGGCTGTACGCGGCGCACGCCGTCTCGAGGTCGCCACGTTGCTCGGCGCCGCGCGCCGTCTTCACGGCCTCGGGCGAGAACCACGTTCGCAGGCGCGTCGAGAGCGACATCGTTGCGGGGAGGCAAGGCTATCGCGATGCGCGATGCGCGAACAGGCCGAGCGCGACGAGCACGGCCGTGACGCCGACGAACAGGCCCGTGTGCGCTCGTTTACCCGGGTGTTTCTCTGATCGAGCAAGCCCGATCGGCCCGATGCGAGGCAGCTTTTCGAAGGGCAGAGCGCTCGCCTCGGCGAGCGCCGCCGAGCCCTCCTGGGCGAACCGGACGTCGGGATGGTTCACCCGGAGGAGGTCGTCGATGCGCGGACAGCCGCTCTCGGCCTCGTCGAGGAGGCCGGTCGCCGACAGCTCTCCGAGCGGGGTGGGCCAGCGGGCGGGCATGGCCTGCTCGCCGCGCACGCAGGTGGTGAAGCCCCGAAGGATGGCGGTCGCGGTGCGCTGGCCGATCGCCGAGAACAGCGGCTCGCGCGAGAGGGCAGCCGCCCGCGCGGCGCGCGAGATCTCACCGAGCCGCGCGAGCGCCGAGGACGCGTCGCCCGCGGTCGCCACGGCGAGGGGCAGATCGGAGAGCAGCACGGAGAGCGCGTCGACGCCGCCCCGCGCGAGGGCCCGGCCGCGCTCGGCCTCGGTCGCCACGGTGACCTCGCCGCCCATGATCGGCCCGCCGTCCACGATCAGCACCGGCACCGGCGCCCTGCCGTCGAGCTGGAAGGTCAGCGCGGCGGGCTCGTGGTCCCGAGTGGGATCGACGTTGACCACGATGGGCGCGCCGGTCTCGATCCACGTCGCGAGGCCGGCGACGCGGTGCGGCCCCCACGTGCTGCGGGTCGAGAGCGCGACGCGCACGCGGCCCGCCGTGACGGGGACGTGCGCCGGGTTGGTGGTGAGCGGCGCGGCGATGAAGCGATCGCCCCGCACGACCGCGACGAAGCGCACGGTGCCCGCCTTCGTGATCTCGGCCGTGACGCGGCCCCGCGGACCGCCGAGGGTCAGCGGCTTGTCGTCGAGCTCGATGCGAAAGGCGATCAGCTCGGGGGGCGCCCTCCCCTCTTCGCGGGCGCGGAGCACTCCGCCGGCATCGACGGCGCACGGCGCGCCCGAGACGCGCGCGGTGAGCGCGACGATGGCCACGCCGCGACCGACGTCGACGAAGGTGGTCTCGTTCGCGATCGTGCACGGCGGCAGCGACATGGCGAGGACACCCATGGACAGAAGCGCGCCGCGGGACAAGACTCCGCCCGGAATGCCCCCCCGGACGCTCGCCCGAGGACCGCGCGCCGCGTTCGCCGTCGCGCTCTCGACCTTCGCGTTGCTCAGCGCCTGCAACGGCTGCCGGGCAGGCGCGGGCAAGGGCGACGGCGGCCCCGCGGTCTCCGAGTCCGCCGCGCCCACGCTGCGCGTCTACGTCCTTTCCGATCTCGCCGGCGCGCTCGAGCCCTGCGGCTGCCAGAAGGACATGCTCGGCGGCGTCGACCACTTCGGCGCGCTCGTCGAGAAAGAGCGCTCCAAGGCCAAGGACTCGGTGGTCGTGAGCGTCGGCCCCACCTTCTTCATGGACGAGGTGATCAAGCCCGAGCGCCTCGAGCAGGAGACGTGGAAGGCCGAGGCGATCGCCGCGGGCCTCAAGCCGTCGGGGCTCATCGCGTTCACGCCCGGCAAGAACGACTGGGCCGCGGGCGCGCCGGTCCTCTCCAAGCTCCGCGAGGCGTGCGGCGCCCCGCTCATCGCGGCGAACGTCTCGGGCGAGGCGAGCGCGGGCGCCGTCGCGCAGTCGATCAAGGAGATCGGCGGCGTGAAGGTCGCCTTCCTCGGCGTCTCGCTGCCGAAGTCGAGCAAGGGCAGCATCGAGGGCCTCACCGTCGACGACGCCGCCAAGGCGCTCTCGGCGGCGGCGAAGAAGGCTCGGAAGGACGGCGCGCGAATCGTCATCGGCACCGCGGCGCTCGAGCGCGGCGACGCCATCCGCGCCGCCGAGGCCGCGCCCGAGCTCGACGTGCTCGCCATCGGCTCGCCCTACGCCGAGGGCGAGGCGAACAGCACGCCCAAGCCGCCGCGCTTCGTCGGTCCGGTGCTCGTGGTGCAGGCGTCCAATCACCTCACCCGCGTCGCGGTCGTCGATCTGTTCGTCCGCGGCGACGGCCGCTTCGCCGACGGCAGCGGCCTCGCGCACGCCGCCGAGGTCACCGACCTCGAGACCCAGATCGACGATCTGCAGAAGCGTATCGCCAACTGGGAGAAGGACCCGGCGGTGCCCAAGAGCGATCTCGACGCGCAGAAGAAGCGCCTCGAGGTCATGCGCGACAAGCTGGCGAAGGCCAAGGTGCCGCCGGCCACGCCCACCGGCTCGTTCCTTCGCTACGAGCTGGTCGAGGTGCGCGACAAGCTCGGCCGCGAGAAGACCGCGCACGACGCGATGAAGGCCTACTACACGCGCGTCAACGCGTTCAACAAGGACAAGTTCAAGGACAAGAAGGCGCCGCCGCCGCCCAAGGGCGAGCCCTTCTTCGTGGGGCAGGAGTCGTGCACGCCCTGCCACACCGCCACCGTCGACGTGTGGAAGAAGACGGGCCACTCGCACGCCTACAAGACGCTCGTCGAAGAGTCGAAGGAGTTCAACCTCGACTGCGTCGGCTGCCACGTCACCGGCTACGACAAACCGGGCGGCTCCACGGTGACCGACGTCGTGTCGCCGAACCTCAAGGACGTGCAGTGCGAGTCGTGTCACGGCGGCGGCAGCGAGCACGTCAAGGACCCGACGATCGCGATGCCGATCAGCGATCCAGGCGAGAACGTCTGCATCGGCTGCCACCACCCGCCGCACACCGACGTGTTCGACTACAAGGCGCGCAAGGACAAGGTCCTCGGCCCCGGCCACGGCAAGCCCGGCGCGCAACCGAACAACGACCCGCCCAAGGGCTGGAAACCGCCGAAGCCGCGGTTTTAGGACGCGTTCGCGTCTGCGTTCGCGTTCGCGTCTGCGTTCGCGTTCGCGTCTGCGTCCGCGGGAGCGTCCGCGTGCGCGTCCGCGTCGCGGGCGAGTCTGCGATTCGCGTCGGCGTCGTGCTGGTGAACGTGGGCCGACGTTGCCAGCGCCGGCCCACACCGCGCCTTACCGCGCGTTCTTGAACAGCACCGCCCGCGCGCGCGACATGCGGTCGCGGAGCGCGGGATCGAGCGGCGCGATCCAACCCCACGCCGCGCCGGTGTCGAACGCGCCGATCGCCTCCTGCATCGAGCCTGCGCCGCCGTGGTAGTGCGCCGCGCGGTTCTTCCCGCGGCTGTAGCTACCCTCGGCGATTCGCAGCGGCACCGCGCTCAGCGCGCGCTCGGCTTGGTCGGCGAGGTTCGGGCTGCGCTTGCGGAGCTCGTGGACGAGGGGCGCAGCGGCGCGGATGATCTCGAGGACGTCGTCGTAGATTCGCAACATGAGGTGACTCCTTGGCAACCCGAACCGAGCCACTCTCGGCGGGCGCCCTCGCCCCCCGCCGGCGCGCGCAGGGTCGGTCAAGGGCGAGGAGCGCAGCGACGAGGCGCCGAAGGCGCGAACCCTTGACCGACCCGAGCACGCCGGCAGGATCGAAGGGCCCGCGGAGAGAGCCCCATCGGGTCAGGCGCTCGCTGACGCGCGCGCCTATCACGCCGCGATCACGCCGACACAATCGCAGACGCGAGACGCGAGACGCGGACGCAAACGCAAACGCAAACGCAAACGCAAACGCAAACGCAAACGCAAACGCAAACGCAAACGCAGACGCAGACGCAAACGCAGACGCAGACGCAGACGCAGACGCAGACGCAAAGGCAAACGCAAACGCAGACGCAGACGCAGACGCAAACGCAGACGCAGACGCGTTCCTACGGCTGGTGCCTCAGCACTGCGATTCCCATCCCCTCGCCGAGCGTGGGGAACCTCTTCGCCGCGACGCCCCACCCGCGGTTCATCACGTCGAACGTCCCGTGATACGCGCCGCCCGCGGTCTTCCCGTGCAGCCCGATCCCCTTCGTCGCGTCCTCGAGCGGCTGCGGTGCGCCGTCCTGCAGCCACACGTACTTCTCGCTGAACACCGCGACCCAGAGGTCCGGCGTGTCCAGCACCAGCTGGTACTTGTCCTTCGGCTTCGCGCGGGCCTTGGGTTTCACCGTCTTCATCGCGAGGTCGGTCTGCAGCTGCCGTTGCATGTCCTCGGCCGCCTCGTGCACCTCCCACGCGGAGATGAGCGCGCCGACCGGCTTGTTCGCGCGGAGGATCGGCGCCGCCTCGAAGAAGGTGAGCGCCTCGGGATCGGCGCCGCCGTAGCGCCCCGCGCCCGCGGCGTAGGGGACCTTCCCCGCGAGGACGTCGGCCATCGCGGGGAACGCGACGCCGGCCTTGCGCCCGACGACCAGCCAGTTCGGATCGTCGACCGCGATGATCTCGCCGTTGAGGTCCACGATCGCGAAGTAGGAGCGCTTGGCCGAGCGGAGGTCGTCCATCCGGTTGCGGATCTCGTCGAACGCGCTCGTGATCGTGGCGGACTCCTTGGGCTCGATCGGCTTGTCGCCCAGCTTGTCGGCGAGCGCCTTCGCGGCCACCGGCAGCCCGCGCGAGAGCGCGTCGACGTGCCGCTCGGCGATCAGCTTCTCGAGGCGCGCGACATCGGGGATGGCGGCCTCGGCCTGCTTCTGGGCCTTCGACTTACAGCCGACGGCCGCGACCGACGCGAGCGTGATGAGGAAGTTCCGCCGGTGCATGGGGCGCGAGCATAACGACCACGAGCAGGTCGCTAAAGTTCCGCGGTCAGTACGTGACGAGCGAATGGACGGGCGTGGGCAAGAGCCTCTCGCGCCCGGAGAGGAACGCGAGCTCGATGACGAACGCGTACGCGAGGACGATTCCGCCCTGCTTACGCACCAGCTCGGCCGCGCCGCCCGCCGTACCTCCGGTCGCCAAGAGATCGTCGACGATCAGGACCCGGGCCTCGGGGCGGATCGAGTCCTTGTGCATCTCGAGCGCGCCCTCGCCGTACTCGAGGGAGTATTGGACGCGGTCGACGTGGTAGGGGAGCTTGCCGGGCTTGCGCACGGGCACGAAGGAGCAGTTGAGCCGCGCGGCGAGCGCACCGCCGAAGATGAACCCGCGCGACTCGATGCCCACGATCGCGTCGAGGTGCCGTCCCACGTATTCCTCGGTGAACGCGTCGAGGATCATGGTGAAGGTGCGCGGGTCGGCCAGGAGCGGCGTGATGTCCTTGAACAGGATGCCCGGCTTGGGAAAGTCCGGAATGTCACGGACCATCGCGCGAATGACTGCGGCTCGGGGATCCTCGCTCATAGACCCGATGATATAACGTTGAGCCCCCGGAACCCCTGCGGCATCTGCAACTCGCTTAATGCTCCGTCCTCTTCTCCTCGCCGCCGTCGCCACGACCACGCTCGCCCTCTCGGCCGACGCTGGCGCGGTGGAGTGCGGGCAGAACCCGTCGACGTGCATCGACTCGGACGCCCTCTGGTTCACCCCCGGAGCGACCACCTTCTTCTCGGTCGCCTCCGGTCAAACCCTGGGGGCGCGCCGCTTCGGCTTCGGGCTCGCCAACTCGCTGCAAGACAAGCCGATCGTGCTCCGCCGCGGAGCCGGCGGTCCGGCGGGTGAGGTGGCGACGCCGGCGGTCGGCACCCAGCTCAACACGTCGTTCCTCTTCTCGTACGCGTTCACCAACAAGCTGCAGGCCGACATCGCGGCGCCGGTGACGTTCTACCAAACGGGCACCGGCCTCTCCACGGTCAGCGGCGCGGGGACCGATTCGCCGAGCAACGCCGTCCGCGACATGCGCATCGGCGCGGCCTACGCGCTCGCGTCGCTGCCGCGCGCGGGCAAGGTGCGCGGCGTCGGCCTCGTAGCGCGCTTCGACCTCTCGATCCCCACCGGCGAGCGCGAGTCCTTCGGCGGCGATCGCGGCGTGGTGGGCATGCCCGGCCTCGCGATCGAGGACCGCATCGGCCCCATCATCTTCGGCGCGCACGTCGGCGCGCGCCTGCGCAAGACCACGAACTTCTTCGACAAGAAGGTCGGCTCGCAGGCCTACATGGCGTTCGGCGTCGCCGGCCACCTCGACAAGAAAGAAACGCTGTCGCTCACCGGCGAGCTCTTCGCGCTCCCGTCTCTCGTGGCCGACGGCACCTCGCCGATGCAGTGGCTCGGCGGCCTGCGTTGGTCTGGCCTGTGGGGGGGCGACCTCGTCATCCACGGCGGCGCCGGCGGCGGGTTCCGCTCCTCGTCCAGCGCGCAGCTCCTCGAGCCGTCCTGGCGCGCGGTGCTCGACATTCGTTATGCGCCCATCGACCTCGACCGCGACGGCGACGGAGTCCCCGACCGCGAGGACAAGTGCCCCGACGAGCCCGAGGACCGCGACGGCTTCGAGGACAAAGACGGCTGCCCCGACCCCGACAACGACAAGGACGGCATCCCCGACAAGCTCGATCGCTGCCCCAACGAGCCCGAAGAGGTCAACGGCATCGACGACACCGACGGCTGCCCCGAGCCCGACCGCGATCTCGACGGCATCAAGGACGTCGTCGACAAGTGCCCCGACAAGGCCGAGGACAAGAACGGCTGGCAGGACGAAGACGGCTGCCCCGACGGCGGCCCGCCCCCCACCGTGCTGTGCGCCGACGGCAAGCCGCCGGCGAAGGGCGAGAAGTGCGACGTCGATCACGACGGCCGCCCCGACGACGTCGACGTCTGCCCCACGGTGCCCGAGGACATCGACGGCATCGCCGACGGAGACGGCTGCCCCGAGAAGGACGCCGACGAGGACGGCATCGCCGACCAGCTCGACAAGTGCCCGCTCGAGCCCGAGACCATCGACGGCAAGGACGACGACGACGGCTGCCCCGAGGCCGGCGCCAAGTCGCTCGTCACCTTCGCAGCCGGCGCGATCGAGGTCGACGGCGCGGTGCGCTTCGGCAACGGGAGCGCGATCGTCACCAAGCCGATGAGGGCGCAGATCGCGATGATCGCGCAGCGGCTGCAGGGCCTCGTCGATCGCGGCGTCGAGAAGATCGTCATCGAGAGCTGGGCGGACGCCGCAGGGGAGACGCCCGCCAACGAGGCGCTCGCCACCAAGCGCGCCGACGCGATCGCGGCGGCCCTCTCCGCGGCCGGCGTCCCCGAGGGGCTCGTCAAGGCGCGCGTCGGCGACCTCGCCGATCCGCCGTCCAAGGCCAAGCCGAACTGGCTCGTCACGGTCCGCACCAAGCGCAAGGCGGCGCTCACCGGCAAGCCGGCGGCGCTGCCGGCGAGCGCGAAACCGGAATGAAACGCGCACTCGCCGTCGCAGCGTGCGTCGCGTGCAGCACCGCGGAGGCGCCGGTCGCGAGCGGCCCGCCGCCCACGCGATGCACCGAGCAAGCGGTGATGGGCACGCGCTGCGGCCAGCTCGTCGACGGGAGCGGCCGCGTCGTCATCTATCGCGGCATCAACGCGCGCGTGCGCGGCCAGTTCGACGCAGACCTCGGCGCCGGCAAGGTGCCGCTGATGCCGCCGATCCCCGAGCTCACCGACGACGATCTGAAGCAGATGCGCCGCATCGGGTTCGATCTGCTGCGCCTTCCGATCAACTGGAGCGCGATCGAGCCCGAACAGGGCAAATACGACGACGCCTACCTGGAGCGCACCGCCGCCGTGGTGGCCCGGTGCAAGGCGCACGACCTCAAGGTGCTCGTCGACCTGCATCAGGACGCCTACAGCAAGTACATCGGCCAGGACGGCGCGCCGCTGTGGGCGATCGTGCCGGCCCCCACCGAGCTCCTCGAGGGCCCGCTCGACGACCTCGGCGATCGGCGGATCAGCAAACAGGTGCTCGGCGCGTTCCAGACGTTCTTCTCCCGCTCGTCGCCGGACGGTGCGCGCCTGCGCGCTCGGTTTGGCGAGATGGCCGCCCGGGTCGCCGCGAAGCTCAAGGGCGACGACACGGTGCTCGCGCTCGAGCTGTTCAACGAGCCGCAGGGCACCGACGAAGAGCTCCGCGCCTTCCACGACGAGGTCACCGCCGCGGTGCGCAAGGCCGACCCGGCCCGGCTGATCGCCTTCGAGCCGTCGGCCACCCGCAACTTCACCGACCGCTCGACGATCCCCACGACGCCGCTCGCGCACCCCGGCACGATCTACGCGCCGCACGTCTACACCAAGGTCTTCGCCATGGGCTGCGACGACAAGTGCCGCGACGACTTCACGATCGACACGCTCCGCACCTCGAACGAGAACGCGCGCGCCGAGGCCGAGGGCTGGAGAGCGCCGCTGCTCATCGGCGAGCTCGGCTTCGATCCCCGCTCGCCGCGCTTCGGCGACTGGGTCGCGTTTCAGCTCGAGCTGCAGGACGACGTCATGGCGTCGAGCGCGTGGTGGGTGTGGAAGGAGAACTCCGAGGGCTCGTGGGGGTTCTACGACTGGAACGCCGCCACCGATTCGTGGACCGAACGGACGCAGGTGCGCAAGGCCTTCGCTCGCGTGCAGCCCCGCGCGATCGCCGGCTGGCCCCAGCGGTGGCGATGGGATCGCGAAAAGCGCCGCTTCGAGCTGGTCGTGCTGGGTGATCCGACGATCGCCGCGCCGACGGTGGTGCACACCCCGTTCCCCGGCGACGGCCCGGCATCTTTCAAGGTCACCTGCGACGGCAAGCCGATCCCAGCCACGCCCGATGCGCGCGGAGATCTCGCTATCCCTTGCAATGGAGAGGGGATCCACACCATCGTGGTAGAGCCGGCATGAGCTTCGACCGACTCATCACCCTGGTGCGGCGCGAGCTCGCGGCCGACGACGTGCGCATCGTCGAGCTCGGCGACGAGATCCCCGAGGGCGCGCTGTCCGCGCCGCTCCCCGGTGGCAAGCGCCTGGTCGCCACCTTTGCCGCCAACGTCGACGACCGAGAGGCGCGCCTCCGCCGCATGGAGATGCTCGCCGAGTCGTTCGGCGAATCGCTGCGCCTCGGCGGCGGGTCGCGCCCGCCGCCCGCGATGTCGCTCCACACCGAGCTGCAGGGCCTCGCGCAGCGCGCCGGCGCGATCGACGCGGTGGTGATCGACGCGCAGTCGCCGGTGGTGTGGGGCGCCGCCGAGGACGACGACGCCGCGCCGCACCTGCTCGCGCGCGACAACGTGATCTCGCTCGACGCGCACCGCCCCTCCGGCGAGCGGCTCTCCGAGAAGTCGCAGCCCCCACCGCCGCGCGATCCGCCGGCGTCCACCCGCGCGGTCGACGCGATCCGCGCGCTGCCCGAGATCCACGCGCTCCATCGGGGCGGTCACCTCGCTCAGAGCTTCAGCGAGCCGGGCTTCGGCTGGCTCGCGCGCTCGTTCGCCGGCATCTACGTGCTCATCCTCGCCTTCGAGGGCCCGTTCGACGAGCTCCGCGCCGAGCGCGCGGTGGCCATCTCGCTGCCGGCGATCGAACGCCTGGTCACCTCGCTTCCCCCGCTCGACCCCACCCCGGTCGCCGGCGCCGCCGCCATCCGCCGCCGCCGCCGCTGACCGCGTGACGATCGCAGCTCGCCTCGCTTCTCGCGCGCGCTACGGAGCGCCGGGACAGCCGCGGGCGAGCGTCGTGTGGCTCCTCCGGTGGATCCTCCGTCCGGTCGTGAAGCTCGCGTTCCGGCCGCGGCTCAGCGGGCTCGAGAACCTGCCGACCGACCGCCCGTACATGCTCGTCGCCAACCACGGCGCGGGGTTCGGCATGGCCGACATCCTGTCGTTCGCGGTGCTGTGGCTCGAGCACGCCGGCGGCCGGCCGCTCGCCGGGTTCGCGCACCCGTTCGCCTTTCACGTGTGGCCGATCTCGTGGTTGATGACCGGGCTCGGCTCGATCCCCTCGAGCTACGAGGCGGGCCTCGCTGCGTTGCGCGCGGGCGTGCCGATCCTCGTCTTCCCCGGCGGCGATCACGAGGCCGGCCTCTCGTTCGTCCGCGGCTGCGACGTCGACTTCGGCGGACGGACAGGCTTCCTCGCGCTGGCACGGCAGGCGAACGTGCCGATCGTGCCGATGGGGATCCGCGGGAGCCGCTTCCCCTCACCGGTGCTGTTTCGCTCCCGCGTCTTCGCGTGGCTCGCGATCCTCCCGCGCGCGTTCGGCGTGAAGCGCTACCCGATCGGCGTCGCCGCTGTGGCCGGCGCGATCGCGATCGTGCTCCTGCTGCCCCACCTCGGACCGTGGCGGTTCGTCCTCGCGTGGGCGTGGATGGCGTCGCCGTTCGCGCTGCTGCCGTGGGTGCCGTGGACGCTGCGGATGCGGATCGGGCCGCCGATCGAGGAGCCGACGCTCGGACGCGTCGAGGCCGCGGTGCAGTCGCTCGTGACTACACGCTGAGCGTGAGCCCCTCGTACGCAGCCTGGCAGCTCGGGAACAGCTCGCGCGCGCGGCGCTCCTTCTCGCGCACCGCCGCGTCGTCCTGCCCGGGGTCGTGGTGATAGAGCACGAGCTGCTTCACGTCCGCCGCCTTCGCGAGCTTCACCGCTTCGACGAACGTGGAGTGGCCCCACCCGAGCTTGGGCTGGCCCCCGTGCTCGCCGATGTACTCCTCGGGGGTGTACTGCGAGTCGTAGATCAAGAGGTCGCAGCCGGCGGCGAGCTTCTTGAGCTTGGGATCGATCACCGCGTAGTGCTCGGTGTCGGTCGCGTACATGATCGACTTGCCGTTGTAGTCGACGCGGTAGGCGAGGACGCCGTCCGGGTGGTTGCCGCGCGCGTTGGTGATCACCACGCTCCCGCCGCCCGTGGCGGCGGGGATCTCCATGACCTCGCCCTCGTAGAGGTCGTTGAAGGTCATGTGCGCGCCCATCTCGGTGAGGTGGACGGGGAACGACGGGTTCTCCATTTGGCCGGCGAGGGCGCTCTCGAGCGTGCCCGACACCTTGCGACCGCCGTGGAGGTGGAACGTGTTGCCGCGGACGAACGCCGGCGTGAAGAACGGGAAGCCCTGGATGTGGTCCCAGTGGACGTGGCTGAAGAAGATCCACGCCTCGATCGGGAGCTGCTGCATCAGGGCGGAGCCGAGGTTCCGCAGGCCGGTGCCGCCGTCGAAAATGAGCAGGCGGCCGCCCGCGCGCACCTCGACGCAGCTGGTGTTGCCACCGATCTCGACGGTCGCCGGGCCGGGCGTCGGGATGCTCCCGCGGACCCCCCAGAACCTGACGTCAATCATCGGCAGCGAAGATAGACCCTCGCGAGGGGCGTCGTACAGCCCTCGCCGCGCGCGCTGCTCGGAGGTGATATACGGAAGACGTGGCTGCGCGAATGGTCGACGCCCTCGCTCTCCTCCTCCTGCTCGGAGCCGGTGTGGCCTTCTTCTTCGGCGCGCGACACATCGCGAGCCGCGAGGACCTGCACGCCATCTACTGGATGATCGTCGGCATCGCGTTGACCCGCGCCTGCAGCAACCTCGCTCGCGCGGATCGCGGGAGCTGACCGTGCGCCCGATGGCGATCGCCGCGATCGTCGTTGCCGCCTGCAGCGGCGAGCGCTCGAGCACCGACACGCCCGCGCCGGGCGCCGTCCCCGCCGCGCTCGGCGCCGCCACGGTCGCGCGGGTCGGAGACCTGTCGATCGAGCGGTCGCTGCTGATCGCGGTAGCGCGCGCGCAGCACGTCAGCGCGGACGTCGCGCTCCAGCGCCTGATCGACGACGCGCTGCTCGCCGAGGCCGCGCGAAAGCACAACCCCGACACCCGCAACGGCGAAGCGGCGGTGCTCGCGCGCGCGCTCATCCTCCGCCTCAAGAGCGTGGCGCTCGCCAAGGGCCCGTTCACCGACGAGGAGATCGCCGTCCCGCTCGCCGGCTACTGGCTCGAGCTCGATCGGCCCGAGAAGCGCACGCTCGTCCACGCCCTCATCAAGAAAGAGGTCGCGGGCGGCGCCGAGCTCGCCCGCGCTCTGCAGAAAGAGCTCGCCGCCGCCAACGGGCCGGACGAGGCGAAGAGCGAGGCCGCGTTCTCCGAGCGCGCCAAGCAGTTCAAGGTCAAGCCGGCGGTGCACGTCGAGAAGTTCGCCATCGTCTCCGACGGCCGCGTCGCGGCGCCGGGCGGCGGGAGCGTGCTCGACGCGTTCACCAAGGGCGCGTTCGACGTCCCCGCGGTGTTCGGCACGAGCGACGTCGTCGAGACCGAGTACGGCTGGCACGTCATCCGCGTCCTCGCGCGCGAGCCCGAGCACCGCGCCACGCGCGAGGAGAAGATCGCGCGAATGATGCCCGACCTCGTCGGCAACCGCGTCCGCGGGCTGCAAGAAGAGCTGCTGCAGCGGCTGCGCGCCTCCACCACCATCGCCGTCCTCGCCACCGACAGCGACCTCCTGCTCCCCCGATGAGCGGCGACGACGGCAGGCGCTACTCCCGCGAGGAGGACGAGACCGGCTTCACCGCGGTGCTGCGCAAGCACGTCGAGTCGACGCCGGGCGCGCTCGGCGCCGCCCTCGTGGACGGACAGGGCGAGGCCGTCGACTACGCGGGCGAGACGATCGATCCCTTCGACCTCAAGGTCGCCGCGGCGCACTTCCGCATCGTCCTCAACGACATCGACGGAGGAAGGCTCGCCGTCGAGGGAGGCATGACCGAGCGCCTCCTGGTCCTCACCGACAAACGCGGCTTCGTGCTCACCGTGCTCCCCGAGGGCTACGCGCTGCTCTCGATCCTCCGCGCCAACGCCGCGCTCGGTCACGCCGATCGCTCGATCGACGTCACGCTGCGCGGCATCTACCGCGAGGCCGGCTGGAACGCTCCGCCGGGCGCGTTTCGCTGGCACCCGATCGACGTCGAGATCGACGCGCGCGCGCGGCCGCACCGCGTGCGCATTCGCCACCAGTGGACCAGCGTGCAGCCGATCGGTCGCGTGATCGGCGGCCTCCAGCCCGGCGAGGTCGGCTGGCGCGTCGACGTCCCCGCCGCCGAGTGCGAGACGACTCTGGTCCTCGGACGCGACGACCGGTGGTACGCGGACTTGCCCCTCGAGGGCGACGCGGCCGACGATCCTGTGCCAGATTGAGCGCCGACGCCGCGAGGATTCGCGCTTCTTTCGCGACGATCATGATGGCACGGCACTTGGATTGAGCCGGCTCCCATGGCCAAGCCCGTTCGCAAACCGTTCGTGATGACCGTCGCCGTGCTGGCCACCGCGTGCGGCGCCAAGTTCGAGGTCAACACCGAGGACAGCGGGACGACGACGGACAGCGGCGTCACCGACACGGCGGTAGGCGAGACCGATCCCGGCGCGTGTCCGCGCTCTGCGCCCTCGGTCGGCGCCGCGTGCACCGGCAGCAACACGTGCAACTACCCACGCTGCATGGCGCCGACGTGGCAGGGCGACATCGTGGTGCAGTGCGTGGGCGGGACGTGGCGCGAGTCCGGCGTGTCGAGCTGCAACCCGCCGCCGCCGACCTGCCCCCCCAGCGAACCCGCGCCGGATACGTCGTGCCTCGGGGCGCCGCCGGGGACGAGCTGCAGCTACCCCGACAAGTGCAGCCCGTCGGCCGTGAAGAACTACCGGTGCGAGTCCGGTCTGTGGAAGGTCACGTCGCCGATCTCGACGAGCGTCTGCCCCGCGACCGCGCCGAAGCACGGTAGCCCCTGCCTCTGCGTCACCGGGACCTGCACCTACGGCGACTGCTACGGCACCCCGACCATCTACGCCAAGTGCGACCCCACGACCGGCACCTGGGAGGCGCTCGAGTCCACGTGCAACCCGCCGCCGCCCCCGCTCGACGGTGGCATGTTCTAACATCGAGGCGATGAAGCGCACACCGGCGAGCGACCGTGTCCGCGCCGAGTGGCTGCGGCGCGTGGAGGCCGAGTACCGCAGCACCGCCATCACGCAGCACCTCACGCTGTGGCTCATTCAGGCCGGCGCGTCGCCCGATCTGATCAAGCTCGGAATGCGCATCTGCTCCGACGAGCTCGCGCACGCGGATCTGAGTCACCGCACCTACGCTGCCGCTGGCGGCGACGGCATGCCGCAGATCACCCGCGAATCGCTCCAGCTCCGGCGCCACGAGGACGAGCCCCTCGAGTACGACATCACCCGCGTGTGCGTCGACGTCTTCTGCATCGGCGAGACGGTGGCGGTGCCGCTGTTCAGCAAGCTCCGCGAGGACTGCACGGTGCCCTCGGCGCGCAAGGTCCTCGACCGCGTGCTCCGCGACGAGGTCCGCCATCGCGACTTCGGCTGGACGCTCCTCCCGTGGCTCCTCGAGCACCCGCTCGGCCCGCAGCTCCGCGCGCTCATCGAGCGCGAGCTCCCCTCGTGGTTCCGGCGCATCCGCTCGGTCTACGCGCCGCCCGGCGCCGAGACGCGCGCCGTCATCTCCCCCGCAGACCGGGCCTGGGGCCTGATGGCGCCCGCGAAGTACGGCGAGGTGCTCCGACGCGCGCTCGAACGCGACTGGGTGCCGCGCTTCGGCAGGCTCGGCTTCGATGCACGCAAGGCGTGGGCTACGGATCCAGCCAGTGCTTGACCTGTAGCGCGGCGATGAGCACGCCGATGAGGCTCTCGCCGGCGATGATCCCCGAGCTCACCGGCACGATGTAGCGGTCGGCGAGCTTTTGGTTCCGGTGCTCCAGCCAGAGCGCGAGCACCGCGCCGAGAAACATCGAGCTGACGTTGTACGCGGGCAGCGTGAAGGCGAGGCCAAAGCCGATCGCCGACGGGATGTACGGCTTCTTCTTCGGCCAGCGGCGCTCCGCGAGGACCATCAGGATGCCGATGGTGCCGCCGATCACGATCAACCATCGCGAGGCGACCGGCAGCTCGCCCACGCCCTTCGCGAGCACGCGCGCCACGCTCGCCCACGTGATCGCGCCCGGCGCCGGCCACTGCGCCGAGCCCACGACCGTGTGATCGGGGACGAACAATCGGAACGCGGGGACCACGAACGCGGAGCCGGCGATGACGCCGAAGAACTGCGCGAAGAACTGTTGCCGCGGCTTCGCGCCGAGGAGGTAGCCCGATTTCAGATCGGTGAGGAGATCGGCGGAGTGGATCGCGATGCCGGCGCCGATGTTCGCCGTCATGAGGTTGGTCGTGACGCTGCCGGGTGCGAGCACGCCGGCCGTGAGCTGCGTGACCTTGGCGAGCGCGCCGGTCGGCGTCGTATCCGTCTCGCCGGTGGCGCGGCACGCCACGATCGCGAGGAAGAACGAGAGGATGATGGTGATGATCGCCATCCACCACTTGATCTGGAAGAAGACCGCGCCGGCGATCACCACGATCGGCGCGAAGACGAGGACGCCGTACAGAAACCAGCTCGTCGGCACCTCGATGCCTGCGAGCGGATCGTCGGTGCCGGTCTTGTTCTTGGAGAACAGCGACGACACGCCGGAGAACGCCTTCGCGACCTGACGCCAGCTCAACGCGAATTGGAGCAAGCCAGCGGTGAGGAGCAGCGACGAGCCGAACCACACGGTGAAGTTGACGATCGTCTTGTACCCAACGTTGGCCGCGGGAATGACGCCGTGCGTGTGCCCCCACGGCGCGAGGAAGCCGTAGTTGATGAGGGCGCCGAGCATCATGCTCCACGCAGCGCGCCACCCCATGATCGCGCCAGCGGCGAAGAGCAGCAGGGAGGTGTCGAGCGCGAGCGTCCACTTCTTGAGCGCGATGCCGTGCAGCGTGAAGGGCGGTGCGATGTGCTCCGGCGGGTGCCAGTACGGGAGCCAACTCGCCTTTGCGCCGCGCCACCACGTCCACACGGCGCCGAGCAAGCCCGCGCGAAGGAGCGCGCGGGCCTGCAGCTCACCCTCGGCGGTGTCGCCCTCTTCGGCGCCGTGCTGGGGGTGCAGGCTGCGCAAGGTCTCGGCCGCGGCGACGCCCGACGGGAACCGGAGCTGCTCCTGGTTGATCATCTGCCGCTTCATCGGGATCGCCATGAACACGCCGAGGAAGGCGAGCGCCGTGATCCAGATGAAGATCTGGTAGCCGGGGATCGGCGTCTGCAGCACGATCATCAACGCAGGAATGGCGGCCACGGTGCCGCCGCCCGTCATGTATCCGGCCGCCGACGCGACCGACTGCATCGCGTTGTTCTCGAGCATGCCGAACTCGGTCTTCACCAAGCGCACCCGCGCGAGCAGCTTGAAGATGACGAACGCGAGGATGCCCGCGGTGATCGTGACGCCGAATGACCAGCCCGTCTTGAGCGCGATGTAGAGGTTCGACAGCGACATCACGCCGCCGAGCAGCATCCCGGAGACGACCGCGCGCACCGTGAGCTGACGGGTGTTGTCGCCCGCGTACACCTCGCGGAGCCATCGGACGTCCGGATCTTCGGTGGGCGGCTGTTGCGCGTCGGCCATGGGCGGCCGCGGATGCTACACGCGACTATCGATCCGTCACACTGCGCAGCTTCGCGAGGATCAAATCGAGGGCCACCCGGTTGTTGCCCCCCTCGGGGATGATCAGGTCCGCCCAGCGCTTCGAGGGCTCGACGAACTGCATGTGCATCGGGCGAACCGTCTTGTAGTACTGCTCGCGGACCGACTCGAAGGTGCGGCCCCGCTGCTCCATGTCGCGGCGGATGCGGCGGAAAATTCGAATGTCGGCGTCGGTGTCGACGAAGATCTTGATGTCGAGGAGCTCGCGCACCGCCGGCTCCACGAACACCAGGATGCCCTCGAGGATGATCACCGGCGTGGGCAGCACGTGGTGGCTCTCTTCGCGCCGGCGGTGGGTCTTGAAGTCGTAGATCGGCACGTCGACCGCGTTGCCGGCCTTGAGCTCGCGGAGGTGCTCGACGAGCAACGCGCTCTCGAGAGCATCGGGATGATCGAAATTGAGGTGGGCGCGGTCCTCTTCGGTGAGGTCGGGCCGGTCGCGGTAGTACGCGTCGTACTCGATCATCGAGACCCGGTCCTGCGGCAGCGAGGAGCCGATCGCGCGGGCGACCGTGGTCTTCCCCGAGCCGGTTCCGCCGGCGATCCCGATGACGAGGGCGCTCATGGCCCCCTCTTAGCACGGCGCGACACGACTGCCCGCTTCACTTCTTGAGCAGCAGTTTGTCGGTCAGCGTGATGACGATCTCGAAGGCGATCAGCGCGATGATGGTGAGCTCGAGGACCTTGCCGCGCTTGTACTGCACGAGGTCGACAACGATCTCGAGGTTCTGCTGAATGAGCTGAATCTTGTGCTCGAGCGTCTGGTGCCGATCGCCGATCTCGAACGCCACGCGGAGGTGTCGGTAGAGCCGGTCGTACAGCTCGCGCTCCCAGGTGGCCGAGGGCGCGTCGAGCAGCGAGAGCGTCATCGCGATCTGGTTGCGGACGGAGAGGATGTTGCCCACGAACCGGTTGACCGAGCGCTCCGAGAGCCGGATGGCGCCGCGCTCGGCGAGGCTGTTGGCGAACTGCTCGACCCGCTTGTACGCGACGGCGACGTCCTCCTCGTAGTAGTCCATGGCGACCGACTGAGCGAGGATGAGGGACATCAGTTCGACGATCGGGCCGTCGAGCGTGGGGATGATCGCGCGGTCGAAGCTGACGAGGGGCTCCGAGCCCTCCCGCACCTCGATCAGGTAGTCGTCGAGCAGGGGCGGGTGCGGCTCCGGCGGGAGCGACGCGAGGAGCTTCGACATGAACGTCTCGCGCTCCTCCTTGCTGCAGTCGAAGAACACGACCGCGCCGAAGTCGTACACGACGATGTAGTGACCATCGCTGTGCTGCGCCATCACGAACGTCTTCGTCATTCGGTAGCGCGGGTCGGCGGGCTCGGTCGCCCAGCCGAACAGCGCCGCGACCTCGCGAGGACGCAGCGTCGCGGCGATTCCAAATGCGAAGACGGGTATCGTGCGCACCGTTGCCGAGCGGAGCACCCGCCCGCGCGCGCTGTCTACAAAAAGGGCGCGCGGGCTCGCCCGTGCGGCCCACGCGCAGTCACAGGCGCGCGCGTCAGCGAGCGCCTTCGGCTGGAACTGTTGGGCGCTCGCTTACGCGCGCGCCCACCTATGAGAAATGGCCTCTAAACCGTCGTCGAGGCCGACGGCGACGACGGCCGCGGCACGCGCGCGGTCGAGACCGACCCCTTGCGCATCTGGCCGAGCTTCGGCGCGACGTGCTCGGCGTACATCGACTTGAGCTTCGCGCGGTTCTGCCACGCGAGCCACCCGAGCGCAGGGACCATGCCGCCGATCGGGGCGAGCATCGTGCCGTTGCGGCGCATCCAGGACTGCTGGGCCTTTCGCATACCAAGGAACATGAGAAGGTTCTTGAACATCGGGCGTGCCTCCTCGGGGCAGGACGTACGGTTTACGCACGTTCGGTGGTGGTTGCCCCGGACCACAGACCCTGCTGCACGGCGGATGCCGCACCGCACTACGGGAGCCGCGCGCGCGTTATGCTGCGGGCGTGGACCGCAACCTCTTCCGCGAAGATCACGAGCACTTTCGGCGCACCGTCCGCGCGTTCATCGACGCGGAGGTCAAGCCCAACCAGGAGAAATGGGCCGAGCAGGGCATGGTCGATCGCGAGGCCTGGCGGAAGGCCGGCGCCGCGGGGCTCCTCTGCACCTGGCTCCCCGAGGAGTACGGCGGCGCCGGGGGCGACTTCCTCCACGCGGTGATCGTGATGGAAGAGCTCTCAAGGGCCTACGAGTCCGGCTTCGCGATCCCGCTCCACTCCGACATCGTCGTCCCCTACATCGCCGAGTTCGGCAGCGACGCCCAGAAGAAGCGGTGGCTCCCCGGCTGCGCGTCCGGCGAGCTCGTCACCGCGATCGCGATGACCGAGCCCGGCACCGGCAGCGACCTCGCCGCGCTGAGCACGCGCGCGGTGCGCGACGGCGACGACTACGTCATCGACGGCAGCAAGACGTTCATCAGCAACGGCATCCTCTGCGATCTGTGCATCGTCGCCGCGAAGACCGACCCCGACCCGGCGCGCGCGCACCAGGGCATCTCGCTGTTCGTCGTCGAGGCGGGCACGCCGGGCTTCATCAAGGGCAAGAAGCTCAAGAAGATGGGCATGGCGTCGCAGGACACCTCGGAGCTCGCGTTCGAGGGCTGCCGCGTCCCTTCGGCGAACCGCCTCGGCGAAGAGGGCTCCGGCTTCATGATGCTGATGAAGAAGCTGCAGCAGGAGCGCCTGTGCGTGGCGATCGCCTCGCAGGCCGCCGCCGAGCAGGTGCTCGCCGACACGATCGCCTACTGCACCGAGCGCCGCGCGTTCGGCAAGCCGATCGGCAAGTTCCAGAACACGCAGTTCAAGCTCGTGGAGTGCGCCACCAAGGTCGAAGTGGGCCGCGCGTTCCTCGACCGCCTCGTCGCCGAGCACGTCGCCGGGAAGTACCTGGTCAAGGAGTGCTCGATGGCCAAGCTGTGGCAGACCGAGATGGGCTCCGAGGTCGTCGACACCTGTCTGCAGTTCTTCGGCGGCTACGGCTACATGCTCGAATACCCGGTCACGCGGGCCTACATGGACGCACGGGTGCAGCGGATCTTCGCCGGCACCAACGAGATCATGAAGGTGATCATCGCCAAGCAGATGGGTCTCTAGGCCCGGCAGGCTTGACGAACGGCTGAGGCAGGTCAGGCTTCGCGCGCCATGACCACCCGCGCCCTGCTCCTTCCCCTGTTCCTCGCACTCGGCTGCGGCGCCGACGCCGACCGAGAGCCCGGCCCCGGCAGGCTGACCGACGACGGCGGCGGCCTGAACACCGACGGCATCTCCGGCGAGGTGGGCGACGCGGCGGGCCTGCAGGAGATCTTCCTCTCGCCCTCCAACGCGGTGCTGTTCATCGACCAGTGCACCACGCCGGCCACGGCCGCGAAGCAGAAGTACACCGCGAAGCTGCAGAACAACGACGGCAGCGAGACCGACGTGAGCGCCGAGGTGGTCCTCACGCTCGACGACGCGGCGCTCGGCACGTTCGCGGGCCCCGAGCTCACCTCGGTCGACAAGCTCCCCGGCACCGCGCTCGGCGTCACCACCGTCATCCGCGCGAGCGCCCGCGGCAAACAGGGCTTCGCCAACGTCACGCTCGCCTCGCTCCGCAAGAACTGCGATCGCCGCGACTTCTTCTTCCTCGAGCCCTACAAGCTCTCGCCCACGCCCTCGCGCGACGTGCTGAAGTTCGGCACCAACATCAAGCAGGTCGACGTCGCGTTCTCGGTCGATACCACCGGCTCGATGTCGGGGGCGATCAACAACCTCAAGGCCAACCTCTCGTCCTCGATCTTCCCCGGCCTCAAGAAGGCGATCCCCAACGTGGCGCTCGCGGTCGCCGACTTCCGCGACATGGGCGACACCTGGGTGGTCAAGGTCCTCCAGCGGATGACCGAGGACGTGTCGAAGGCGCAGTCCGC
>JALHOE010000011.1:64256-83004 GCA_022843175.1 Deltaproteobacteria bacterium
CAGTCCGCCACGAGCCTGCTCACGGCGGGCGGCGGCGGCGACGAGCCCGAGGCCGACATCTGCGCGATGATGCACATCGTCACCGGCAAGGCGTGCTCCACCACGCCCGCGCACACGCCGGCGCCCGGCACCTACGGCGCCGTCGAGTTCCGCCCGGGCGCGCTGCCGGTCGTCGCCAACGTCACCGACGCGCACTGGCACGACCCGTCCGGCCCCTACGCCCTCGAGAAGGACCTGATGCCCGCGTTCCGCGCGAACAACGTGCGCTTCATCGGCATCACCGAATACTCGAGCTACTACACCGACCTCGAGGACCTGACGAACTACCTCTCGGACTACACCGACAGCAACGTGCCGCCTGCCGCCTTCGCCGGCGCGTGCGGCGCCACCGGCGAGTGCTGCACCGGCCTCGCCGGCGCATCGCGTCCCGTCGGCGGGTCGAAGAAGCAATGCCGCCTCAACTTCCTCATCGAGGACGGGGTCGGCCTCGGCGACTCGATCGTCCGCGCGATCGGCGCGCTCAGCGTCGGCTCGATCTTCGACGTCACCGCGGTGCCGTCCAACGATCCGACCAACCCGGACGGCGTCAACGCCACCGGCTTCATCGACACCATCCGCGCGATGTCCGAGGGCGATCCCGCGCAGAAGTGCCCCGCGCACAAGGCGAAGGACAGCAACGGCGACGGCAAGGAGGACACCTTCCTCGCCGTCCCCGTCGGCACGCCGGTGTGCTTCGAGGTGCTGCCGAAGACCAACCTCATCGTCCCGCCCAAGGACAAGGCGCAGTTCTTCAACGCCTTCATCGACGTCCTCGGCATGCCCGGCAGCGTCAAGCTCGATCGCCGCACGGTGCTCTTCCTCGTGCCCCCGACCGACCCCGTCGCGAAGTGATCACAGGAACAGGGCGACGGCGATCGCGCCGCCGATCAGCGCACTGCCGATGCCCACGGCCGTGGGCAGCAACACGTCCGGCAGTTGCTCGTGACCGTGTCGGATGCGATGGATCTGGGTCCGGTAGCGGATGGTCGCCGCGAAGTTGACGATTCCGCCGAGCACCGCGAGCGCGGTCCCCACCGCGACCGCAGTGCGGGCGGTCTGGGTCACGGTCAGCCGCGCGAGCAGGAACCCGAAGCCCATCATGCCGACGCCGGTCCGGACCCAAGCGAGCAGCGTACGCTCGGCGGCCCAAAGCAGGTTCGGATCCAATTTCACAGGGGCCATGATGCCCTACAATCGCACGCCGTGTCCTTCGCGCGCTCACGTCGCCCAAGCGGCATCGTAGGCGAAGTGAACACCGCCCTCGCGGGGCTCGCTGGCCTCCTGCTGCTCGCCACCGCGCCCGCCGCTCGCGCGGACAAGCTCGAATGGAAGGACGAGTGGCCTCGCTTCCGCACGAGCGAATACGTCACCACCGCCGTCGCCGGCGCGGGCCTCATCACGCTCTATCTCATCCCGCGGTTCCAGCCGACGTGGGGGCGTCCGGTCCTCTTCGACAAGGCGCTCCGCGACACCTTCCGCGCCGAGAGCTCCACGGCGCGCGACAACTGGCAGCTCGCGAGCACGATCTCGTACTTCAGCATGATGGGCTACCCGCTCATCGTCGACGCGCTGATCGTCCCGCTCGCGCGCGGGAGCAGCACGGTCGCGGCGCAGACGTCGCTGATCAACCTGCAGGCCTTCGCCATCACCGGCTTCGTCTTCCGCGCGACCGAAGCGCTCGTCCGCCGCGCACGCCCCTACATCCAAATGTGCCTCGAGCGCACCGGCAACTACGACCAGTGCAAGGACGAGGGGCTCGGCGGCACCAACAGCTTCGTCAGCGGACACATGGCCCTTGCCGTCACCGGCGCGGCGCTGATGTGCACGCACCACGCGCACCTCGAGCTCTACGGCGCCCCGTGGGACGCGATCGCGTGCGGCGCCGGCATCGCGGTCAGCGGCGCCGTCGCGATCGGCCGGATGGCGACCGACAACCACTACGCGACCGACATCCTGGCCGGCGCGGTCGTGGGGGCGCTCAGCGGCTGGCTCGTGCCGACACTCCTCCACTACGGCTGGAGCGGCCGCGGCCCGGGCAAGAGCGCGAGCACGCTCGGCGCCCCCGTCCCCACCGGCGACCGCCACGCCGTCGGCGTGAGCTGGTCGTTCGTGCTCTGAGGGGCGTGCTAAGCCTTCGGCGTGGCGGGTACGAGCGTCTTTCGCGGTCTCGGTCTGTTCGTCCTCCCGGACGCCCTCGATCGCGAGGGGTGCGCCGCTCTCCGCGACGAGATGTCCGCCGCCGAGCCGTTGCGCGCGATGGTGGTGCGGCACGGCGAGGCCAAGGTCGACGACTCCGTGCGTCGCTGTCGCGACCTCGTCGTGTCCGACGTCGCGCGCTCGAGGGTCGACGCGCTCCTCGCCGAGGTGCGGCCCCGCGTTGCCGAGCACTTCCACCGGGTGGTCACGCGCACCGAGCGGCCGCATTTCCTCGAATACGCCGAGGGTGACTTCTTCAGCTCCCACGTCGACGACAAGCCCTCGTCGCCCGAGCGAAAGATCTCGGTCGTCCTCTTCCTCAACGAGGACTACGCCGCGGGCGAGCTCGTGCTGTTCGGGCTGTTCCCCGAGGTGGACAAAGATCTCGGGTTGCCGTTCCGCGGCGCGCCGGGATCCCTCCTGGCCTTCCCCTCCGACCTCCCGCACGAGGTCACGAGGGTCGCGTCGGGACGCCGCTTCACGATCGTGTCGTGGTACTGCGATCCCTAGGGCTCGGGAGACGCCTCGTTCACCAGACGCGCCTCCGAGATGAGCACGTCGCGGAGCTGCGACTCGAGCGCCGTGATGTCCGGGTGATCGGTCGGGACCGCCTTCTGCCTCAGCTCGATCGCGCGGCGGAGCAAGATCTCTCCGAGGCGCAGCTCTCCCGACCGGGCCCACGCGATCGCCAGATCGCGCGCCTGGGTCCACAGGTCGGGGTCGTTCCACCCGAGCTTTGCGGCCTTGAGGCGGAACGCGCGCTCGAACGTGCGCTGCGCGTCGATGAGGTTGCCCTCGTGGAGGTAGAGCGCTCCGAGCTGATGGAGGGCCTCGCACAGCTCGGCGAAGCGACCGGGGACGTCGGCGAGGAGCTCCTCGGCGCGGAGGAGGAACTGCTCGGCGGCGGCGTCGTCGTGCCGCTGCGTGCTCATGAGGTGGGCGAGGTGCTCGAGCGAGCGGGCGATGTCGGGATCGCGCGGGCCGAACGCGTGCTCGCGTAGCTTGAGGCTGCGCTCGTACGCCCGCCGCGCGCGTCGCGGCTTGTGCAGGTGCTCGTAGGCCTCGCCGAGGTAGTCGAGCATCTCGGCCGCGCGCTCGGTGGCGAGGGGATCGCGCTTCCACACCGACAGCGCGTGGGAGAGCGGAGCGATCGCGTCGCGTGGTTTGCCGACCGCGAGGAGGACCTGACCGAGCGTCGCGTAGCAGCGCGCGGTCGTGTCACCGCTCTCGCCGTACAGCGCCCGCGCCAGACCGAGCGCGTCGCGCGCCACGAGCTCGGCGTTCTGGCCCTGGCCCTCGTCGAGGAGCTTCTCGCACTTCTCTTTGGGGTCGTCCCACATGGCTCGCCTCCGTGAGTGCAGAGAGAGCAATCGACGTACCGACGCGGGCCTCCACGCAGCCCTTGCGCCACGTGCGCGAATTGCGCGCGACAAACACGCGAGAAAACCAGCGAATCTCGCGCGGCAGGGTTCGTGCTGAGGGGCTCATCATGACCAACACGCGCAAGATCGTCATCGGTGTCGACTTCCAGGACCTCGGCGATGCCGCGCTTCGCGCGGCGTTTGCGCTCGCGAGCGCGGCCGGGGCCACATCCCTCCATGCGGTCCACATCCGGTCGCCGCTCGAGGGGTTCCCGGTGACCGGTCGCACGATCGGCAAGATCGATCAGGACCTCGAGAAGCTGCGCGCCCACGTCGACGGCGTCCTCTCGAGTTGGCGCGAGGAGCACAAGGACGCAGAGCTCGGGGAGGTGACCGGCCACGTGGTCAGCGGTCGCCCTGCAGCCGCGCTGGTGCGGTTCGCCAGCGCCGCGGGCGCGGGGCTGATCGTCGTCGGCACCCACGGACGCCGCGGCATTGCCCGCGCGCTCATGGGCTCCGTCGCCGGCGAGGTCGTCACGCAAGCGACCTGCCCGGTGCTCGTGGTCCGCGCGATCGAACACAGCGCCGAGGTGCCGATCGCCGACATCGAGCCGCCCTGCCCCGACTGCGTCACACGCCAGAGGGAGACCAAGGGCGCCGAGCTCTGGTGCGAGCGCCATGCGGAGCACCACCCCCGCGCCCACGTCTACGGCTACAAGGGGCCGTCGACCGCGGCGGTTCGTCCCTGGGGCTTCTGAGGAGGTTGTTGGCCCGAGCCAACACGCTCCTACGCAAGCACTGCAGTCGAGGCGCGCCGGGTGCGCGTGACATCCGTCAGTGCACGGCCCCACTGACGCCGTATCACTGACACGGTGTCACCCACCGATCGCGCCAAACAGAAGCAAGAGACACGTGCGGGCCTGCTCGCCGCGGCGGCGAGGTGCTTCGCCCGGAGCGGGTGGTCGCAGACCGTCGTCTCCGACGTCGCGCGCGAAGCCGGCGTCGCGCACGGAACCTTCTACCTGCACTTCCAGGACAAGGACGCGATCGCCGACGCGCTGCTCGCGGACTTCAACCGCGCCCTCGCCGCGCGAATCGCGCGCGCCGTCGGGGAGTGCTCGGGGCGCGAGGCCAGGGTCCGCGCCGCTGCGCGCACGTTCCTCGCGGCGCTCGCCGCCGAGCGCGCGTTCGTCGGATGGTACGGCGAGCGGGTCACCCGGGGCCTCGCCGGAGACGCCCTCGCGGAGGGCATCAACCCCGAGGCGCGCGCGCTCCTCGACGACTGGCTCGCGCGCGAGGGTGTCGACGCCGCGCACCGCACGCTGCTGTCGCTCGGCCTCCTCGCGCTTTGGCTGCGGATCGGCCTCCGCACCGTGCTCGCGAGCGACGCGCCGCGCGCCGCCGAGGACGTCCTCGTCGCCACAACGCTCGGCGCGATCGAGCAGCTCGAGACCATCCGAGCGGGGCAGCCGCTCGAGACCATCCGAGCGGGGCAGCCGCTCGAGAACATCCGAGCGGAGCAGCCGCTCGAGAACATCCGAGCGGAGCAGCCGCTCGAGAACATCCGAGCGGAGCAGCCGCTCGAGACTGGGAGGTCACGATGATTCGTTTGCCGCTCGCCCCCACGCGCCCCGATCTCGCGAAGCTCTCGAGCGAGGGACGAACGCTCGCGGCGCGGCTGCGGCCGTCCCTCGCGCCCCCCGAGCCCCGGCTCGCCCACGCCCGTCGCGCCGCCGCGTCGGTGTCGACCGCGGCGCGCGGTTACCTGGAGAACCGTCGCCGCGCGCGCGCGGGTCGCGAGGATCTCCTGCCGCTGTACTTCATCTGGACGACCCATCGCGCGTGCAACTTCCTCTGCACGTATTGCGACGATCACCGCGGCGCGCGCTACCCCGAGCTGCCCGACGAGGGCACGCTCGACACCGCGTCGGGGCTGCGGCTGCTCGAGGTGATGCGCACCCGCGCGTCGAGCGTGTACTTCGCCGGCGGCGAGCCCACGCTGCGAAAGGACCTGCCACAGCTCGCGGCCCGCGCGCGCGAGCTCGACTACTACCCCATCGTCATCAACACCAACGGCAGCGCGATCGACCGACTGCTCGCCATGCCGTCGTTCGCCACCTTCCTCCGCGACATCGACACCATCGTCGTCAGCCTCGACGGGCTCGATCTGTCGTGGCTCTCGCGCACCTGGGGCACGAAGCACCCGGAGGACGTGCTCCGCAACCTCTACCTGCTCGCCGAGCTCGCCGAGGAGTACCGCGTGAAGTTGATGGTGAACTGCGTGGTGCAGCCGGGCCAGGTCGGCCACGCGCGCGACGTCCTCGACTTCGCCCGCGACCTCGGGGTGTGGTTCACGCAGGTGCCGATGAACACGGGCGCGTCGATCGACGGGCGGCTCGCGGACGACCCCGACTACCGCGCGTTCGCCGAGCTCGTGCTCGCACGCAAGCGGGAGGGGCAGAAGATCACCGGCTCGCTGCGGATGAACCGGCGGCTGTTGTTCTCCGAGCCGCTCGACTGCCGCAACACGCTCAAGCCCCACATCGACCACGACGGCGCTCTCTACTGGCCGTGCAAGGCCTCGGTCGCGGTTGAGCCGGCGCGGGTTCCGGTCCTCGACTACGCCGACGTCGACTCGCTGTGGAAGGCGTGCACCGAGAAGATCGATCCCACTCGCTTCGCCGAGCGCTGCGGGGGCAGCTGCAACTGGGCGCAGAACTACAGCACCGACGCGTACGCCAACGGGCTGCTCCACCCGCTCTCTCTGCTCGGCGAGGTCGCCGGGTTCCTCGGGCGCGCATGACCGCCAGCGATCGTGGAGTGGTGGTCGACGTCGGCGCGATGCTCGCCGTCGGCATCGCGGTGTGCCTCGCGAGCCATCGCCTCTCGTTCATGACCGCGCTCGTCGCCGCGGCGCTGGTGGTCCGCCTCCTGCTCGCGTGCACGTGGGGCGGGCGCGCGCTGAGGGTCGAGCTGCCGTTCTTCGCGCTGTGCACGCTGATCGGCGCGGCCAACGACTGGAACACCGTCGTCCGCCACGGCGTGTACGTGTACTCGGTGCCGACCGATCTCGCGTGGTCGACGATCCCGCTGTGGATGCTCCTCTACTGGGGCCTCGTGCTCCGCGCGATCGCGTCGCTCGCGGGCTCCGCCCGGCTCGGCGAGACCCGCGAGGGCGCGGGCGTCTTTTCGGTCGCCGCCCAGCTCGCGCTGGTGCTCGCCACGCGGCAGGCGATCTACCGGCTGTGGAGCGATCCCGTCTGGTCGTGGGCGCCGTTCGCGATCGGACTGCTCGTCTACGTGCTCGTGCTCCGACCCCCGCAGCGCGCACGACGGCTCGCGCTGGTCGCGCTCGTGGTCGGACCGCCGGTCGAGATGGCGTTCATCCACTTCGGCGGCCTGCACCGCTACGCGCTCGGGTGGTTCTTCGGCGTGCCGCTGTGGATCGTCTTGTGGTGGGCGCTCGGGGTCCTCGTGTTCGCCGATCTCGCGCCGCGCCTCGAGCGCGCGCTCACACCTGCGCGAAGATCTCTCGCTCCGTCTGTTTGACCGCCTCGCCGCGGGAGGTGTCGGCCTCCATGAAGTTCTTGAAGGTGTGGTTCGGCCGGGTGAGGCGGCAGTAGGCGTTGAACACCCCATTGAAGAACGCGTTCTGCTTGCTGGCCTGCTCCTCGGTGAGGAACCCGGCCCGCACCGAGAGACGCGCCGACTTGCGGAGGATCGAGCCGGCGAAGTCGAACGCGTCGATGCCGAGCTCGGCGAGCTCCGGCTCGAGGTAGAGAACGAGCGGGATCGCCGGGAGCGCCATCACCAGGCGGCGCATGCGACCGAGCGCGCTCGACTTCTCGCGGTCGCTCATCGGGAACTCGAGGAAGTAGTTCACCGGCAACGCGGTGTGGCGCGACTCGTCGAGGTGGAACATCTGCAGCACCTCGAGCCCGGGATACTCGGCGACCATGCCGAAGATCGAGAGCGCGATCGTCTCGACGAGGACGTTCATCCCGAAGAACTTGTCGAGGCCCTTCGCGCGCAGCGTGCCCTCGAGGAGCAGATACTCCCACGCGCTCTGGCGCGGGATCGGCACGCCGAACGCCTGCGCGAGCTCGCGCATCACGACGAAGTGCTTGGCCTCCTCGAGCACCTGCATGGTGAGCGCCGCCTTGCCGCCGGTGCTCTTCACCTCGGTGAGCAGCGTCGCCGAGACGAGCCACGCGTAGGCCTCGCCGTGGCCGATGGCGGAGAGCACCTTCACGAGCGCGCGCTTCTGCGCGGGCGTGTAGCTCTCGTCGATGAGGCGGCGGAACTCCGCGCTCGCGATGCGGCGGCGCTCGGCGCGCTCGGCCTCGGACATGCCGCGCTCCGCCATGTCGACGAGCGCGCGCTCCTCGTGGGTGCAGTCCTTGAACGACGACCACGGCGCGCGCGCCTCGGCCTTCCACAGCAGGCGGAGGCTCTTGTCGTAGTGCTTCTTGCGCAGCTCGTCGCGCGCGCCGCCGACGAACTCGTAGTGCTCGTCGTCGTAGCCCGCCGCGCGGCCGCGGAAGCGATCGAGGGTGCGTACTGCGAAGCTCGCCAGCCGCTCGACGGCGTCGTTCACCCGAGCGGCCCGCGGGTTCACCGGAAGTCGATGAAGCTCCATCGTTCGAGTGCAGCAGGGACCGCCGCAAGGGGACATGACAACGATCATGAGCGGCGCGCCGCGCAGGGCTATCCATATGGGATGCGCCCCCTCCCGCGCGCGGACCTGAAGGTGGGCTTTGCCTGCAACAACCGCTGCGTGTTCTGCGCGCAGGGAGAGAAGCGGAGCGAGTGCGGCGCCATTGCCTGGGAGGAGCTGGTCCTCCGACTGCGGCGGGTGAAGCGCGGCGAGCAGGGCCTCGTGCTCACCGGCGGCGAACCCACGCTCTACAAGAACCTCGCGGCGCTCGTCGCTGCGGCGCGCCGGCTCGGCTACGCGCCGATCCAGCTGCAGACCAATGGGCGCATGCTCGCCTACCCGAGCGTGCTCGCGCGCCTGCGCGACGCGGGCGTCGACGAAGTCTCCCCCTCGCTCCACGGCTCGACGGCCGCGGTGCACGACGAGCTCACGCGCGCAGCGGGCAGCTTCGAGCAATCGGTGCAGGGCATACGCAACGTCGTCGCCGAGGGGCTCCCCGTCGTCACCAACTCGGTCATCACCAAGAGCAACGCGCACGATCTGCCGGCGCTGGTAGCGCTGCTCGGGGCGCTCGGCGTGCGGTCGGCGCAGCTCGCGTTCGTGCACCCGGTGGGCACCGCCGCGGAGCTCTTCGACGAGGTCGTGCCGCGTCTCTCCGAGGTGGTCGATCCGATCCGCCGCGCGCGCAAGGTCGCGGAGCGGAGCGGCATGCAGCTGATGACCGAAGCCGTGCCGCTGTGCTTTCTCCCCGGTATGGAGGAGCTCGCGGTCGAGCAACGCATCCCGCGCACCACCGTCGTCGATCTCGACGGGCAGGTGCTCGAGTACTCGGATTGGCGCGTCTCGTCGGGCAAGGCGCACGGAGCCCCCTGCACGTCCTGCTCGGCGCGACGCGAATGCGAGGGGCCGTGGCGCGAGTACCCGGAGCGGTTCGGCTGGGAGGAGTTCCTGCCCGTCGAGTGAGGTGCGGCGCTTGCACGCTCGAATGCCATGGCGCAGACCGTCGCGGCCCTACGGACCATGGCGCAGCCGCTCGCTGGCTTCGACGCCCTCGTGCACCCATGCCGGGACAAGCAGATCGTCCTCATCGGCGAGGCAACGCACGGCACGCACGAGTTCTACGAGGCGCGCGCGGCGATCACCAAGCGACTCATCGAAGAGCTCGGGTTCAACGCGGTCGCGATCGAGGGAGACTGGCCCGACGCCGCGCGCGTGCACCGCTACGTCACCGGCTCGACCGCCGACGGCGACGCGGTCGAGGCGCTCTCCGGGTTCCGCCGCTTCCCCACCTGGATGTGGCGCAACACCGTGGTCGCCGACTTCGTCGGCTGGCTGCACGCGCGCAACCACGCGCCCGGCCGCGGCGCCCACAAGGTCGGGTTCTACGGGATCGATCTCTACAGCCTGCACGCCTCGATGCGCGCGGTCCTCGACTACCTCGAGCGCGTGGACCCACCCGCCGCCGCGCGCGCGAGGGAGCGCTACGCGTGCATCGAGCAGTTCGGCGAGGACGCCCAACGCTATGGCTACATCGCGTCGCTCGGCATCTCGGAGTCGTGCGAGCGCGAGGTGCTCGCGCAGCTCGTGGAGATGGAGCGCGCGGTTCGGAGCGAGGGCTTCTTCGACGCCGAGCAGAACGCTCGGCTCGTCGCCAACGCCGAGCGCTACTACCGCACGATGTACTTCGGCAGCACGCCGTCGTGGAACCTCCGCGACACGCACATGACCGACACCATCGACGCGATCGCGCGCCACCTCGGCGACGCGCGAATCGTGGTGTGGGCGCACAACTCGCACCTCGGCGACGCCCGCGCGACCGAGGCGAGCGACCACGGCGAGCTGAACGTCGGTCAGCTCGTGCGCGAACGCTACGGCGACCGCGCGCTCTCGATCGGCTTCACCACCCACAGCGGCACGGTCACCGCCGCGTCGGAGTGGGACGGCATCGCGCAGCGAAAGCGCGTGCGCCGCGCCCTACCCGGCAGCGTCGAGGAGCTGTTCCACCAGGTGGGCATCGAGCGCTTCCTCCTCGATCTCAGGAACCTCGGCGAGGTGTCCGGCGCGCTCCGCGAGGACCTGCTCGAGCGCGCGATCGGCGTCGTGTACCGACCCGAAACCGAGCGCGCCAGCCACTACTTCCGCTGCCGCATCGCCGAGCAGTTCGACTTCGTTCTGCACTACGACACGACGCGCGCGCTCGAGCCCATCGAGCGCGAGCCGCGGTGGGTCACCGGCGAGCCGCCGGAGACGTATCCGGCGGGCCTGTGAGGCTTGAACAACATCCGGACCCGCGCGTATGAGTAGTCGGATCATGCCGGCGAAACCCGCTCCGAACAGCGCCGCGGCGGCGAAGAAGATCACGAAGCGGATCGAGGAGCTCGGGGACTGGCGGGGCGCGACGCTCGCCCGGGTTCGCCAGCTGATCCACGACGCGGACCCGGAGATCGAAGAGGAATGGAAGTGGATGGGCACGCCCGTGTGGTCCCACGACGGCGGGGTCTGCACCGGCGAGGCCTACAAGCAGGTCGTGAAGCTCACCTTCTTCCGAGGCGCCGCGCTCGACGACCCGCAGCAGCTGTTCAACTCGAGCCTCGAGGGGAACGTGCGCCGCGCCATCGACATTCGCGAGGGCGAGAAGCTCAAGGAGGCCGCGTTCAAGAAGTTGATCCGGGCTGCGGTGGCCGCCAACACTGCGGCACGCGCTGCTTCGGCGAAGAAGAAGTCATAGCGCCCCACTCGGGCGGCGGCGCGGGAACGGCTGCCGATCGTCAGGCGTCGCCGAAGACCTCGGTGAGCGTCGCGGCCGTGAGGATGCGCTCGCCGAAGAACTCGATTTCCGCGACCGTTGCGCGCTCGACGCGTTCGACGACCGACGAGGGAAGTGCCCCGAACCGTGACGTCAGCAGGCGCAGAAGAAGCGCCCGCTCGCCCTCGGCCTTCCCCTCCGCGCGCCCCTCCGCGCGTCCCTCTGCTCGCAGTCTGTCTGCTGTCGTGATCATCGTGTCCCTCACTTCGTCCCCGACCTTGGCCAGCACCGACTCCTTCAGCTCGTCCAATCGAAGGTCGGAGACCTCCCAAATGTAGCGGAAGACCGCGTGCAGCGCCCGCGGGCCGCTTGGGGATCGCGCGACCTCGCGGACCACCTCCGCCCAGCGCTCGAGCTTGCGGAGGATCTCTCCCGCACGCCGCGCGTCGCGCAGGCACCACAACACCGCGCGGCCCAGCGCGCTCATCGCGCGCGACTGGAGCTCCTCGTCGGTCTGCGAGGTGAGGTCGTCGAGCACGAACCCCACGCGCGGGAGGTATGGATCGAGCGCTTGGCGCGCGTCGTCGGGAATGTCGAGGATCCCGTCGAGCGCCACCGAGCCCGTCCAGCCGGTCTCGCTGTGGTGCAGCACGATTGGCACGATCACCGGCAAGCGAGGCGCGCCGGGGTGGTCCGCGAGCCAGCCGTCCCAGATCTTCACCATGTACCGCGTCATGCGGAACGGCATGAGCGGGTCCACCGTGCTCTGGTGCTCGAGCAGCAGGTAGAGGAGCGCCTGGTGCCCGGCGAGCTCGATCGAGAAGAGCAGATCGGCGTGCGCGTCGGAGAGGGCTTCGTCGACGAAGGTGCCGGGGCACGCGTCGAGCGTCGCGAAGTCGAGCTTCGCGACCAGCGCCGGCGCCAACACGCTGCGCACCTCGCCGGCCACGTGCTCGACCTGCGAGAACGTGTGCTTGAAGAGCGCGTCGTGGGGGTTCCGTGTTCCGCGACATGGAGCAGATGGGTTGGGCACGATCCAACACTCAACAAGACGCGCCATGAGGACGGTGGACGCAAAATGTCCGCGGCTGACTGCGTCGCAGCCGACAGTGGTCGCCGCGAACGAGGCGCCGCTTGGACATCGATACGACGCCGCGCGCGTATCGGCCGCCGGGCCGCGTAACAGTTGGGCAACGGGGGTCGCGCCCGAGGGCGACCGACACGAAGACCTCTGAGCCAACCATGGGATTTGAACCCACGACCTGCGGTTTACGAAAGCGCGGACAACACGAGCGCTTTCGCGCACTTGGGCCCTCTGTGACCGGCGCGTGACCAGCGCGCGCTGAGCGGCTCGTGAGGAGCCCCTTCGACGTGCCGGCGCGGCGTCGGAATTATCTCCATCGTCTTCGTCGTCACCGTCTTCGCGGTCCTCCGGATCGGCTTCGATCATGTAGCCGACTGCCGCGCGCGCCGGCTCGCGCAGGATGTCGTCGGCGAGGTGTGCGTACCTCTCCGAGGTCACGACCGAGGCGTGGCCGAGCTGCTGTTTGATTTCCTCCGTGGACCAGCGGCGCCCCCACCACCCGCAGATCAAGCTCGTCGCGCACGAGTGCCGGAGATCGTGCCAACGCACCCTGCGCGTGATCCCGGCGGCCTTCAACCAGGACGACCAAGCCCGAGGAGCACGGCGACGCACGGCGCCGTACTTGGTGGAAAACACGAGGCTCGACGGGTTCTCCTTGATGACCGACTTCATCAGCGCCAGCCAGCGCTTGGCCGCCTCGAGCGCAACACCGTTGAGCGCGAGGACGCGCGACTTCCCACTCTTCGTCGGCTGACCGACGCCGCCAACGATCGAGCCGTACTTGACGATGACACGCGGGTTGTCACCGTCGACGATCAGATCCTCCAGGTGCAGCGACCCGAGCTCGCCGAGACGCAAGCCGCTGCCGAGGGCGAAGCGCATCACCCAACGCTCGTCCTCGGGGATGACCTTGGTGAGCGCCTCCTGCTCATCGACGGACAAGAAGGTCCAGGGCTCGCCGACGCGTGCGACCTTCGCGACCTTCGCGCCGAGCAAAGGGTTCGCGTCGAGGTGACCGAACTTCACGGCGTCCCCGAGCGCGCAGCGAACGAGGTTGAGGATGTTCTTTGCCGTCTGCTCCGCGCGGCCTTCCTGCACGGTGTCGAGCCACTCCATCCACATCGCGCGCGTAACCCACCGCATCGGAGTGCGATAGAACTTCGCCGTCTCGACGTGCTTCTTCCAGCGATGCTTCTCCTTCTTGATGCCACGCTTCTTCTCGATCTTCTCGCGCCGATCGAACCACTTGTCCTTCCAGTCGGCGAGCGAGAGACCGGTCGTAGGCTCGGCGCCGCGTTTGGCGACGTCGCGCTTCACCCTGGCGTTGAATTCCTTCCGAACGGCGACGGCCTCCTCGACGGTGTCATAGACGCCAACCGTGACGCGGCCCTTGCCCGGGAGGTTGGCGCGCGCGCGGTAGCGGCCGCTCTTCAGTCGGTCGATACCGTCTGGCAAGGCCTCGAGAGTTTCGGTGACCGTCAGGGCGCTCACTTGCCGTCCCCCGCGCCAGGCCAGCCGTGCTTCGCAAGTGCGCGCTCGACCTCGGCGCTCACCTTCGTCGCGCGCTGAACGTCCACCGGCGACGGCGTGGGAGTGCTGTCTGATGCGTCATCGCCGGCGAGGCCATGCCCAAGGGCTTCGGTGGCGTCGGCGACGGCCTTGAGAACGTCGGCGATGGACGCCGATGCCTCGACAGTCTTCCTACCCGTATGGCGCAAGGAGCGAGCGACGCCCGTCAGCTTCTCCGCGAGTGCCCTCTGGTGGATGCCCTGCTTAGCCACGTCTGTCCTCCTCGAACGGGCCGCGCTCTCGCGGCTTTCCACAGATTCCCGGGCCGCGGGCACTCGGTCAACTCGCATTGGCGTGATTGTAGCTTTCCTGCGCCATTTCCGTCTTCCCTTGCATAAGCCTCTCAGCGAGACATCATGGTAGCCATGCCGGCGAAGAAGCCTCGTGTGCCTCGAGCTGTATTTCCGAATGATACCAAGTCATTAGCTTCTGAATCAGCGGCTGTTTCTGGAACGATCGAGCCTACCAAGGCTCTCGGTAGGCCCGCGCTGGTAGGACGAACGGAGGCCGCCCGCGCCCTGGGTTGCAGCGTCTCGACATTCATCCGGCGCATCGAGCCGAACCTCCAGGCCGTCGTCGACGCTCGCGGCTGGCGGTTCTTCCCTGTCGAGCAGATCGAGCAGATCAAAACGACAACCGTCGTCACGCGTGTGAGTCGCGGAGCGTCCGTCGACGACGACGGACAGATCGACCGCGACACGTACCAGCAAGTGCTCGACGCCTTCGACAAAGGAGAGGCGCTCGTGGACGTCGCCAAACGGCTGTCGCTGTACATCGAAGAAGTCGAGCCGATCTTCGAGAAGTGGAAGCGCTACCGCAAGGCGTACTTCCTCAGCGACGATCAGCTGAATGAGCTCTGGGACAACATCGAACGTCACTACGGCCTCGGACGGCCGAAGCGCGACAACCCCGCCGATCTCATGAGAGTGGTTTTGAAGATGGCCGCGGAGCTCGATGTGTCCGAGCCCGCGCGCGCGTGCCGCGGGTGCCGGAGCGTCGAGAAGCAGTTGTTTCGTCCGGCGGTGTACTGCGTCTACTGCGCGGAGGATCGATTCGGAAGGCGAAGGAAGTCCTGAGCTGAGTCGGCGGAGGGAGAAGGGAGTTGGTCAGACAAACCCGCCGGTCGTAGCTATTGAAAGTGGATCGCCAGCCCGCGCTGCACCGCGACGCGCGCGAGCCGTTGAATGCTGTCCAACACGGGTTCGCAATCGGGGTCGATGAATGAGTCGTAGGCGCTGGTCGGCGCGAAACCCATTTGCTTTGCCACCTCGGCCTGCCAGCCCACGAGCGGAATCGCGGGGCGCCCGCGGAGCTGAGTTCGCAGACGCTCGATTTCGAGATCTAGTCTCGCACAATCGCCGGCAGACCAAGATCCGCGGCTATCACGATGTTGCTGCAGCGTCGCGAACTCCGAGCCGCGGGAACCGCTTTCCACTGTCTCCGCAATGTAGGTTCGAAGGCGAGCAAAGTCATCGTATGTACCGACGTCGACACCATCGAGATCCTCGCAGCCATCGAGGACGCACAGATATAAGCCCATTCTATCAACCTCCGCGCAGCTTCTTTTCGACGGTGAATTTCAGCTTCGAGGCGCGGAGAGCAGAAGCGAGGCAGGAATGAAGCTTCCCGTCCTGGGGAAGGATTATCCGAAGCCTCATCTGCTCTCGCACCGCGAGATCGATAATCGCGTCCATATAGTACGTCTTGTGCAGCAACTCGACGTCGCGAATAACGATGAATGCGTCGTCCTCAACCACGTCAGGACGTACTCCGCGCGGCACTTGCCATCGAGTTTGTCGTGATTGATAGTCCATTAGAATTTGGTGATGCTCCCTCCCCAACGAACGAGCCATTCGGCGAATTCCTGCTGAACGGGCCGAGTCGTCTTGATTGTATAGTCCAGCCCTCGCGTGACAGCGTAAAAGACCTGCAGGCGAAGCTGATAGCTGGTTCCCAGCGGGCTGCGACCGAACTTTGTGAGGCGCCGGGGTTTTTGCGCGTCCTTTGCAATTCAAACCACCAAGCACTCAGTCCCTCCTCTTCGGCGAAGCAGTCCACGTGATTCGAGTGCATGTTCAATCGCGAATCGTCTCGCGACGTCCTCATCGACCGTGCGCGTCGGTCTGGCGGTGAGGATGCATTCTGCACGACGGTCGACCTCCAGGGCGAGTGCGTAGCGGTCGACGTCGAGTGGCGCGCGAGCACGCCACACCTCCGCCGCCGTGCGCCACTGAAGCGTACGACGGTGCCACCGGTCGTTCAACGCGACGCGCATGCGTGTGAGGTCGCGCGCGAGCTCGCGAGGCGTGAGCAGCTCGCCGGCCGCGACCCAGGCCTCGTGCTCACGGTTCTGGCGTTCGAGTTGGCCGTAGTATCGCGGCATTCGCGGCGGGCCATGCAGCCGCAGGACGCGATGACGACGGAGCAGGCCATCGACGCGAGGCGTGCGGTGGACCCGTGCGCGGTCGAGCCGGAGGACCAGTGGCGCACCGTTGGCCTCGAAGTCCTCCTCGAGCGCGTGGAGCACCTCGCTCTCGTTGTAGGCGTCGGCGAGGACGATGTGCGTGCGATAGGGAATCGCCCCGTCGGCGCAGACGAGCACCGGCTTCAGGCCCTCGGTCGTTGGCATCCACTTCTGGTCAAAGCCGCGGAGCACACCGGGCTCGTTGATGGTGATTCGCTCACACGCACTCTGCCGCTCGCGTTCCATTGCAGTGCGCGTCTCGGCTTTGACCGTTGCGGCGAAGCGACGCGACGTGCCGGTCGCGCGGGCGAGCGCGGCCGCGCCGACCAGCCCCCGCGTGGCGCGCACCTCGCGTTCGACGACGCTGCGCGCCACCTCCGGCGGGCTGTGAGTGGAAGGCCCCCGACGACACGCGAGAGGCTCGCCCCGACGCACGCGACGCCGCCAGCGGCTCACGGTCGTCGCGCTCACGCCGACCGCCCTCGCCGCGACTTGGAGAGTCGCGTGCTCCCGTGCGAGCGCTTCGGCCCATTCGAGGGTGACCTTGCGCAGGTCACCGTCAGGCTCCTCTCCCGGTGGGTCCGGGGTCGTCGCCGGCGTCGACGTCGAGCTCGATGTCGACTTCGTCTTCGTCTTCGCCTGCCGCGAGGTCGCCCTCGACGTCGAGCGTTGGTGCATGAGGTCCGACACCGCTCCGAGCATCTTCGCCGAGAGCGAGAGCTCGTGCTCCAGACGTGCGCTCTCGCGCTGGAGTCGCTTCAGCTCTACTTCCAGCTCTTTCTCGCGGTCGGACTTCGGCGGACGGCCAGGCAGGCCCGGCGTAATCGCCTCGAGCACCGCGGTCTGCGCGCGGTGCATCAGCGTTTGGAAATGATTGCGTGACAACTGCAGACGACGCGCGGCCTCGCTCACCGTCATCGCGCCCGACATCGCCGCGCTCACCACCACGTACCGCTCCGCGATCTCCTCCGGCACGCTCGGCGCCGGGGTGTACGTCGACGTCTCCGGCTGCCGCTTCTTCGTCATCGGCGCGACCCTCCGCCAGGTCATCTGCCGTGGCCAACTTTCTGTCCCACTTCATCGCGCGACCACGGAATCCACCGTCGGGATCGAATCGCTCGGGGAGCCGGGCACCGACTTCTTCCTCGTCGCCGACGTCGTGCTCGAGACGCGCGAAGGCCTCGTCCCACTCGTCGTCGAGACTCGGCGCTTCGGCGGCCTTCCACGGCCCGTCGTCAACGGGCTCGACCGCAGCAGCTGTTTCGTCACGAAGAGGAGGCGCTCCGCGCGCCGCTTGTCCTTCTCCAGTTGTGCGACCTTCGCTTCGAGCGAAGCGATCCGCTCGCTCTGCGACGTCGCGCCGGTAGCCGCCTCCTCGCTCGACCCCGGCATCAGCGCCGCGAGCATCGCGCGCAACGCGCGCGTCTCGTACTGGTAGTACAGCTGTCGCGAAATCTTCGCCTCGGCCACTGCGTCGGTCACCGACTGGTCTCCGCTCAGCACGCGCAGCAGCATCAGGCATCGACGCTGCGCCATCGCGTCGAGGTCGCTCTGCTCCTTGAGCCACTGCGGTATCGGACGCTTGCGCGTACCGCGCTTGCCCTTCTTCGTCTTGCGCCCCGGTCCCGTATCGCGAGCTCGTTTCGCTGCCATCGTCGTCCTCCCTCTTCTCCAACTCGATCGTTTGTGCCGCCTCGTCCCCCACCTTCACGCGCAGCCCGCTCCCCGACGCCGCGATGCTGAGGTCGCGGTCGCCGAGGCGCCCGACCAAGTAGAAGGGCTTTCGCGGCGTGCGTTCGTGCGCGAGCCGCATCGCGTTCTCGGACACCGTCTGCTCTATCGCCGCGCGCACATGCGCAGCCGCACGGAAGAAGCGGTCTGCAGGGACCAGGCCCGACAGCGCTTGGTGCGGTCGTTGGAAGTTGTACGCGTCGACGAAGAGCTGGATGCGTCGCTCGCAGTCCGCGAAGTCGGCAAACACCGTCTTCGAGAGAAACTCGTCCCAGAGCGTCTTCCAGAAGCGCTCAATCTTGCCGAGCGTCTGCGGGTGTTGCGGCCGGCTCTTGATGTGACGGATGCCCTCGCGACGGAGCTCCTGCTCGAAGTCGGTCTCGCCTCGCCATGCCGTGTACTGACGACCCTGGTCCGTCAGTATCTCGCGCGGTGCGCCGTACGCCGCGATGCCGCGACGCAGTGCCTCCATCACCAGGTCGGACTTCTGGTGGTGCGCGAGCGACCACGACACCAAGTAGCGCGAGTGGTCATCCATGAAGGCCGCGACGTACAGCCGCTCGTGCCGCCGCAGGAGGAAGGTGAAGATGTCCGACTGCCAGAGCTGGTTCGGCTCCGCGCGCTCGAAGCGACGTGGACCGTGCTCACGCGGCGTCCGAGGCGGAGGCGCATCCGCAATCAAGCCCGCCTCGTGCAGGATGCGACGCACCTCCGTTTCCGAAACGCCGAGCCCCTCGAAGCGCTCCAGTACGTCACGGATGCGCCGCGTCCCCCATGTTGGGTGTCGCCGATCAGTTCTGAGCGCGGCGGTGTGACGAGTCCAAGCGATCACGAGCGAGCGCGCCCGCCGCCGACGACGCGGATCGATCACCTGCTGCTGACGCGATCACGCTGGACCGCG
>JALHOE010000012.1 GCA_022843175.1 Deltaproteobacteria bacterium
CCCTTGCGCGCGCGGTCGAGGCCGGGGCCTCGCGCCCGCTCCTGCTCGCGCTCCCGCCGCACACCAACTCCCATCGCTTCGACCGCACGATCGAGGTCGCCGCGCTCGCCGCGCTCGCGAGCCAGTGGGTGCCGCTCGAAGCGCGCGAGGCGAACAAGGCCCCGCGCACCGCCGAGAGCATCGGCGTAGTCGGCCTCGAGGACGAACGCGCGCGGTACATCGAGGCGATCGAGGCCGGCAAACGGCTCGCGCGCGACATCGCGGGCACCGAACCGGAGCGAATGGCACCGCTCCGCGCCGCCGCGCTCTGCGAAGAGGTCTTCGCCGGCACCGGCGTCGAGGTCACCGTGGAGCGGGACGTCAGCGCCTACCCGCTGCTCGCGGCCGTCGCGCGCGCCTCGAACGTCGTCGAGCGCCACCGTCCGTGCGTCATTCGCCTCACCTATACGCCACCCGGCAAGGTCGAGCGCACGCTGATCCTCGCCGGCAAGGGCGTCACCTACGACACCGGCGGCGCCGACTTGAAGACCGACGGCGGCATGGCCGGCATGTCGCGAGACAAGGGCGGCGCGGCCGCGGTCGCTGGGCTGCTGCGCACGGTGGCCGCGCTCGGGCTCCCCGGCGTCCGGGTGATCGGGCTGCTCGGCATGGTGCGCAACAGCATCGGCGAGGACGCCTTCGTGAGCGACGAGATCATCCGCTCGCGCGCGGGCGTGCGCGTACGCATTGGCAACACCGACGCGGAGGGCCGCCTGGTGCTCGCCGATCTCCTCGCCGCCGGCAAGGAGCTCGCCGAGGGCGCCCCCGACCCCACGCTGATGTCGATCGCCACGCTGACCGGCCACGTCTATCGCGCGCACGGTCCCTATGTCGGCCTGATCAACAACGCCGCGTCGCGCGCGCGCGGCGACACCGAGCTGCTCGATCGCCTCGCCGAGCTGTGGTCGGAGCCGCTCGAGCGCTCGCGCCCGCGCCGCGAGGACTACGCGCTCGTCGCGCCGCGCGGGCCGACCGAGGACTGCGTCTCCTCGAACCGGCTCGCGTCGGTCAACACGCCGCGCGGACACCAGTTCCCGTTCGCCTTCCTCGACGTCGCCGCCGGTCTCCGCGGCTCGACGATCCCCTTCCTCCACCTCGACATCGCCGGCGCCGCGGTGGACCCGCCGGACTGGCAGTTCGGCAAGCCGACCGGCGTCCCGATCTCGACGCTCGCGGCCTGGCTCGCGGGCTGAGCGCTCAGGCGGTGGGCGACGCCGCTTGGGGGAGCACCGCCGCGAAGTCCTCGGTGAACCGGCGCTCGTAGTCGGCGAGCAGCTCGTCGATCCGCTCGGAGCGATCGGAGCGCACCGCGAGGCCGACGTGGTGGGCGTTGTCGCTCATGCGCCACGCGATCTCGGGCTCCCGGTACGCCGAGGTGTCGGGCGACTCCTGCTTGGCGAGGGTGACGATCAGCCCGCCGTAGTCCGCGCGGCGCGGGGGGAGCTTGTAGGGCTGCTCGCCCTGCGAGATCTCGATCTTCGCCCACTCGCGCCAGAGGTTGATGCCCGTCGTCGCCTCGACGAGGTCGGCGATGTGCACGCCGCCGACGCGGGCGGCCGTCTCGAGGAAGTAGATGGTGCCGTCGGCCGCGCGGATGAACTCGGTGTGCGTCACGCCGCGGACGATCCCGAGCTCCTTGATGACGCGCTTGTGCGTCTCGAGGAGCTGGCGCTCGAGCGCGCTGCCGCGCGGCACGGTGCGGGTCGCGAAGATGCCCCCGCCCTGCACGATCTGCAGCAGCGGACGGCGGTACTGGTGGCACTCGGCGAACAGCACCTCGCGCTCGATGGTGATCGCGTCGACGTGGAAGACCTCGCCGGGCGTGAAGTGTTCGAGCAGGTAGAACGACGCGTCGTCTCCGAGCGCGTTGATCACGTCCCACACCTCTTGCGGCTGGTGGAGCTTCTTGATGCCCGAGGCCGAGGCCTCGCTGCGCGGCTTGAGCAGCCACGGCGCCGGCACGCGCGCGAGGTACTCGTTGATCCGCGGGTGGTGGAGGATCGGCACGAACTCCGGGACCGGGATGCCGCGGTCCCTGGCGCGCGTGCGCATCGCGAGCTTGTCGCGAAAATAGCGCGCCGTCGTCTCGCCCATGCCGGGGATGCGGAGGTGCTCGCGGAGGTGGGCGACGACCTCGACGTCGTAGTCGTCGAGCGGCGCGATGCGCTGGATGTCGTGGGTGCGCATCAGGTACGCAACGGCGTTGATCACCGCGCGGCGGTCGGTCATCGCGGTGCCGATGGGGAGCGCGAACACCTCATCGATCGACTCCCGGACCCAGGGCTTCTGGAGCAGGCTCTCGAGCGTCAGAAGCAGAACTTTGCACCCCTCCTTCTTGCACTGATCGATGAAGTCGTTGCCCTTGAAGAAGCTGGCGACGCAGAGGATCGTGGTCGGCGCGGACGGGTCTTGCGGCGGGGCCGGCGGGATGGTGCTCACGACCGCCGACGGTATCACAGTGCTAGTCTGCGCCCCGCGATGCAGACCCTTCCCCCTTCCTTCCGCTTTGGGCTCGTGGCGGCCGCCGCCACCGCGTTCCTCTCCTTCTCCGCTTGCTCCGCGGGCAACGACAAAGAGCCGTCGGGCACGCTCGGCGGCGACGGCGGCGACCTCGACGGAGGGGGCATCAACCTCGATGGCAGCGGCATCGATCCCGACGCCGATCTCGACGGCGGCGTCCTGGTCGGAGACCCGCAGACCTGCGAGCAGGCCGCGATGGCCAAGGCCTACGTCGGCTGCGATTTCTGGCCCACGGTCGTCGCCAACAACGTGTGGTCCATCTTCGACTACGCGGTCGTGGTGGCCAACGCCGGCAGCGAGGACGCCGACGTCACGGTCACCGGCCCCGGCGGCGTGAGCAAGAGCGCGAAGGTCGCGTCCGGCAGCCTCGCGAAGATTTACCTGCCGTGGGTCACCGCCCTCAAGGGCGCCGATACCGACAGCTGCGGCGTCGCCACGCCCCTCCCCGGCTCGGTCCGCGCCAACAAGAGCGCGTATCACCTCGTCGCGTCGCGTCCGGTCACCGTCTATCAGTTCAACGCGCTCGAATACAAAGGTCAGGGCGGCGAGGCCGGCAAGAGCTGGGCAGCGTGCCCGGGCAACAAGACCTGCCCGACCAACGGCGGTCCGGTCGGCTGCTTCTCGTTCTCGAACGACGCCTCGCTGCTGTTGCCGAGCACGGCGATGACGGGGAACTACCGGGTCACCGGCATCCACGGCTGGACGGCCAACGGTCTGTTCGGCCCGCAGGACGTCCTCGGTGCGTACGTGGCGATCACCGCCACGCAGGACGGCACCACCGTGGCGTTCAAGGTCTCTTCCCGCGGCCGCGTGCTCGCGGGCGGTGGCATCGCCGCCACGTCGGCGGGCGGCACGGTGAACCTGACGATGAACGCCGGCGACGTCGTCGAGCTCGTCGGGGAGTCGAAGACCGCCTCCGATCTCAGCGGCTCGCTCGTCACAGCCAACAAGCCGGTACAGGTCATCGCGGGCGTGCCGTGCATGCAAATGCCGCTCGGCACCCAGGCCTGCGATCACCTCGAGGAGTCGGTGTTCCCGGCCGAGACGCTCGGCAAGGACTACCTCGTCACGGTCCCGACGGGCCCCAAGGGCAACGTCGTCGGCCACGTCGTCCGGATCTATGGCAACCGCGACGGCACCACGCTCACCTACGCGCCGACCAGGCCCGCCGGCGCGCCGACGACGATCAACGCCGGCGACGTCGTCGACGTCGGCGAGGTGCGCACCGACTTCCGCGTCACCGGCAGCGCGGAGTTCGCCGTCGGCAGCTTCATGCTCGGTGGCGCCAAGCTCGATCCCACCACCGCCGCCCCGAACCAAAAGGGCGACCCGTCGATGAGCTTCGCGACCGCCATCGAGCAGTACCGCAAGCGCTACATCTTCCTCGCGCCGGACGACTACGACACGAGCTACGTCGACATCATCCACGAGTCCGGGACCACGCTCACCCTCGACGGCACAACGCCGCCCGCGGGCATCGCGATCGGCGCGACCGGCTACAGCGTGTCGCGCGCGAGGCTCGGAGCGGGCAAGGCCGGCGCGCACGAGCTCACGGCGAGCAAACCGGTCGGCCTGCAGGTCATGGGATACGGCTCGTACACGAGCTACCAATACCCGGGCGGACTCAACCTCAAGTCCATCGCTCCCCCGCCGGTCAAATGATCCCGCTCCACGAGGACGACACCCACCGGGCGCTCCGCGAGCAGGCCCGCCGGTTCGCGCAGAAGTTCATCGCCCCGCACGCGCACGGGTGGGAAGAGGCCAAGGAGTTCCCGCGCGAGCTCTATCGCGAGCTCGCCGACGCGGGCCTGATGGGCGTCGGCTACCCCGAGGCCGTCGTCGGCGGCGGCGGCGACGTGTCGCACGTGCTCGCGATCGCCGAGGAGATGATCCTCCACGGCAAGAGCGTCGGCACCGTCGTCGGGCTCGGCAGCCACGGCATCGCCATCCCGCCGATCATCCGCGCCGGAACGCCCGAGCAGATCGATCGCTTCGTGCGGCCGGTCATCCGCGGCGAGAAGATCGCCGCGCTCGGGATCACCGAACCGGGCGGCGGCAGCGACGTCGCCTCGTTGCGCACCAAGGCGGTCCGGGACGGCGACGTCTACGTCGTCGACGGCCAAAAGACGTTCATCACCTCCGGCGTCCGCGCCGACTTCGTCACCTGCGCGGTGCGCACCGGCGGCCCGGGCCACGGCGGCATCTCCCTGCTCGTGATCGAGCGCGGCACGCCCGGCTTCACCGTCGGCAAAAAGCTCGAGAAGATGGGCTGGTGGGCCTCCGACACCGCGGAGCTGCACTTCGAAGCGTGCCGCGTGCCGGTCGCGAACCTCATCGGCGACGAGGGCGCCGGCTTCCTCGCGATCATGATGAACTTCGCCACCGAGCGGCTCGCGCTCGCGGGCAACTGCGTCGCGATCGCCGAGCTCGCCTACCGCGAGTCCATCAGCTGGGCACGCGACCGGCGCGCGTTCGGCAAGTCGCTGTCGGGCTTCCAGGTCGTGCGGCACAAGCTCGCCGACATGGCGTCGAAGATCGCGGCGGCGCGCGCGCTCACCAACGAGGCGGTGATCCGCTACAACCGCGGCGAGCAAATCCCCTCGCTCGCGTCGATGGCGAAGAACGTCGCCACCGACATGTGCATGGCCGTCTGCGACGAGGCCGTGCAGATCCACGGCGGCTACGGCTACATGCGCGAATACGTGGTGGAGCGCCTGTTCCGCGACGCGCGGCTCTACCCGATCGGCGGCGGCACGCGCGAGATCATGAACGAGATCATCGCCAAGATGGAAGGCTACTAGCGTGCGGCGTGCCGCCGTCGCGCTGCTGCTCCTCGGGTGCGGCGGTCGCACCGGGCTGTCGGTCCCCGAGAGCTTCGAGGTGGCGAGCGGCGACAGCGCCATGGAGTCCGAGACCTCGCTCGACACCGGGCTCGAGGACACCAGCGTCGTCGACGACGCGCCGCTGACCGACGTCGGCTGCGCGACCGACGCCGAGTGCGACGACGGCATCTCGTGCACCCGCGACGTGTGCGACGTCGACGTCGGCCGCTGCCGCAACGTGCCGATCGATGCCCTGTGCGACGACGGCTCGTTCTGCACCGGCGACGAGCGCTGCGTCGTCGGCGTCGGCTGCATGACCACGCCCCGCGGCTGCACCGATCCCATCGCGTGCACGGTGGACCGCTGCGACGAGGCCGGTCGCCGCTGCGTGCACGAGCCGAACGACGCGCTCTGCCCCGTGAGCCACGGCTGCGACGTGATGCTCGGCTGTCAGGCGCGAGCGATCGCGCACACCGACACGGACCTCTACGAGATCCGCCTGCCCTCGGGCATCGTCAAGAAGATCGGGCCGACCACCGGCACGCTCACCGACGTCGCGCTGCACCCGATGGGCACGTTGTACGGCGTGCGGTTCGACGGGCTGTGCGTGGTGGACACCAAGACCGGCAGCTGCGGCTCGCTCACGCCGCTCAGCGGCAGCCCGGTCGGTCTCGACTTCGGCCCCGACGGCACGCTGTACGGCGCCGCCGGCAGCATCGTCTACTCGGTGAACCGCACGACCGGCATGACCACCACCGTCGCGCGGTTCCCCTCGCCCACGCAGGCCTCGGGCGATCTCGCGTTCCTGTCGTCGGGTCGCCTGCTCGGCACCGCGCGCGGCACCGGCGGCCCCGACGATCTGCTCGTGGAGTTCGACCTCAAGACCGGCACCGGCCGCACGCTCGGCCGCACCGGCTTCCGCTGCATCTGGGGCCTCGCCGCCTACGGCACCACCCTCTACGGCCTCACCTGCGAGGGACGCGTCCTCCAAATCAACACGGCCAACGGGTCCTCGAGCGAGCTGTCGCGCCTCGCCGGCACCGAGTTCTGGGGCGCCACCGCGCGCTAGCGGGGCGACTACTCGAGGCGGCCGAGCGCGATCGGAGTGCTGATCGCGCTGTAGCTGAGGCCGCCGCGCCAGTAGTAGGCGGTGGGCTTGCCGAGGCTGTCGGTCTTGAGCCCGATGTTGCCCGAGCCGACGCCGGTCATGTTGGTGCCGCGGCTGTCGTTCGCGTGCGGTGCGCTCGTGCTGTCGATCACCGGCACGATGACCTCGGCCTTGTCCGAGCGGCCGGCCGTCGGGTAGCCGTTGACCACCATGATGTGGCCGGTGTTCTCCGAGGTGTTGCCCGCGGGCTGGAGCCACACGACCATGTCGCCGGGCTTCAGGTCCATCGCCCTCGTGAGCTTGCGCCAACGCGGCGTCGTCTGCGTCGAGGCCGAGGTGTAGCGGGTCGAGAGGTAGTTGTACCAGTCGCTCGCGAGCGGCTTGAACGTGTTCGGGTGCGGCACCTTGGCGAAGGCGGTGGGTTGCACGCGGTTGAGCGCGTAGCCGACGAAGCCCGAGCAGTCGGTGCGACGCGTGTGCGTCGACTCGTTCATGTACGTCGTGTGCGAGTAGTACGACGTGGACTTGTTGAGGAAGTTGGCCTGGCGCTTCACCTCGGCCGCGATCGACGCGCCGCGGGTGCTCAGCAGCGCGTCGCCGCGCGAGGCGATGTCATCGCCGGGCTCGTCCGCGCTCTCGTCGGCGGGGGCGGTGCCGTCCTGCGCGAGCGCGGCGGCGAAGCCCTCGTCCTCACCCTCGCTGCCCTCGGCGACGCCGTTGACCGGATCGTCCGCGGGCTGCTGCTCCGGCGCAGGGCTCGGCTCGGTCGTGGCGTTCTGCTCGGCGCTCGTGGGCGCGGTCTGGTCGCCCGCGCCGCCGCCACACGCGACTGCAGAGAGCGCGAGGACCGGGACGATGGCGAGGAGGCTACGGCGGAGTGCGTCGATTCGAACCATGGCCTGTCTCTAAAACGCCCGGCGCTGACCGAAAGGGTGCACGTGTGCCTACGGGTGCGCCGCGACCGTGCGGAACTGGCGCGCTCGGAGGCACTCGATTTCTCGGCACCTCTGCGTGCACGCTCGGCCGTGCGCGCCGCTACGGCCGCGACGCGGCCCAGTTTTTTTTCGCGGCCGAGCGCGTTTCGAGCCCAGCCATTCCGGGTATCCTCCGCGCCGTGAACGAGAACGAACTGGTCCGTAGGGCGCAGCAGTGGCTCGACGACGACATCGACGACGAGTCGAAGGACGAGCTCCGCGCGCTCATCCATCGCGGCGCCATGACCGAGCTGCGCGAGCGCTTCGCCGGCCCGCTCGAGTTCGGGACCGCCGGCCTCCGCGGCACGCTCGGCGCCGGCGAGAGCCGCATGAACCGCGCGGTCGTCGTGCGCACGACCGCTGGGCTCGCTCGGTTCCTCCTCGAGAACGTGCCCAACGCGGCCACGCGCGGGGTCGTGCTCGGCCGCGACGCGCGGCGCGGAAGCGCACAGTTCATCGAGGACGCGGCGGAGGTGCTCGCCGGGCTCGGCATCACCGCGCACGTCTTCCCCGACATCGTGCCGACGCCGCTCGTCTCGTATGCAGTGCGCACGCTCGGCGCCGCGGCGGGCGTGATGATCACCGCGAGCCACAACCCGCCGGAGTACAACGGCTACAAGGTCTACGCGGAGAACTCGGCGCAGATCATCCCCCCGACCGACGTCGGCATCGCGGCCGAGATCGCGCGGGTCGAGCCGGCGCGCTCGGTGCCGCGCCGCAAGGATCCAGCGCGCCGGCGCGCGATCCCCGAGTCGCTGGTCGACGCGTACTTCGACGAGGTCGTGCGCGCCTCGCGCCGCAGCGCCGGGCGCGATCAGATCACGATCGTCTACACCCCGATGCACGGCGTCGGCGACCGCTTTGCCCACGAGGTCTTCCGTCGCATGGGTCTCCGCGCGATCTCGGTGCCCGAGCAGCGGGAGCCCGACGGCGCCTTCCCCACGGTGCGGTTCCCCAACCCCGAGGAGCCCGGCGCGCTCGATCTCGCGCTGGCGCTCGCGCGCGCGCAGAACGCCGACGTCGTCATCGCGAACGATCCCGACGCCGATCGATTGGCCGTGGCCGTGCCCGACGGCAAGGGCTCGTTCGTGCAGCTCAACGGCAACGAGCTGGGCGTGCTCCTCGGGCACTACCTGCTCGCCGACGACCCGCACCCGGCGCGCGATCGCCTCGCGATCACGACCATCGTGTCCTCGCCGCTCCTCGGCATCATGTGCCGCGCGCTCGGCGTCCGCTACGGCGAGACGCTCACCGGCTTCAAGTGGATCACCAACCGCGCGATGGAGCTCGAGCGACAGACCGGAGCGCGCTTTGTCTTTGGGTACGAGGAGGCCCTCGGGTACACCGTCGACGCGCTGGTCCGCGACAAGGACGGCATCTCCGCCGCGGCCCGCATGGGCGAGCTCGTCGGCGCGCTCAAGGCGCGCGGCGAGACGGTCCTCGGGCGGCTCGAGCGGATCTACCGCGAGTTCGGGCTGGTGGTGTCGCGGCAACACAACGTCACGCGCCCGGGCAGCGAGGGCAAAGAGGCGATCAAGCGCGAGATGGCCGCGATGCGCGCGTCGCCGCCGTCGACGATCGGCGCCGAGCGGATCACCTCCGTGCGCGACTACCTGCCCGGCGACGAGCTGCCGTCGAGCGACGTGCTCACCTTCCACCTCGAGGGCGGCTCGCGCGTCACCATGCGCCCGAGCGGCACCGAGCCGAAGATTAAATACTACTTCGACGTCGTCGAGACGCTCACGGCCGACGAGCCGTTCGAACACGGACGCGCCCGCGCGACCGCGCGCCTCGAGGCGCTGACGAAGGCCTTCATCGCCCTCACCGCCGGGCTGCCCGTCACCCCAACCACCGCCCCCTAGCCGCGCGCGTCAGCGAGCGGCTTGTCGCGCCGCGTAGCCGCTCGCTCACGCGCGCGGCTAGAGACTACGCCGGCGGGCGGAACTTGGTCTCGCAGCCGAACTCGACGTTCACCTTGGCGCCGAGGTCGGCTTGCACCTTCTTGCACGCGTCGCCGCAGAGGATGATCTTCGTCTTGTCGGTGCTGTACTGCCAGCCGTTGGCGCCGCCCTCGCAGGGCTTGCTGTCGTCGCGGAGGAAGCTCTCGGTCATGCCGCTGCCCGGCACGTAGGTGACGTTGACCTTGTCCGGGTCGAGCTTCTCGCCCATCGGCGGCGGCGGCACGGTCAGCTCGCAGGCGACGCGGGTGGCGATCGACTTGGCCATTTCGGTGAACACCGGGCCGAAGTCGGTGAGGCAGATCGGGAACCACTTGCTCCCTCCGGCTACGAGCTTGGTGAGCGCGATGTATTGGCTGCCGGTGTTGACCGCGTTGGAGCCGCACTTCGGCGACTCCATCGGGTACGCCGGGGCGCCCATGATCGGGTAGACGACGTAGTTGCGCTTGGCAGCGGTGCCGAAGTGGCCGCCCGGCTTGGCGAGCAGCTGGGTGTCGAAGCTCGCGGCGGCGAGGCTCGAGTTGTCGTCGGTGATCGGGACGATCGCCTTGACCGCGGCCGCGCGGAGCGCGCCCTGATAGGGGCCGGGCGCGCCGTCGTACGTCTGGAGGATGCGAGTGAGCGCGTCGGTCGACTGAACGTTTTGCGGGACCTGCTTGAAGACCGGCGGGTTGTCCGCGCCGCAGCTCGCCCCGCCGAGCGGCGGGGGCACACACAGGCTGTACGTGGTGGTGCCGGGCGACGCGATGAGGATGACGCGGTAATCGAGTCCGGTCGCTTTGAGGTAATCGGAGAATTTGTTGACGTTGGCCTTCACGTTGGCGATGTCGTCGCTCATCGAGCCCGACTGATCGATCGCCATGATCACGTCGACCGGCGGCTTGATCGCCATGGCCGTGCTCTTCGCGCACGCCGCGTCGCTCACCAGCTTGCCGTCGCCGACGTTGACGTCGTCGCTCACGTCGAAGCCGCTGCCGCTGGAGTCGCCGAGCGGCGCGCCGTCCTCGGTGGCGACCGCGTCGGGGTCGCCGAGGATCTCCTCGGGACCGGAGTCCTTGCTGGCACCGCACGCGGCAAGAAAGAGGGAGGCGGTAAGCACGACCAAGCGCTTCATGGGCGCGAAGTGTACCCCCGCAATCGCCACCGCGCCCGCCCCCATCGCGCTACATTCCGTCCAAATGCAGGTCGAGATCGTCCCGTGCCTCTCGGACAACTACGCCTACCTCCTGATCGACGAGGGCGTCTGCGCGCTGGTCGACGCCTGCGAGGCCGCGCCGATCCGTGCGGCGCTCGGGGAGCGCAAGCTCACCGCGATCCTATCGACCCACCACCACCACGACCACGTCGGCGGCAACGAGGCCTTCCCGGGCATTCCGATCTACGGCCACCGCTCGGACGCAGACCGCCTGCCGGGGCTGAACCACCCGCTCGACGACGGCGACACCTTTCAGCTCGGGCCGCTCCGGATTCGCGCCCACCACGTCCCCGGCCACACGCTCGGCGCCGTCGCCTACGAGGTGACGCCGAGGGTGGGGCCGCGTTGGGTGTTCACCGGAGACACGTTCTTCCTCGCGGGGTGCGGCCGTCTGTTCGAGGGGACGCCCGCGCAGATGTTCACGTCGTTGCATCGGATCGCCGCGCTCGGCGACGAGGTCCTCGTCGCGTGCGGTCACGAGTACACGGCGTCGAACCTCAAGTTCGCGGCGCACGCCGAGCCCGACAACGAGGCCGTCCGCGCGCGGATCGAGGCGGTCGCCAAGCTGCGCGCGAACAACGCGCCCACGGTGCCGGCGACGATCGCCGTCGAGAAGGAGACCAACCCCTTCCTCCGCGCCGCCGACGTCGCCACCCTCGCGCGCCTGCGCAGCGAGAAGGACAACTTTCGCTAGCCAGCCCGGGCGCGCGCGCCCGGGAAAGACGGTGTAAGCACGCGGTCGGGGGAACGCTCTCTACGCTCGCGCGCCATGTCGCCGCGGTCCGATCGCTCGCACCCGACTCGGACCGTTCTGCTGTTCGCCGTGCTCGCCACCTCGTGCATCGCGGGTCCGCTCCCGGGCTTGGCCGAGGAGCCGACCGACGCCGCGACCGACGACACCGCGACCGCCGACGACACCGCGACCGTCGACGACAGCACGACCGCCAACGACGCGGCCAGCGACACCGCGACCGTGGTCGACACCGACGCGTCCGGGGACGGCGACGACGCGGACTCCGGGTGTCCCGCGCTCGAAGCGATCGACGACTCGCCATTGCCCGTCGAGTCCAGCGGGAGCCTCACCGAGTCCACCAAGAAGGACGGCTACGACGACGACTACGTCTACAACAAGGCCGGCGACCGCAAGCTCGGCCTGCGGCGCGACTGGGGCGGCTCGATCGTGTTCTTCGGTCGAACGATGGGCGGCCCGGGGATGAACGTCACCAACACCATCGACGGCGTCGAGGCGAACCGCCAGGTGCAGATCCTGCTCTACGATCGCCCCGAGCGCTCGTTCCAGGGCTGCGCGTACAACGCCTCCTGCAAGACGTCGCCGACGAAGTGCCCCGAGACCATGGCGTACCTGGGGTGGAACCCCACCCAGGGCGGCAATCGCTGCAACGTCGGCTCGGGGGTCGGCAGCATCTCGCTCGCCAACGGCGAGATCTCGTTGCTCACGCCGATGCTGCAGTGGAACCCCAACTGGGACTTCACGGACTGCAAGGAGTCGTGCGGCAGTCCGGCCAGCGATCGTCGCTTGTCCGACGTCGAGCTCACGCAACGGGTTCGCTTCGTGCGCCCGAACGTCGTCGAGCTCGGGTACTCGGTTCGCAACCTCGGGAGCGTCGATCACGCGGCGAGCGTCCACGAGCTCCCCACGCTGTACGCGACGTTCGGTCGACACGGCACGCCCGATCTGTACCGCCTCTTCGACTCCAGCTCGAAGGAGGTCACCTCCGGTTGGGCGACCGACGCGAACGACTATCGCTGGCAGAACTTCGCGAGCGGGGGCGGTTGGGCCACGTTGCAGAACAGCGCGACCGACTACGGCGTCGCGCTTTACTACGAGAGCGGCATGAGCCAGTTCCAGGCCTGGAACAAGCTCGAGAACCCCACCAAGTTCAACAACTTCCGCGGGCGCTACGCGTTCCCGCTCCGCGGGCTCTCCGTGGTGAACGCCCGCGCGTACCTGATCCTCGGCGGCCTCAAGGAGGTCGCCGCGGAGACTTCGTGGCTCGACAAGAACCTACCGCCGTTCGGCTTCCTCGACGCGCCCGCGGCCGGTGCGACCGTCGAGGGGAGCGTCACGGTGCACGGCTGGGCGCTCGACAACCGCTCGGTCTCCCGCGTCGTCGCGAGCGTGGACGGAGGCACGCCCGTCCCCCTGACGTATGGCACCGATCGACCGGACGTGTGCGGCGCGTGGCCGGGATATCCGGCGTGCAGCCACGGGAAGGTCGGCTTCCAGGGCTCGCTCGACCTCGGCGCGCTGCCCGCGAAGGCGTGTGGTCACGTCCTCGAGGTCAGGGCCATCGACGGCGACGGCAACGAGAAGGTCATCGCGCGCCGTCGCGTCGGAAAGAAGTAGAGACGAATGCGCGGAGAGTGGTTCTGCCGCTGCGATTGCCGGTTCCGTCCTGCGCGCGAGATGGCCCCGTCCGACGATGCCGGGCCCGCCCCCGCGAGGGAGCGTTCGCATGCGTGCTCGCGCGGAACGTCTGGTTCCCGTGTCGACCGGGTGAGGCACCGGCACGACGGACTTCGACCGGGGGTCCCACGCCTCCGCCGGCGGAGCCCACCATGACGTGTGGGATCACGATCGTCGGCTGAGCCCACGCGCCCCGCTCACTCCGATCGAAGAGGAGGACTGAACGGGGCTCGGGATGTTCAAACGGGCGCCGTGAGCGGCAGCGACGTGAGCACAACGGCGGTGTCGTTGGCCGCCGTCAGCGCGTAGCCGAGGCGATAGATCGCGAGCGCCGGCGCGACGTCGGCGACTCCGAGCGCAGAGGCGAACGCGAGGAACCCGAGCTCACGCGAGACCGAGCTGTTACGCGAGGGCGCGCGCACCGCGGAGAGGCGCTGCTGTACGTCGCGACGGAGTCGATGCGCCGCCTGCGTCGCTCCGTGATCGCAGACGAGCTCGGCGAGCGACGCGGCAAACAGCTCCTCTGCCCGCACGCCGAAGGTGAGCTCGGAGGAGACCGACCACTCGACGCGGGCGCCGATCGCGACGCCGCGGACCGAGAGCGCGGCGCGGAGCTCTGCGACCGCGCGCTCGGCGCGCTCGACGCCCTCGGGATCGCTCGCCAACGTCGCCATCGCCTCCGCGGAGTCCGCGCCGAGCCGGCGCACAAAGCCCTCGGGGGCGACGCGCGCCCAGAAGCGCTCGAGCGGCTGCTCCGCTCGGTTGGATTCGAGCCCGCGGTCGGCGCCGATCGCGCGCGACGCGGCCAACCACTCGCGCTCGAGCGCGGTCATGTCGGCGCCGACCGCGCCGGTCCCCGCGGCGAAGACTGCCGCGCGTGCGTCGCCGATCCTCGACTCGATCTCCGCGAGCGTGCGGGCGCGGCTCTGCACGCGGTCGGCGCTCGCCGCGCGGTAGTCGTCGTGCTCCCGCAGGCAGCGCGCCGCCGCGGGCCGCGCGGGCCGGAGGACGCCGGCGAGGAGTTGATCCCAATCCGCCTTCATTGGCGAAGCGTAGGCTACGTTCCGCAGAACGTCTGCGTGACGCGCTGCTCGGGCGCGGGCTCCTCGGCGAGATGCGCGTGCTCCGGCTGCTCCTCGTAGGGGCGCTCGAGGAGCCGCACCAGCGTCTCGAACGGCGTGAAATCCGCGCGCTCCACGGCGGCTTCGATCATCTCCTCGACCCGGTGGTTGCGCGGGATGAACGCGGGGTTGACGCGCTGCATCGCGCTCGCGCGCTCGGCGGGCGAGCGCGACTCCCGGCCGAGGCGCTGCCGCCACCGCTGTGCCCACTCGTGGAACGCCGCGGGGTCGCGGAACATGGGCGCGATCTCGTCGTCGGTCGCGGTGCTCAGGCGACGGAAGAAGACCGTGTAGTCGACCGCGCTCTCGGCCATTCGCCCGAGCAGGTCGTTGTAGAGCGCGAGGTCTCCGTCCTCTTCGCGCGAGAGGCCGAGCTTCGCGCGGAATACCCGGCCGTACGCCGCTGCGAAGCGGGGACGGAAGGTGTCGAGCCGCTCCTCGGCGATCTGCACGGCGGCGCCCTCGTCGTCTGCGAGCAGCGGCAACAGCGCCTCGGCGAGCCGCACGACGTTCCATTGCGCCATGCCCGGCTGGTTGGAGAAGGCGTAGCGGCCGCGCATGTCGATCGAGCTGAAGACCTTGTCCGGGTGGTACTCGTCGAGGAACGCGCACGGTCCGAAGTCGATCGTCTCGCCGGAGATCGACGTGTTGTCGGTGTTCATCACGCCGTGCACGAAGCCGACGCCGATCCAGCGCGCGACGAGCTCCGCCTGCGCCGAGAGCACCCGATCGAGGAGGGCGACGGCGTCGTTGCCGGTGCCGACGGCGTCGGGGTAGTGCCGGGCGAGCGCATACGAGGTGAGCACGCGGACGGCCTCGTCGTCGCGCCGCGCCGCGAAGTACTGGAACGTGCCGACGCGAATGTGGCTCGCGGCGACGCGGGTGAGGACCGCGCCGGGCAGCACCCGATCGCGGAAGACCTGCTCGCCGGTCGTGACCGCCGCGAGCGCGCGCGTCGTCGGCACGCCGAGCGCGGCCATCGCCTCGCTCACCACGTATTCGCGGAGCACCGGCCCGAGCGCCGCGCGCCCGTCGCCGCCGCGCGAGAACGGCGTGCGACCCGAGCCCTTCAGCTGCACGTCGCGACGCTGACCGTCTTTGCCGATGACCTCGCCGAGGAGGATCGCGCGCCCGTCGCCGAGCTGGGGCACGAAGCCGCCGAACTGATGGCCTGCGTAGGCGAGCGCGATCGGTTCGGCGCCCTCGGGGACGGCGTTGCCCGAGAGGAGCTCGGGCGTGAGCTCCGCCGGATCGACGCCGAGCTCCGCCGCCAACGCGCGGTTGACCATGATCGTGCGCGGCTCGCGGACTCGCGCGGGCGCGACCTTGGCGAAGAAGCGCTCGGGGAGTCGAGCGTAGGTATTATCGAAGGAGAACATCCGTGCGTTGGGTGCACCGTCGACCGGTTTGGTCACGCCGGCAATGGCCCTTGAGCACTTTCCGCTCGCGGACCGCTCACCGTCTTCCGTTGGAAGCACGGCCGAATAGGCGCCCATGGGTCGGCACGGTCCACGGTTGACGGTTGACGCCGGCAGTACCGCTAGAACGAATACCTCACGCCCACCGTGACCATCGTCGGCAACAGGGGTGAGAAGTACCCCCACGTCGGTACGCCGGGCGGGTGGTCGTCTCGGAACTTGAAGCTGCGAAAATTCAAGATCGAGAGGTCCACGTACAGCTCGAGATCCTCCGAGGTCCGCACCGCGATTTCGGCGGAGGTGTCGAGGAACCACCCATAGGTGTGCACGTTGCGTGGCCCCGCGGTGGTCGCCCACTTGGCGTCGTACGCGTACGCCGCCCCGCCAGCGACGCGCAGCGAGCCGCGGACGTCGCCCGCCGATCGAAGGACGACGACCGGACCGACGAGCACGACGCCCGGCTGGTGTTGAAAGCGCGAGACCCACTCGCCGGCCGCGGTGAGGCCGATATAGAGCCCACCCACCACGCGGCGGTCGTACTGCGCGCGGACGTGTCGAACGTACGCGGTCTTGATGTTCGACTCGACGTGGTCGTTGTCGCTCAGGCAGACGCACCCGCCCGCGCCGACCGCGATCGTCTGAGTGGGCAACGCAGCAGCGAGGACGAGCGCGGAAGTCAGCACGTCGACGACCCATACACCGAATGCGCCAGGGGGCTCGCCCAAACGGCCACGTCGATGCCGCGCGTCACCGACAGGTGAGCGCCGCGAGCTCGACGTAACAGCACTCGTTGGTATCGGGACGCACGCAGCGGGCGCGCCGCGTCTCGAGCGCGCTGAACTGCCCGTCGTCCGTGATCGCACCGCCGGGCGAGACGCGCGGACGTGTCGGGGGACACTGGGCGAACGGCGCCCTCTGCCACGCCGCCGTCGTGTTCGACGGCCCGACGCACCGAACCGTGCGCGTCACGATGCACTCGAGCGGCGTCACCGTGGGCTCGGCGGGATCGTCGGGCGCGCGCGCAACAGAGGCGCAAGGTGTCGTCGGCGCGGGAGCGGGCACGCTCGCCACCGAAGCCGGATCGGCAGTCGGCGTCGGCCGGGTGGGCGCACTGCATGCCACGAGCGACGAGAGGAGGAGGGACCACCGGGACATCGCTTCAGCCTCCGCCCGCGCCGGTGTTGCGCCGATGAGGCGCGTCTCTCAGCGCTTGGTCGCGCGGCGCGCGAGGGCGGCGGCGACGGCGCCGAGGACGATCGCGACCGACGCGCGGATCGGCAGCGACGACTCCTCGCCCGCGTCGGCGATCGACATCGTGCCGGGACACACCGGGGCGGCCGTCGCGCGGTCGACCGGGATCGTGCGCGCGAGCACGGCCTGGTTCTCGTCGGCCTCGAGGAGCAGGTCGACGTCGAGATACTTGGCAGGGAGCTCGGCGCGAAGCCGCGTGACGCGGCGCTGGCTGAACGTGCCGTACGCGATCTCGACGTCGCTGGCGTAGGGATCGACGGCCGGCGGCTTGCCCGCGTCGTACGTGGGCACGGCCGTGTCGGCGACGGCCGTGTCGGCGATCGCGGTGTCTGCGACGACAGCGTCCACCGCGGCGGCGTCCTCGCCGGTCTCGCCGTCGAGCGCGCCGTCGAGCGCGTCTGCGCCCGCGTCGCCCGGGATCACCGTCCCCGCGTCGGTGGGCAGCGGCTTGTCGGGGCGGATCAGCGGCAGGCTCGCGCGCGGCACGTCGAGGCTGCTCTCGAGCGAGAACGCGCGGCCGTCGAAGCTCGCCGCCATGTTGTCGCGGATGGTCGTGTAGTCGCTGCGCTGCTTCTCGAAGTCCCAGGTGAGGCCCATGGGATCGACGGAGAACGTGGGAAAATTGGAGGTCTTCCACCGACCGGAGCCGATGACGAAGAGCTTGATGCCGACCTTCTCGCCGACGCCGGCGCGCACCATGCGGAGCGGCAGCGACGGGGTCGAGCCCTTCCAGCTGACGCGGATCGGCACCATCGCCTGCACGCCCGTCTTGGCGCGGAGCCGGACCGCGACGAAGTCGAAGCCCTCGGTCACGTACTTCGCGAGGATCGGCTCGATGTCGGTCGGGACCTGGAACTTCTTGTCGCGGAGCCAGCCGATGATCGAGCCCTCGTCGGTGCCGTGCACCTGGACGACGGCGTAGGGACCGACCACCTCGCGCGAGGTGACGAACACGCCGGAGTCCTCTTGGAAGCCGGCGTCGAAATCGAACTCGCCCGTCGCCTCGTCCGACGCGGCGCAGCCCGCGGTGTTGCTCCCGCCGCACGAGTCGGTGCGCGGGCGCGCGCAGCGGCGACGTGGCGCGGTGATCTGCGGGGCGGTCTGCTGGTCGAGCGCGTTGATGAACGCGTCGCTGCCGAGGCCCACCGTGACGCCGCCGCGCACCGGGAGCACCCACGCGAACTCCTCGGGGTCGCCGGCGTATTCGATCTGGTCCCACAGCGTCGTCATGTTCGACGCGAGCGCGACCACCATGCGGTGATCGGTCACCACCGAGGGGCTCTGCGTGGTGCCCGGCGCCGGCTGCGCGTGAAAGCAGCCTCCGCACGCGCGCGCGTCGCTCGGGGTGAGCGTGGAGATGGCGCCCGCGAGGGCGAACGAGGCGGCGGCGATCGCGAGTGCGCGGCGAATCATGGCGGGGCTCCCTGCGCAACGAATGTACCAGGGTCGCGGAGCCGAGCCGCCCCTGCGATACGGCTGGGTTTGTCGATCCCCCCATGGCGAAGCGGTCATAGAGACCGTCGCGCGGCGATTACGGCAGCGAAGCCGTCCCGCCCGGCCGATCGACGCCGACGCTCTTCGCGGCGCCGGTCGCCACCTCGGCCGGCGGCACGTAGCTCCACGAGCTCGCCGTGCGCGGCGTCCCCGCGATCTCGTAAGTCGCGGTGCCGGACGCCTTCACGAACACGCCGAAGGTCGGCAGCTTGCCGCGCGAGCCCGCGAACACCTCGGCCGCGCCGGCGCCGCCGAGCGAGAACTCGTTGGCCGCCTTGAACACGTCGTTCCCGCCGACGTTCACGAGCACGCCGAGCCCGTTGGCGTGGCCCGAGCCGAGCGAGAGGCCGGGGCCGCGGTAGGTGTCGTCGCCGCCCTCGTCGAGGTGCACGCTGACCGAGAAATCGTGGCCCACGCCGATCGACGTGGCCGCGATGGGGAAGGTCGGGTTGTACCGATCGTTGCCCGCTGCGTCGTGGAACAGCGCGACGCCGAGGTGCGCCGTCGAGCCCTGCACGTACCAGAGGCCCTCGTAGAGATCGTTGCCGCCGCCGTCGAGGAGCGCCCCGAAGCCGAGGAACCCGCAGCCCTGCGCGAAGACGCTGCCGGTGTAGACGTCGTCGCCCGCGGCGTCGCGGAGCACGCCGAGCCCACCGAGGAAGCCGATCCCCTCCGGCACGGTGTCGTGGCGCCGACCGTACCCACACCCCTGCCCCATCGACGTGTTGCCCTTCCCCGGCAGCTGCGCCGAGGCGTAGAGCGGATCGCCGTCCTTCAACGCGGGATCGCCGGGGTTGAGGAAGTAGGCGTCGCGACCCGCGAGATCGATCAGGCCGCCGATGCCCTGCGTGAAGCCGAACCCCTGCATCTCGTTGTAGCCGCGGTAGGTGTCGTCGCCCGCACGATCGAGCAGGAGCCCGATCCCGAACGCCGCCGCGCCCTGCGACAGGGTCTCGCTCTCGTAGCGATCGTTGCCGCCCTCGTCGAACAGCGCGCCGACGCCGAGCACGCCCACGCCCTGCGACACCGCGAGCGAGCGATACGTGTCGTCGGCGACGCCGTAGTCGTAGCCGAGCGCGATCCCGAGCACCGCGCTCCCCTGCCTCCCGACGCGCGAGCTCGTGCGCCCGCCGCTTCGTCCGCTGCCGTCGCTCGGCAGCCGCGTGCCCTTGCCGTCGTCCGCGTGCGCCTTCTCGACGTAGCCGTAGGTGTCCTTGCCGGCGAGGTCGATCGCGACCGACACCGGGCGCGGATGGGACGCCGCGGCCGTCGGAACGCGATAGACGTCGTCGCCTCCGAGATCGAGGAGCAGCGCCGCGCCCTCCGCTTTCGAGCCCGGGGCGTAGTCATCCCGACCGCCGCCGTGAATGACGAGCGCACCGAACGGCGTGTCGATCTCGACCGGCGCGAGCTCGCTGCCGGCGAACCGCGAGAGCTTCCCGAGCTCGATCGCGGTCGCGAGCTGCACCGCGGCGGTCGTCATGCGCGCGACGTCGACCGCGTCGAGCGCGTCGAGGTAGCTGTCGTCGAGCCGCATGGTGCGCGAGCCGATGATCCAGCTCGGCATGCCGATCAGCTGGTTGAGGTTGCGCGAGTCCGGCGCGCCGCGCGCGGCGAGGACCTCGCTGTGCGCGTGGGCGAGCGCGCGTACGATCGGCGCGAGCGCCTGCTGCAGCTCGCGCGGCATCGTGGCCACCGCGGAGACGTCGGCGTCGGGCGCCACCGCGAGGATCGCGGCCGCGAGCGGCTCCTTGTCGTCGAGCACGTACCACGCCCCCTCGCCGCACGCGGTCACCGGCTTGCCGCGGAGCGCCGCGGCCGACGCGAGGGCGCGCGACACCGGGTGCTCGGACGCGACGGCCTCGTCGACCCACTTCGCAGCCTGCCTCCCGTACGAAGGGAGCCGAAGCGGTCGCATCAACAGCGGCTCGAAGTCGGGAAGCCGCCGCGGATCGGCGAGGTCCCAGCCGCTCGAGGGGACGTGCTTGCGGTTGAAGCCGAGCGTGCAGCGATCGAGCCCGATGCTCCCGAGCGCCTCGTCGAGCGTATCCGGCGCGGCGGGCTTCGGGGCGTCGCACGCGCCGCTCGGGAACGGGGCCGGCGTCGGCGAGGTGATGCACGCGGGCGCAGCGGGCGGTCCCGTGTCCACTGCGACGTCCTCGACCGGAGCCGCGTCCGGCGCGCTCGCGGTCTCCTTGCTCGAACAGGCCGACAGCACGAGGGCAAGCCAAGCGGCGCGCATCCCCGCATGGTGCCTGCCCCCGGCGGGTTCGGCTCGCCCTTCTATTTTTGCCCTTGCACCAACTTGGTAACCAAGTACCGTAGTTGTCATGACCCCCGCTGCCGAGAGCTTCCACGCGATCGAGCGCGGTCACGCGGCCGACAGCGTCTTCGCCCAGCTCGCCGGCGCGATCCTCCGCGGCGAGCGCGTCGCCGGCTCGTCGCTCCCCCCCGAGCGCGTCCTCGCCGAACAGTTCGGCACCTCGCGGGTGATCGTTCGGCAGGCCGTTCACCGGCTCGCCGAGCTCGGGCTGGTGCGCGTGCGTCAGGGTGGCGCCACGCTGGTGTGCGATCCGAACGACGCGGCCGACGTGCGGGTCGTCGAGCTCTATTACCGCTACGGAGCGCGGGCGACGGCGGAGGACATCCGTCAGCTCACCGAGCGGCAGGTGCTCAACACCATCGGCATCGTGGCCGTCGCCGCGCGCCACGCCTCCGCCGAGGATCTCGCGTCGCTGGCGGCGATCGTCGAGGACTGGGCCTCGAGCGGCGATCTCGAGGCCTCGTTCCTCGAGTTCGAGATCCGCTTCTGGTCCACCCTCGCCCGCATCGGCGGCAACCGGATCTACGCGATGGAGAGCGCGTGGTGGTTCCGCCTCCTGCGCGAACGCCCCGATCTCCAGCACGCGAAGCTCGCGCCGCCCCGCGCGCGGCTCGGGTTCGTCCGCGAGCTCGTGCGCCGGCTCATCGCGCGCGACGATCCCGCCAAATTCTGCTTCGACATCACCACCACGTTCCTTGGCTCGCTCGATTCGGAGGTCACGAGATGAAGTCGTACCTGGCGCTGTCCCTCATGCTCCTCGCGTGCTCCTCGAACGACGGCGGAACCCCGCCCGCGCAGGCGCCGGACACCGGCGTCACCGCCGACAACTCGATCAAGCTCACGATGAACGTGAAGGTCGCGCCGGGGACCGAGGTGCACCGCTGCCAGTTCATCCAGCTGCCGAAGCACGCCGACGGCGAGATCTTCGTCGGCGCCCGCTCGCACAACTACACGCCGGGCAGCCACCACTTCCTCGTCTTCCGCACCGACCTCACCTCGATCCCGGCAGAGCTCAGCAAGCAGGTGGGCTGCTTCGAGGGCGAGGGCGTGATGAAGCACCAGCGCGGCTACGTGCACGGCGGGCAGACGCCCACCGGCGCCGAGGAGTTCCCGGCCGGCGTGGCGATGGCGTTCAAGTCCGAGGAGGTCCTGCTGATGCAGGCCCACTACGTCAACCCCGGCAAGACCGAGCTCGATGCGACGGTGAACGTGGCGTGGAAGCCGATCGACAAGGCCTCGGTGAAGCACCGCGCCGGCGTCACCAACTTCTACAACCCCTTCATCTACGTGCCGGCCAAGTCGGACGCCAAGGCGCGCATGTCGTGCCCGTTCTCGCAGGACGTCACCATCCTCGGCGCCGGTCCGCACATGCACAAGCGCGGCGTTCACTACGAGGCGTTCATCGACGAGGCCGGCAAGCCCCCCGCCGCGACGCCGTTCTACACGACCGACGACTGGGAGCACCCGATCACCTACGTCGGCCCGATGCAGCTCAAGGCCGGCACGCGCGTGCGCTTCGCCTGCCACTACAAGAACACCGACGACCGCACGTACATCCAGGGTCAGAGCGCGGACAACGACGAGATGTGCATGTTCAGCGCCGTGTACTACCCCGAGATGAAGCTCGAGGAGAACCAGTGCCGCACCGGCATGGCGCAGATCGGACAGGGCACGCTCAAGTGCAGCGACCTCTCCGCCTGCATGCAGGCCTGCCCGGAGCGCGCCGACGCCTCGGTGTTCCCGCCGAAGATCAGCGAGTGCGTGCAGAAGTGCGCGGTCGACTCGTGCCCGTCGGCGATGGAGAAGTTCATGCCCCAGCTGTTCTGCCTGCAGTCGAACTGCGCGACCGAGTGCAAGCCCGGCGCGCCCGAGGACGGCTGCCGCACCTGCATGGGCAACAAGTGCCTCTCCCAGAGCGCCGCCTGCCTCACCCACACCTGCGAATAGGCGCGCGCGTCAGCGAGCGCCTACGCCGCAGTGCTCCCGTATTCACTCACGTCCAGGCGCTCGCTCACGCGCGCGCCTCGCCTGCGACGCCGTATTCCCGCCTCACAGGCGCGCGCGTCAGCGAGCGCCTGACGCCGTAGTCCTCGCCGTATTCACGTCCCCGGATTCAGGTCCAGGCGCTCGCTTACGCGCGCGCCTATTTGGGCTCGTTGTATTCCGCGCGTATACGAGAATACAGCCGGCCCGGTAGCCGACGCGGCCGGGGCGACGTATTCCTAGAAGCGTCGATGAGCGCCACCAAGACGCCGAAGCGGGAGCGGTCCGCGCCCAGCGTGAACGTCTTCGAGTTCCTCGACTATCGCGCCTTCCTCCGCGCCTTCTACACGGCCGAGAAGGCGCGACGCCCGGCGTTCTCCCACCGGTTCTTCTCCCGCCAGGCGGGCCTCAAGTCGCCGAACTTCCTCAAGCTGGTGATGGACGGCGAGCGCAACCTCGGCAACGAGACGGTGCCCAAGTTCGTGCAGGCCATCGGTCTCACCGGCGAGGCGGCGACGTTCTTCGCCGATCTCGTCGCGTTCAACCAGGCCGACACCGTGGCCGAGAAGAACCGCGCGTTCGAGGCCATCTCCGCGTCGCGCCGGTTCCGCAGCGCCAAGCGGATCGAGGGCGATCTCTTCCGCTACCTGTCGCACTGGTACTACCCGGCGATCCGCGAGCTCGCCGCCCGCCGCGACTTCAACGAGAGCCCGAAGTGGATCGCGAGCCACCTCCGTCCGAAGATCTCCCCCACCGACGCGCAGTCGGCCCTCAACCTCCTGCTCTCCCTCGGGCTGTTGGTACGGGACGAGCAAACGGGGAAGATCGTGCGCGGCGAGCCGACCCTCACCACCGACCACCAGACGGTCCGCTCGCTCGCCGTGACCAACTTCCACCGGCAAATGCTGGAGCGCGCGAGCAGCAGCATCGAGACGGTCAAGGCGATCCACCGCGACCTCGCCGCGCTCACCGTCTGCGTCTCGCCCGAGACGGCGGCCGTCGTGAAGGACCGGATCCACCGCTTCCGTGAAGAGCTGACCCAGATCTGCGACGCGGACACGGCCGGCACGGTCGTCTATCAATTGAACGTGCAGTGGTTTCCCCTCTCGGCGGTGCCGGGCGAGGAGGATGAGAAATGATGCGCAAGCAACTCGCGCTACTTCTGTTGTGCGGCACGGGGTGCGCGAGCACCGGCGTCGGAAACCCCGGGGCGGACGACAAGGAGCTCACCCAGACCGAGCAGGCGCTCGTCGCGGACGGCGACGACGGCACCAAGGCCGGCGACTCCGCCTCCGCCATCGTGGGCGTGCCGCTGCTCGCCCTGGGCGCCGCGGACCTCACCGACGAGACCGCCGCCGCGACGCGGGTCGCCGGCGGCACCCCGGTGCTCTTCCCGTCCGGCTGCGTGACGGCGGTGCGCGACGCCAACAAGGTCACGCTCACGTTCAACAACTGCGGCGGCAAGTTCGGCCTCTCCGGCGTGCGGGGTCAGCTCGTGGCGACGTACACGGTGAGCTCCCCCGGCGCGATCGCGGTCGCGGTCGCCACCCAGCCCGGCTTCACCGTCGAGGGCCTCGGGCGCGATCTCCGGCCGCTCACCTTCAACGTCTCGCTCACCGGCAGCGCCGTCATCCGGTTCGAGGGAGGGGTGCGGCGCATCAGCTGGAACGGCGACTACACCGCGACGGTCGCCACCTTCGTCGTCACGCACAAGCCGGCCTACGACGTCGCCCTCGACGACAGCAACTGCGTCTCGCTGAACGGCAGCGCGGTCACCAACCTCGACAAGCCCAACGAGGTCACCACCACGATCTCCGGCTACGTGCGCTGCGGGCCGAAGAACATCTGCCCCAACGCCGGCGGCAAGGTCACCCACGCGCGGCGGGACGGCACCCAGCTGACCATCGAGTTCCTCGGTGGGACGGCGGCCCGCGTCACCGGCCCGAAGCGGGGCTCCATCGTCGTGCCGAACCTCCTCAAGTGCAGCCCCGGTTGAGCACGAAAGCGCGTATAGTCCGCGCGCCGTGAGTCACCTCCCCGCCTGGTTGCAGGAGATGATCCCGATCCTCGGGCTCCTCCTGGTCATCGTCGTCCTCGTCCGCCGCCTGCCCAAGGTCGACGTCGGGCACTCCGACGCGTTCATGAAGCGGCGGCGGCTCAACTGGCTCTTCGTCGGCCTCACGTACGCGTTCCTCTACATGGGGCGCTACAACCTCACGGTCGCCAAGAACGCCCTCGGCGACCGCATCACCACCGACGACTTCGGCAAGATCTTCGGCGTCGGCACCATCGTCTACGGCGTGTCGTTCGTGCTCAACGGCCCCCTCACCGACCGCTTCGGCGGCCGGGCCACCATCCTCGTGTCGGCCGGCGGCGTCGTGCTCACCAACATCGCGATGGGCCTCACGCTCAAATACGGCGCCTACGGCTCGCTCGTGAGCTCGTTCACCCTGCTCTACGCGGTGAACATGTATTTCCAGTCCTTCGGCGCGGTGTCGATCGTCAAGGTCAACGCGGCGTGGTTCCACCTCCGCGAGCGCGGCACGTTCGGCGGCATCTTCGGCATCCTCATCTCGCTCGGCATCTACTTCGCCTTCGACTGGGGGCGTCTCATCGTCGAGCGGGCGCCGGTGCCGTGGGTGTTCTTCGTGCCGTCGATGATCCTCACCGCGTTCTTCATCATCGACTGGATCGTCGTGCGGGACACGCCCGGCGAGGCCGGCCTGAAGGACTTCGACACCGCCGACGCCTCGAGCGGCGACGACGGCGCGAAGCTCACCGTCACCCAGGTCGCGGCCAAGATGCTCCGCGATCCGGTCATCGTCACCATCGCGCTCGTCGAGTTCTGCAGCGGCTACATCCGCAACGCGGTGATGCAGTTCTTCCCCATCTTCGCCAAGCAAACGGGCAGCGCGGTCTACGTCTACAAGCACTGGGGCATGCTCAACTGCGTGGCCGGCATCACCGGCGGCATGCTCGCCGGCGTCATCAGCGACCGCGTCTTCGGCTCGCGACGCGGCCCGGTGTCGGCGGTGCTCTACGGCGCGCTGATCGGCGGCGCGGGCATGGCGATGGCCACCCTCACCACCCCGATCATCGGCTGGGTGGTCGTGGTGATGAGCCTCTGCATCATCGGCGTGCACGGCATGCTCTCGGGCACCGCGAGCATGGATTTCGGCGGCAAGAAGAACGTGGGCGTGGCCGTCGGCATCATCGACGGCCTCGTCTACCTCGGCACCGGCACCGTCTCGTTCATCCTCGGCAAGGTCCTCCCCGCCAAGGAGGCCGCAAAGATCGCTGCCAACTGGAAGCCCTGGCCGCTCGTCATCCTGCCGGCGACTGTCATAGGTTTCTTACTCGCCCTCCGGCTGTGGAACGCGCGCCCGAAGTCACGGGCCGCCGCCGCGCACTGAGCTACACTCGAGGTCGTGCGGCGGCTCGCGCTCCTGACTGCGATCGTTTCGATCGGGTGCGTCACCGGCGGCGCGACCGACGAGCCCACCTCCCGTCGCGACGCGATCGGCCTGCCCGACGACTTCATCGAGGACCCGCCCGACGAGGGCACCTCCGAAGAGGGCACGCCCGCAGAGACCTCCGTCGGCGAGGACTCCGCCACGCCGGATCCGGACGCCGGGTCGGACACCCTCGTGGTGGTCGAGGACACCTCGCCCCCGCCGATGGACACCGCGTGCACCCCCACCTGCGTCGCGTGCGGCGCCGACGACGGCTGTGGCAACCCGTGCATGACCGGCAGCTGCGCGAGCGGCACCTGCGTCGCCGGCAAGTGCACCACGCCGGTCACCCCGACCAAGAGCTACATCGCGCCCGGCGACTACGCGTTCGGCACCGGCTGGGCGCGCGGCATCACGTGGACCATCGGCGCCGAAGCCGCCGCGACCATCCGCTACACGCTCGACGGCAGCACCCCCGGCCCGACGTCGGCGAGCAAGGCGGCGCCCGCCGAGCTGTTCGTGTCCACCTCGGGCACCGTCATCAAGTGGTACGCGGACAACGGAGCCAAAGAGGCCACCGTCCACTCGATGACCGCGAACATCCTCACATCGGGCCAGGCGAACTACGGCTACATCGTCGAGAAGACGAACCTCGGCGGAAAGGGCCCCGTGATCGTGGCCTCGCCGGGCGCCACGATCACCGGCTCCGCCGCCTACCAGGCGTGGAACTCGTCGGGCTGTCCGATGTGCCGCTTCCAGGTGGTCTACGGCGTCGGAACGAGCGCGGCCGGCTGCCTCTACGACTGGTCGCCCGGCGCGTGGCCGGGCGCGTCGGGGAGCGGCTCCATCTCGGTCAAGGCACCGAGCGCCCCCGGCGTCTACGACCTCAACGTCTCGTACACGCTGCAAGTGGGCTGCGCAGAGGGCATCGCCACCGCCCCGATCGAGGTGCGCCCCACGGCGTCGATCGGCAAGATCGTGGTCCGCTGAGTACACTGTCGGCCGCTCGATGACCTACCACCTCGAAGCGTGGCAGCGCGCGCTCGATCTCGTGCTGATGCTCGTGATGTCGATCGGCTTCGGCATGGTCATCGTCGCGATCCGCGGGCCGCGGCGCGGGCGTTGGACGGTCGAACAACGCAAGAAGCTCGGCATGGCCGGCGGCGCCGTGTTCGCGGTCGGGCTCGCCGCGCGCCTGCTCGCGGCCGACTCGCTCCAGCCGATCGCCCGCCCGCCGCCGCCCGCGCCCCCGCCCGCCGACACGATCACCGACCGCAGCTTCTCGAGCCCCGCGCCGCCCGCCGTGAGCATCGACGCGCCCGACGGCTACGCCCTCTCGTTCGCGCCCGACTCGCGCCGCCTCACGCTCGGCGACAACGCGGGCACGACGCTGGTCATCTTCTCGCGCCAGCTCGATGCGGGCGGCACCGCCGCGTCGGTCCTCGCCACGCTACGCGCAGAGCTCCAGAAGGCGGGCATCGCCACCACCGAGTTCGCGGACTCCGTCGACGGCCGCCCCGCGCTCGGCCTCGTGGCGAGCGACGGCGCCTCGGGCGTCGCCAGCTTCGTCATCGACCGCGGCGCCAACTACGTGAGCGTGCTCCAGTGCCGCGCGAAGGGCGACGCCCGCACCGCCTGCCGGCCGGCGCTGCTGAAGCTGAAGTGGCTCACGCCGGCGCGGTGATCACTTCTTGCCGCGGACGTGCTGGTCGAGGAACTTCACCATCGCGGGGTAGGCGACGAGGCGGTTCTTCAGCTTGGAGAGGCCGTGGCCCTCGTCGTCGAAGGTCATCAGCTGCACCGGCACCGCGCGCTTCTCGAGGGCTGCGGCGATCTGCTTGGCCTCGCCGATCGGCACCCGCGGATCGTTGGTCCCGTGGATGACCATCAGCGGCGCACGGATTTTGTCGACTTTATGGATCGGACTGATCTTTTCGAGGAGCGCTCCGTCCTTCTCGAGCGAGCCGTACTCGGCCTCGCGGAGCGCGCGGCGATAGGGCGCGGTCTGCTCGAGGAACGTCTTGAAGTTCGCGATGCCGACGATGTCGACACCGGCGGCCCATAGGTCGGGGAAGAGCGTGAGCCCCGCGAGCACCATGTAGCCGCCGTACGAGCCGCCGTAGAGCGCGATCCGCTTGGGGTCGATCTCCGGGCGCAGCGCGAGGGCCCTACCGAGCTCCGCGATGTCGCGCACCGAGTCCTCGCGCCGCTCCTTGTCGTCGAGGTGCGAGAACGATTTGCCGTAGCCGAGCGAGCCGCGCACGTTCGGCGCGACGACCGCGTAGCCGGCGAGCGCGAGGTACTGGCGGACGCCCGAGAACCACGGCTGCGCCTGCGCCTCGGGGCCGCCGTGGATCTCGATCACCGCGGCGAGCTTGTCGCCGGTCTTCGGGATCCACGCGAGGTACGAGATCATCTTGCCGTCGAACGTCTTGTACGAGAGCAGCTGGTGGTCGATGAGCTTGCTCTCCTCGACGCCGGCGTGATCGCTCACGGTCTTGCGCGACACCTCGAGCGTCCCGAGGTCCACCCGATACACCTCGGTCGGGTGCGTCGAGCCCTCGGCCGCGATGAACGCCGTCTTGCCCGTGGGGGCGATGTCGATGGTGCCGATCACGCCCTCGATGTTCGGCGACGAGCGCTTGACCACCTTGCGCTTGGCGTCGAGCGTGACCACGGAGACCTTCTCGACGCCGTCGACGTTCACGCCGAACATCACCAGGTCGTCGGGATCGCCCTTCTTCGCGGGCCCGGACCAGCGCGGCATCGCGAGCGCCACGAGGTCGTGGTCCTCGGCGATGACCTCGGTGCGCTTCGTCGACGCGACGTCGATCGCGACGAGCGACATGAACTCGCGTGCCCCATCGGTGAGCGCGTAGACCGCCTTGCCGTCGCGGGAGAACCGCGCGCCCTCGAAGCGCTCGTCGCCGGTGTGCTTGGTGAGCAGCTTCTTCTGCTTGCTCTTGACGTCGATGACCCACACGTCCTGGTCGACGTTGGAGCGGGCCTCGACGACCAGCACCCGATCGCCGGAGAAGTCGGTCACCACGTAGTTGCCCGAGAGCTCGACGAGCGGCTTGCTCGGCTTCTGCGGATCCTCGGCGGCGCCCGGCCAGGCCTGGACGTAGAGGTCCATGTCCTTGCCGTTGCGGCCGTTGGAGGTGAACGCGATGCGCTTGCCCGGCCCGTCGAACGACGGGATCGTGTGCTTGACCTTGGGACGTGCGGTGAGCGCCACGGGCGCCGTGGCCGAGAGGTCGAGCCGGTAGAGCTGGTCGTTCTCGTCGCCGCCCTGGTCCTTGAGGAACACGACCTCTTTGCCGCCCGGCATCACGCGGTAGTTGCCGACGCGATCGGCGAACGTGGTGAGCTGCTTGGGCGCCTCGCCGTCCTTCGCGGGCGCGGCGTGCAGCTGCGCGGTGCCCGGCGCGTCGTACAGGTAGAGGAACGCGGCGTCGTCGATGGCGCGGGGCGCGTTGGAGCGGCGCACCTTGAGCAGCTGCTCGATGCTGTAGACCGGCGCGGTCTCGACCGGCGCTGCCGCCGCCGGGGCCGAGGCCGAGGCGCTCACCGGCGGTCGCGGGATCGGGCCCGGCGTCCACGGCTGGCAGTCGTTGCACGGCGGCATCTTCGGCGCCCCTGTGCAGCCGAGCGAAAGCCCCACCACCACTCCCACCACCCCGGCCGCGAGCGTCAGCGAGCGCATGGCGGAGACCCTAGTCGACGTCGCTCCTCGCCTCCAGCGCCAGCGCCCCCGCGTTGGCCTTCACCGTCAGAGCCGGCAGCGCATCGCGCACGAGACGATCGCGCAGCGCCCTCGCCTCCTCGGTGGCCCCGCCCTCGGGGACCGCGAAGCCGACCGCGAGACACGCCTCCTGCCACGCCGGATAGATCGCGTAGGCGGCCGCGTACCGCTTGGTGCCGAGGATCGACCGACGGCGCGCGTCGACCACGTAGATCTTCGCGCGCGACTTGCCCGAGCCGTCGGGCCACGCGAGCTCCTCGACACGCGGCTCGCTGATCTCGACGTCGTAGAGCTTGGCTCGCTCCTCGCCCCAGTCCCACAGCCGCTTGGCGCAGCCGTCGACCGTGGCCGCGGCGCCCTTCGGTGGCGCGAACGAGAAGATCGCGAGCGCGACGTGGTGGTCGTCGCCGTAGCGGTAGCCGGCGAGGGTGGTCACGCCGTAGTACTTGACGTGCGTCCACGCGGCGCCGTCCGGGAGCGGCAGCGAGACGGTGCGCCGCCGATCGATGCGCGTCGCCCACGGGGCCTCGAGCAGGTGCGAGACCGCGTCGATGTGCGAGCTGCTGGGCCCGCCGTTCTCTCCGCCGGGGTGGGCCATGGCCTGCGTGCTCGCGACGGTCTTGACCGGCGTCGGCGGCTTGCCCGAGCAACCCGCCGAGAGGAGCACCATGCACGCCGCGGCTGCCCTCACGCGCATCACGCCCCGTTGGACGGCGCCCGGCGCGAAAACAATCACCCCTTTTCGCAGCGACGGCCGCATGCGACAGATCTTGCCATCCCATGGCCGGCCCGTCCCGTACCTCTTCCACAGCGCTCCTGGCCGGTGTCGACCTCGTCACTTTCGACTGCTTCGGCACGCTGGTCGACTGGCAGCAGGCGCTTCCCGCCCTCTCCGTGGATGCGTCGCGCATGCCGGTGTTCCTGCGGGAGAGCGAGCGCAGGCAGCGCCCCGATCGCCGCGACGCACCCTTCCTGTCCTACCGCACGATCCTCGAGGAGGTCGGCGCGGTGCTGCAGCCCGACCTCGATCCGGTCGAGGTCGCGCGGTGGGCCCGTCGCTTCGGGGAGCTGCCGTTCTACCCCGACGTCCCGGCCGGCATCGCGCTCCTCGGGTCGGTGGTCGACATCGGCGTCATCTCCAACTGCGATGCGGTCCACCAGCTCGACGTCGTCCGTCGGCTCGGCCGGCCGTGGGACATCTGCGTCGTCTCCGAGGAGCTCGGGGCGTACAAGCCCACCGATCGCGCGTGGGATCGCGCGGTGCAGCTGGTGAAGGAGCGCGGCTACGACCGCGAGCGCTGGCTCCACGTGTCCGCGTGGGACGACTACGACCTGGCGCCGGCCTGCGCGCGCGGCCTTCGCACGGTGTTCATCCCGCGCCCCGGCGGCGTCGTTCCGCAGCTCGGCGGCGTCGACGTCACCGTCGCCGACGTGCTCACCCTCGCGCGCACCATCGCCGACGCCAAGGACGGTCCGCTCTCCTACGAGGTCGAGGCCGAAGCGTGCGACGCCGTGGTCTTCGAGCGGTTCGCCGCGTGGATGTGCGACGAGCACCTGGCAGACGTCCGCGCGTGCGCCGGCGTCCGGCGCGCCGAGTTGATCCAGTTCGACAGCGTGCGCGCGCGAATGGTCTATCGGTTCGAGAGCCGCGCGGCGTTCGCGCGCTACCTCGAGCGTGACGCCCCGAGGCTCCGCGCGCGCGGCCGGGAACTCTTCCGCGAGGACGAGGTCAAGCTGTCTCGCACCGAAGGAACCGTCCGCCATGTTCTCTGACATCCCTCCCATGGCGTGGGTGATCCTCGCGCTCGGCCTCGCGTGGCTCGCGCTGCGCGCGTGGCAGAAAAGGCAGGCCGAAGCCCGCGCCGAGGCGCGCGAGCTCCGCATGGCCGAGCTGATGGCGGAGCGCGAAAAGATGGCGCACGAGCCCCCGCCGAGCTCGATCGGCGCGGTGGTCTCGGACTCGAAGGTGCCGGTCGAGGAGCCGAAGGAGAAGCGCTGCCTCGGCTGCCGAACCGTCAACCCCGCGTCTTCAACGACGTGCGCGGGCTGCGGGCTCGAGCTCTGAGCTTCTGCGACTCGCGCACCGCGCGCGTCGCGTCGGCGAGCGCGTAGCTGAGCGCGTCGTCCGACGAGAAGCTGACGCCGGCGATGCGCGCGCGCGTCTGTTCGCGCGCGTCCTCGTCGTCCTCGATGCAGACGATCGGCACCATCCTGGTGGCGCGCAGCTCACGCAGCGCGCTGCCCACCTCGCGACCGTGCGACGGCTTGCGCCGCAGATCGATCACGACGGCGTCGGGCACGCTGGTGCGGATGTGTCGATAGGCGCGCCCGCCGTTCTCGGACTCCACATGAACCTGCCATCCGTCGCGGCGGAGCGCATCGGCGTGCGACGCCGCTGCATCCGCGTCCCAATCGACGAGGAAGAGCTTCCCCTTCATCACGAGCCTCCTTCAACACTGGATCGGTCGTGCTCGGACTGAAGCTAACGAGACGCTAGTCGATGCGTTCATTCTACGGAGCACCGGCGCCACTTCCACCACCATTCGCGCTATGACGCGGTGCATGGCGCTCCTCGCGGGCTCGGTGCGTGGCATCTCTTTTGATTACGGGCACGTGCTCGGCGCGCTCGATCTCGACGAGCTACGCGCTCGCCTGCGCGTCGGCGAGGTTGCCGTGAGCACGATGCGTGCAGCGATGCCCACGGCCTACCGCATGCATGACGAGGCGATCGCGCGTGGCGAGGGGCACGAGGCCGGCTGGCGCGCGCTGATGGACACCTTGCTCGAGGCCGCCGGCGTCACCGATCGCGCGGCCGTCGTCGATCGCCTGTGGGCCCAGCAACCTGCCCGTAACCTCTGGCGCCACGTCCCGGACGAGGCGCGCGCCCTCCTCGACGAGCTGTCGGCCACCGGAGTCCCCATGGTCATCACCTCCAACAGCGAGGGACGGGTCCGCGAGCTCCTCGAAGAGGTGGGCATCGCAGGTCATTTCTCCACGATTCTCGACTCGGGCGTGCTCGGGTTCGCAAAGCCCGATCGTCGAATCTTCGAGCGGGCCGCCGCGGCGCTCGCGATCCCGCTCGACGCGATGGTCCACATCGGGGACTCCGAGGCCGCCGACATTGTCGGTGCGCGACGCGCAGGTGCGCGCACGATTCGCTTCGACGCCTTCGTCCCCGGCGCCGCAGAGCGTCCGACCGTCGCGGACGTGCGCGTCTCGAGCTTCCCCGAGCTTCGCGCGCACTTGTTCGCGGCACTCGCCCGCGTACCATGACGTTGTGGCGATGAGGGTGGACGCCGCGAGAGGGAGGGAGCGCGATCGCGAGCTCGAGCGGCGGCTCGCTGCGACGCCGATCGACGCCGAGATCCGCGCGGTGTTCCTCCACGTGATCGACGACGGGCTGCGCCGCGAGTCGCGCGCGCCGCTCTCGAAGCGCCCCCGCGGCTACACCTCGATTCCGGTCCGGCAATACCTCGCCGACGTGCACGAGGCCGGCGCGCTCGTCGGCCCCACCCCCGACGCAGGGATCGCGCGGCTGCACGCGGCGACCGCGACCTTCCTCCTCGATCACCCGGGCGCGCGTCTGTTCGTCGGCCCGCGCGATCGCGACCCGCTCGTGCTCCTCGGCCGCTTCGAGCGTTCGCGTTCGATGTTGGCGTCGTACGGCGACTGGCGCGTGGGCGGTCGACGCGGCGACGTCGCGATCACGATCCGCGACGAGTGGGTGTGGATCGATGCGATGTGGTGCTCGGTCATCCGCTCGGTGTTCGACGCGTGCGGCGTGCCCTGCGGCGAGGTGATCCACGAGAGCGAGGGCCCCTTCGCCGCGACGGTGCGCGTCCGATGGTGAGGCGCGCGCCGGTTGCGGTCGTGGTGCTCACCACCGGGCGCGCGACGGCGACGCTGCGCACGCTGGTCTCCGAGCTCGGCCCGCCGCTGTCGCGCTCGACGATCGTCGAACGCATGACCGGCCCGGTGATCGCCGTCGTCGACGAGGCGCGGCGGTCGACGCCGTCGCGCGGGGTCGTCGCGGTGGTGTCGTCCGACGACGAGGTCGACAAGTTGATCGCCAGCGGCGTCGACGAGGTCCTCGTCGAGCCGGTCGACGCGCAGACGCTCCAGCGAGCGGTGCGTCGGGCGTCGCTCCGCGCCGCGGTGCGCGACGACCACGCCATCGAGGCGCGCACCCTCGAGCAGGTCCTCGACGGCATGTCGCACGCGGCGGAGGGCCCGCTCGCCGCCCTCGCGCTCGATCTCGACGCCGTTCGCTCGGGCACGGTCTCCTTCGAGACGATCGAGGAGTTCGACGCCGCGCTCGACGACAGCAGCGCCTCGGTCGAGCACCTCGCCCGGGTCATCCGCGACGCGCACCTGCTCGCGCGGGTGAGCCACGACGAGCCGCGCGAACCCGTCGCGCTCATCGTGCTCATCGACGAGGTGCTCCGCGCCCTCGGCGGCGGGGGTGCCCTGCTCGCGCATGTCGAGGTGCACGCCGAGCCGGGGACAACCGCAGCCATCGCGCCGCGCCGCCTGCTCGCCCGCACGCTCGCGCAGATCATGGTCCAGGCGCTCGACGCGATCCCCGCCGAACCGCCGCCGTCGCTGCGCCGGCTGCGCGTCGCGGTGCGAAACCTCCCCGAGGCGGCGGCGGTGGTGATCGACGCGCGCCCCGGCCTCGACGCGGCGCCCCCGTCGACCCCGTTCACCGTGACCGTCGAGGGGCGCCTCGCCGTCGCGCGCGCGGCGCTCCGCAGCTTCGACGGCGAGCTCGTGGCGGAGCGCGCGGCCGATGGCGGGGTTCGGTTCGTCGCGTTCGTGCCGCGCCCCGAGAGCGCCTACGACGGACCGGTCGAGGCTGCGCCGACGTTCGCCGCGCTCGCTCCGCACCGCGCGCGGGTGCTGGTCGTCGACGCCGATCCCCGCTTCCTCCGGGCGGCGACGCGCGCGCTGAGCGATCGCTTCGACGTCGTCGTCGCGTCGTCGGGGGTCGAGGCGCTCTCCGCGGTCCGCGAGGGCGGGCTCCAAGCGGTGCTGCTGGATGCGCGGATTCCCGACATGACCGCAGCTGCGTTCATAGACGAGCTACGTCGAATCGACGGCTCGCTCGCCGCCAAGGTCCTGCTCGCGTGCCAAGCGACCGACGCCATCGGCAGCGGCGCGGCGCGAACGCTGAGCAAGCCAATTCGCCGCGCCCTTCTCCTCGCTTCCATGGACGAGTTGCTGACGTCTCGCGTTGAACAAGCGGATGCGTCGCGGCGTCTATTGAACTGATGCAAAGTCGCGCTTGTAAACATCGCCGGCTCGGCTAACCATAGCGATGGGGGCGCAGGGCTCGCGCCGCGGACCGAGAAGTGATCGATCCCTTCCTAGACGAAAGAAACGACATTCGTCAGGGCGAGCCGGCCGCGATGGAGTTCCACTCCATGGCGGGGAAAACGGCTTGCGTCGTTTGGGAAGTTGTCACTTTGGAACGCACGGAACAGAAGGACCCTGTGGTCGAACAGCCCCCCCGCTTGCTTCGCCTCGCTCAGGTCGCGGCGATGCTCCAGGTCCATCCGAAGACGGTCTACTACTGGGTTCGGACCGGTCGCCTCAACGCCCTCACCTCACCGGGTGGTTTGCTCCGGGTGCGCGCGGAGGACGCGCGAGCGCTCTGTCAGAGCGCCGGCATGCCGGTGCCCGCCGAGCTCGCGACGGTGAAGCGTCGGGTGCACGTCGTCGAGACCGACAAGACGGTCTCTCGCTCGCTCGTCCGCAACCTCAAGGCCAAGGGCTTCGACGTCCGCACCTTCGAGGATCCGTACGAGGCCCTCATCGCCACCGCGAAGGAGCCACCCGAGCTCCTCATCGTCGACGTGCGCGCCGAGGGCACGGCGGGCTTCGAGTCGAGCCGGGCGATCGCCGCGCTCCGGCGCGACGACACCACCAAGCGCACCCGCGTGCTCGTGTGGAGCGACATCGAGGCCAACGAGCAGAACGCGCTGCTCGAGGCCGGCGTCGAGGCGGTGATCCCCCGCGGCGACGCGGCGGCGCTCACCAAAGCGGTCAAGTAGGCCGCACCGCACAGTGCTTCGTGGCCGTGTCGCAGACGGCCCGAAGCGAGGTGGGGTACGCGGGCAGGCACTCCGGGCACGCCGTCATCGCCTTGCAGCGTTCGCCGGTGTACGCGGAGACCTTGCTCTTGGCGAGCGCGAGGATGTTGAAGTCGCCGCCGGCGCCGCACTCGCAGCACGCCTCGTAGCGGAGCACGCAGTCGGCGTCGCTGGCGCAGGACGAGAGGTCGTCGGCGCGCACGTCGACCGCGGTGCAGCGCCCGCCCCGACAGAACGCCTGGAGGTTCGGCTCGATCGCGCTCGGGCAGTCCGGGCACGGCTCGGGCACCGGGCAGATCGCCGCGGAGTACGCGGCCACGTGCTTCTCGTTGACGGCGTTGACGTCGGTGAGCTTCGGCGCGCCGCACACGCCACAGCAGGTCTTGCTGGCGAGCACGCAGCTGCCCGGCTCGGTGCACGACACGAAGTCCGGCGTGGTGTCGCCGGAGGGGAAGGTGTCGGCGACCACGGAGTCGCCCGTGACCGAGCTGTCGGTGACGACGACGGGCCCCTCGGTCGTCTTGCCGCCGCAGCCGAGGAGCAGCGTGAGCACGATGGCGATGCGCATGTCACAAGTATCGCGCGAGATCGGGGTTTTTGGCGCGCTTCCAAATTTCGCCGTCCAGCACGTAGTGGACGGCCTGCGGGAGCGCGAGCAGCGGGACGAGCCAGCCGAGCGCACGGGCCGAAATCACGTTGCCCTCGCCGAAGATCGTCTCGTGGTCGTGCCAGACATAGAAATCCCACAGCCCCTCTTCGATGAGCGCGATGGCCGCGACGAGCGCGAACGCGACCAGAAACCCAAAGCGCAGGAGGGCGCGCCCGACGCGCGGCGCGTCGTCGCCCTGGTAGCGCTTGCGCGCGTACACGGCGATGAGGACCACGTAGGGGATGCCGTGCGGCAGCACGTTGGTGACGGTGAACGCCCAGTCCTCGTTGATCGCCACGATGCCGAGCCACCACAGCGCGAAGGTGGTGAGCACGACGATCGCCTTGCCCACGTTGACGCCGCGCCGCGTGGCCGCGAGCTGCAGCTGCCGGGCGACGAACAAGAGGAGCAGCGCGAGCCAGATCGGCTGCGCGACAGCGACCACCAGCTTCGGCAGCCCCGGAACGAAGTCTCCGGCGGCGAACCAGTTGAACCGACGCGGCAACCGGGCGTGCCAGTGGAGGATCGGATAGAGGGCCGCCGCGTAGGTCGCCGCGGGATCGAGCCACGCATCGAGCTTGCGACTCTCGTCGTTCCGCTCGCCGAAGCGACCGCGATAGAGGTTCACCCACCCGACCTGCTGCCGCACGAAGTGCCAGACGGCGACGTACGCGAGGACGCGCCAGAACAGCGCCCCGCCGCCGTAGTGATGGAGCGCCGCGCCGAGGGAGTACGCGACGACCGGGGTGCCGAAATAGAGGAGCGGCCTGCGCTTGAGCTCGACGGGATCGAGGTACACGCGGAACGCCGTGGTGTGGACGTGCGCGACGTCGACGAGCACGACGCACAGCAGAAACCCCCACGACGGCGTGCTCTTGAGCCCGACCGCCCTACCCGCGAGCAAGAGCACGAGCGCGAGCACGAACGGGAAGACGAAGGCGAAGAGGTCGGCGCGCGGCCCGAACAGCCACACCGCACGAAACCCGCTGGAGCGCGCTCCCTCGTGGGTGGTGACGGCGGCCATGGCGGGGGGCATTGTACGCCGGCGCCGGAGGATCGGTTGACGTTGGGCGACGCTGGGCGCGCGCGTCAGCGAGCGCCCGAGCCGGTACGCCCGCGCTCCCCTAGCGAATCGTGGGCGAAGCAATCTCGAGCGCCGCGAGCACCTCTTCGGCGGCGCGCACGCCGTGGTCGTGGGCCTCTTCGAAGAGGGCCACCCCGGAGAGATCGGTGTGCGCGAAGTGGAGCTTGCCGATCGCGGTCGCCGGCGACGCCTTCGCGAGGGCGACGCGGGCGCCGACCCGCGGACGCGTCATCGCGTGGCCCCAGCGGAACACGTCGATGCGGTCGACCAGCGTCGCGAACTCGCGGTGCGTCGGGGCGAGATCGCTGTAGGCGACGTCGGCCCAATCACGGTGCGTCGCCTTCAGCAGCTTCTCGCGGGTCGGTTTGCCGTCCTCGGCGATCGCGTAGTACCAGGTCCACACGGTGGGGCCGTGATCTCGCCCGGCCTGGTGCGTCGCCACCACGTAGCCGAGCGACTTGCTCTCGTAGAGCACGTTGTCCCAGGCGAACGGGACGCCATAGGACGTGGGCCGATCGCGGAGGTGGAGGTTGGCGACCACCCACGCGCCGTAGTCGAACGCGGCGGACTCCTCGCGCCCGCGGAGCGACGTGACCACGTTGCGCGCGACGAAGCGGGGCAGCGCCACGATCACTCGTTCGGCCGAGATCCGCTTGGCGACGCCGTCGCGATCGAGCACGCCGAGGGTGCCGTCGTCGTCGATCTGGCCGACCGTCATCCCCGTGCGGAGGCGATCGCCAACGCTTCCGGCGAGGCGGCGCACCAGCTCGCCGTTGCCGTCGGGCCACGTGATGAGCTCGGCCGACTGGCTGTCGGCGCCCATGCGCGAGACGAAGTAGAAGAGGCCGGCCCACGCCGACGCCTGCTCGAGCGAGAGCGCGTAGTCGTCGCGGCAGCCGTAGTCGACAAGCCACCGCAGGCGCGGCGAGTCGAAGCCGCGCGCCCTCATCCAGGCGTCCATCGACATCGCGTCGAGCGCCAGCACCTCGGGGTCGTCGCTGGCGCGCGAGAGCGGGATCACGAACGCGTGGCGGCCCTTCGGATCGCGCCACTTGTTCCACTTCGCGAGCTCCTTCTTGAAGGCGCGGAACTGCGCGAGGTCGCGCGGCGAGGCGCCCGCGTGGAGGTAGAGGCCCTCGTACCAGGTGCCGCGGTAGAACAGGCGCTCCTCGGGCGCGCGACAGAGGACCTGCTCGGCGATGATCGGCGTGCCGTCCGGCTCGCGGCCCTCGACGAGGCCGAGCTCGTCGAACAAGGTGATGAGCGCGCGCGCCTCGGGGCCCGGCACCGGAACGTAGTGCGCGCCGAGCGGGTAGCGCGAGACCGCCGACTCGCCGCCGCGCGAGGTGCCGCCGGCCACGTCCTCGAGCTCGAGGATCACGAAGTCGCGGACGCCGGCGCGGAGCAGGCGCCACGCCGCGGAGAGGCCGGCCGGCCCGCCGCCGACGATCGCGACGCGGACCTTCTCGACCGGCAACGGCCCCGCGAGCTTCGCCCGGAGCTCGGGCTCGCGCAGGCGATGACCGCGCTCGAAATTCGCTCCTCCGAGCTCGCCGACGAGGTTCGGCGAGGGCGGCGCGCGCTTGCACGCGACCGCGGAGGCCGTGGCGCCGAGGAACGTGGTGAGGAAGTCGCGCCGGTCGATCACAGCGCGTTGACGATCACGCGCTCGCGGTCGACCGCCGCCTCCGCCGCCAGGACGCTCACCGCGGACAGGTCCTCGGCCCTGGCGAGCTCGCTGCGGCGGAGGCCGAAGAGACGGAGGATCGCCGTGGAGGGCCTGAGCGCGAGGTCGCTCTCGTGGATGAAGAGCTTGCCGAGGTGCTCGGCGTACGCCTTCGACAGGTCTGCGAAGGGGATCTTGTCGAACTTGAGGGCGCGACGCCGCGAGGCGTAGGCCGACGCGATGAGCGTGCCGTAGAGGAGGTGATAGAGCGGCTTGAGGCGCTGGCGCGAGATCCACGGGGTGCGCGCGAGCACCTGCCGGAGGAAGTGCACGTTGAGCGGGACGTGGAACGACTCGTCGCGCGTGAGGATGGTGAGCATCTGCCGCACCGCGGGGTGCGTGGCGCGACGGAGCGCGAGGCGATAGGTGGTGGAGCCGATCGTCTCGAACATGAGGTTCGTGAGGACGATCGTCTCCATGCGCTCGGCGCGCCCGTAGAGTTTGTAGAACGTGCCGGTGACGCGCCCCATCGGCTTGATGGTGCCGCCGATCCACGCGAGGAACTCGGTGAGCAACTCGCGGTGCCAGCCCTCTTCGTTGCCGTAGAGGCGGAGGCACTCGGCGAGGTCCGGGTCCCACGCGGCCACCTCTTGGGCGAGCTCGTGGGCCTGGGTCAGACCGGACTCCTCGGCGCGGTAGGCGGCGTTGAAGAAGGCGATCGCCGCGGCCCGCTCCTCTTCGCTCTCCCACACAATCGGCTGGGATAGATCGAGCTTCTCGTCGTACATCCGCTCGGCGCGCTTGCGCAGCATGGCGAGCCACCAGGACGTGGGACGATTCGAGGCCGACACGCGATTCCCCGCGTTGGACGGGGACGACTCCGCCGCATTCACGGGGCGGAGCGTAAGCACAATCGCGCCGCCGTTGCCAGGGACTACCCCGCGTGGGCCCGGTCGAGCGTCGCGATGTCGAGCTTCTGCATCTGGAGCATCGCCTGCACGACGCGCTGCACCCGCGCGGGATCCTTGTCGTTGAGATAGCGGCCGAGGACCCCGGGGACGACCTGCCACGAGAGCCCGTAGCGGTCCTTCAGCCAGCCGCACTTGCTCTCCGAGCCGCCGCCCTCGAGGAGCGCGCGCCAGTAGTAGTCGACCTCGTCCTGCGTCTCGCAGTCGATGAAGAACGACACCGACTCGTTGAACTTGTGCGGGCCGCCGCTCAGGAGGTGCAGCCTCTGCCCCTCGAGCTCGAGGGTGGCCGACATCTTCGAGACGCTGACGACCTTCGCGTGCTTGAACACCGAGGAATAGAAGCGGGCGACCTCTTCGAGGTCGGCGTCGAGCCACAGAAACGGCGTGATCTTGGGCATGGGAGATCTCCTCTCCTGCTACGTCGAACGCGCCCCGCCGTTCTCGACATGGCCACCGAACAAAAGGCGAGAGGGTCGGAGAGTCCTCAGAGATACCGCTTCCACTCAGCTTCGTAGTAGTGGACGAGCACCTGGTTATCGAGCCGGTTGATCTCGACCTCGAGGCTCTCCATGTCGCGCGCGAGCACGAACAGCTGGCGGAGCGACGGGTCGTCGAGGTACTTCGGCTTGAAGGGCAGCGCCGGGAGCTTCTGCGGGATGAGCGGCGTCGGCGCCGGACCCGCGGCCCGCGCGAGGGTGAACCCCCACTCGCCGAACGATGGCACGAACACGTGGTAGGGCGCGACCTCGAGGCCGGCCTTCTCCATGGTGCGGGCGATGCACCAGAACGAGCGACGCGCGAAGAGCGGCGACGTCGACTGGACGGAGATCACCCCGCCCTCCCCGAGGTGTTGCTTCATCAGCGCGTACATGCGCGTGGTGTAGAGCTTGCCGAGCGCGTAGTGGTTCGGATCGGGGAAGTCGGCGATGACCACGTCGTAGCGGAGCGCCTCGTTCCGCTTGTCGCCGAGCCACACGTAGGCGTCGTCGTTCACCACGTGCACGCGCGGATCGAAGAACGAGCCCTCGTTGAGGTTGCGGAGGAGCGGCATCGTCTTGGCGAGCGCGGTCATGCCCGGGTCGAGGTCGACGATGGTGATGCTCTCGAGGCCGGGCGACTTGAGCAGCTCGCGAAGGCCGAGCCCGTCGCCGCCGCCGAGGACCAGCACGTTGCGCGTCGGGAGGCCCGCCTCGGCGCGCGCGGCGAGCGCCGGCCACACCAGCGCCTCGTGGTAGCGATACTCGTCGGCGCTGGAGAACTGGAGGTTGCCGTTGAGGAACAGCTGGAAGCTCGAGCGACCGCGGGTGACGACGATGCGCTGATACGTCGTCTGCTTGGCGTAGACGATCTCGTCGGCGTAGAGGCCCTCCTCGGCGAGCAAGGTGATCCGCTCGGCGCCGACCGTCCCGGCGATGAGGATGGCCAGGACCAGCCCGGCGCGCGCGAGGAGGCCCGTTTTGTGCGGCTTCACGTCCTCTGCGAGGAGGAAGGTGCTGCCGATCGCGGTGAGCGCGTTGATGCCGCCGATCACCAGCGAGGTGCGCACCAACCCCAGCTTGGGCACGAAGAAGATCGGGAACGCCAGCGAGCCGACGAGCGCGCCGAGGTAGTCGACCGTGAGCACCCGCGCGATGAGGTCCTTGAACGCGTAGCGCTCGCGGAGGATGCGCAGGAGCAGCGGGATCTCCATGCCCACCAGGATGCCGATGACCAGCACGATCGCGTACAGCACCACCCGAAACCACGACAGGTGCGCGAACGCCATGAAGAGCACGGGCGCGGACAAGCCGCCGACGAGCGCGACCGCGATCTCGATCTCGACGAACGTGCGGGCGACGCCGCCCTCGACGCGGCCCGAGAGCCACGCGCCGATGCCCATCGCCGAGAGGTACACGCCGATGACGGTCGAGTACTGCATCACCGCGTCGCCGAGGACGAAGCTCGCGAGCGTGGAGGCGAGCAGCTCGTAGACCAGGCCGCACGTCGCGATGATGAGGACGGTGACGAGGAGCAGCGTCGCGGTCGCCTTCTCGGGGACGCGCTCGGGGGCCGCGGGCGCGGCTTGAGGTCCCCACACGCGCCGCTTGGGCGGGTCGAGGAGGGACACCTCTTTGGGCTCGTCGCTCACGACGAGGGTCATAGTCGAGCCGGGGCGCGGCCGTCAGTAGCGCCGCGTGGTCAGCGTCGGCGGGAGGGCGGGACCTTCTCGTTGCCGCTGGCGGTGTAGCTCGAGACGCCGCCGCCGCAGCCGCCGCTGCCGCCCACGGCGCCATCCGCGGCGGAGCCGACGGCCGGTTTCTTCAGCGGAACCGTCTTCTCCGGATCCGTCGGTTCCTCTGCCATGGGCTTTTCGTCGGCCATGCTCTCGGAGAGTGCATCGCCGATGCCATGTGCGCGAAGCGACCGCTCAGCGGATGGCGTTGGAGAGGATCAGCGCGAGGCCGATGATGATCGACCCGAGCACGATGCCGAGCGAGGTGTTCTGGTCCTCTTCGATCTCCTTGCGAAGGGAGAACGGCAGCACCTTGCTGACGATCCACATCGCCAGGGCGAACATGAGCATGCCGATGCCCGAGAAGATCAGGCTGCCGAGGATGGCGTTGAGGATCGCGTCGAGCTTGGCACCCATGGGGAGCCCTCCCTTTCAGTTGCGCTCCGACTCCGCGGAGCGACTACTTCCCGGCCTGGTAGCCGGCGTGCCAGAAGAAGAAACTGCGATAACCACCGGGTGACTGCCGGACCGAGGGCGGCAGCTTGTAGCTCTTGCCGCCGGGGTCCCAGCCCATCTGCGACGTCGCCGTCCAGAACAGGAGGGAGCCTCCCCCAATCACGGCGTAAATGACTTTGCCAACCATGTTCGGATTCCTCTCAGTCGCTGCTCGATCGAACCGTTGAATCTGCCCATCGCTTGGACTCGAACGCGCCCATCCGCACGAGCGCGATGATCGGCGTGATGAGGAACAGGAGCAGCGACAGGATGCCCGGCCAGATGATGGCCATGTCGTTCTTCAGCTTGATCTTGAAGCTCGTGGGGCACGTGGTGCCGGGCGCGCTGCACATTGTGGGGCTGTCGGTGACCGGCTGGAGGCGGAGCACGTAGGTGCCGGGCGACAGACCGCCGACGCTCGTCGTCTGCCGCGGCGAGCCCTCGCTCCACGACTCGCCGTCGGTGACGCCGGCGTAGTAGCTGGCCTCGGCCTCCATCTCGAAGACCTCTTGGGTCTTCTCGTTGATGAGCGCCATGCCGACCCAGAGGTAGCTGTTCTGCAGCTGGTTCGCGACGATCTCGGCCTGCACGTTGCTGCCGACCGGGATCTTGAACTTCTCGCTGAAGAACGCCGGCTCGGGCTTCTCTTTCTTGCCGCTCGGCTCGTCGGCGTCCTCGACCGGATCCTCGGCGGGGAGCGGGAGGTCGATCGTCTCCTCGTAGACCGTCTTCTCCTTGGCGGAGCCGGCCGCCATGATGAAGCAGACGATCCACAGGGCGAAGAAGCCGAGCGACATGAGGCCGATCGTCTTCGCGCTCTGCTTGGCGGCGTTGGGCTGGTTCGGCGCGACGCCGTAGGGCGACGGCGGCGCCGACTTCTGGCCGAACGCCTCGTAGAGCTTCTTCGGGTCGACGTAGTGGGCGACCGTCCAGTTGATCTCCTCGCGGTCGCCGTACTCGTCGTGCTCGTGCTCGCGGCCGAGCGAGAGGCCCTTCTGCGGGTGGATGTACTCGCGGGCCTCGGACTCCTCGCCGATCTCGACCGACCAGTAGAACTCGCCGAGCACCCGGGTGACGGTGGCCTCGACCTGCGAGAACTTCTTGAACTGCATGCCGCGCCAGGTGGCGACGTCGTCGAACACCTGACCGACCTGCACCGAGCCCGCCTCGATGGGCACGACGATCGACCAGTGGCCGTTCTGCTCGGTGAGGAAGCGGAAGCCGCGCGTCGTCTCGTAGAGCAGGTACTCGTCCCAGTAGTACCAGCTGCCGTCGACGTTGCAGGCCTTGGTCATGTAGCCAATGACCGTCCACACCGGGGCGTGACCGGTCTCGACCGCCTCGCCGATCAGCGCGTGGATCTGGCCCTGCGCGCCGATCGGGATCTTGGGGATGGTCTGCTGCTGCTCGAGGACCTCGAGCCACTTGAGCGGACCGCTCGACGCGTCGAGCATCGAGTTGCAGTAGGGGCACGCGATGCGCTTGGTGGCGCCGGGCGCCTTGCACTCGAGGTTGCCGCCGCAGTTGGGGCACTTGAGCGCGGTGCCCTCGGGACCGGCCGAGGCGCCGCCCGCCATCGCCGCCAACCGCTTGGCGTTGGGGTCGAACGGGAGCCCGAGCTCCTGGAAGGGAACTATATAACCAACGTATGCTTCCTCGGGGGCGTAACCGGAGCCCTGCCCGTAGTCGAGCGTGCCGAAGGTGCCGTTGGGGCCGCTGATGTCGATGTAGCCGAAGTACTCGCCGGGCGTGCCGACGACCGGGAGCTCGCCCTCGAAGGTGACGAACTGGCCCGAGCCCTTCTCGGCGACCGTGAACGGCTGGTTGTTGACGACGATTTGGTGGCCGAGGACCGCGTGGTCGTACGGGATCGCCGGCGGCTGCACCGCGAAGGTGAAGTAGTAGCGGCCCTGCGCCTCGGCGAGCCAACCCCAGCGACCGTCGCTGAAGGAGCAATACCACTCGTCCCAGGGCCCCTGCCCGTGGTCGAGCTGCTGGCGACCGACGATGCGGTAGCCCATGCCGCGGAAGGTGCCGCTCAGGCCGACGTACAGGGGCGAGTCGGTGGCCGCGAGCTCGGCGACCTTACCGACGAGGCGGATGTCGCGGTCGCTGCGGACCACACAGAACTTGCAGTTCGCGCAGACGACGGCGACCGAGGAGCCGGCCTTGAACTCGACCGGCGCTCCGCAGCTCGGGCAACCGACGGTCACGAGCGCCCCTCCGCTTCGAGGTCGGTGCGATCGGTGGGCGGCGCGTCGTCGTCGGTGGGGGCCAGCGCGTGCACGCCGCGCTCGAGCTCGCGCACGTGGACCCTGGTGGCCGACAGGAGCTGCCCGAGCCGCTCCTCCCACGGCCAGGCCGGACGGGGGCGGCAGCAGTACAAGTTGAAGGTGGCGAGCCCGAGCTCGGGGAAGGTGTGCACCGTGACGTGCGACTCCGAGAGCATGACCATCCCGGTGATCCCGGCCTCGCCGGGGAACACGTGCCACTGGGGGCTGCCGAGCGGCGATAGGCGCATTTCGGAGATGAGCAGCGCGACCACGCCCTGCACTCGCGCCAGATCGCGGAGGGCCTCGGGCGACGCCCCGGTGGCGTCGACGATCCATTCCCGGCCCGCGTCCGTCAGCACAGCGCGAAGATATACCTCACTCGTCCGTGCCCAGTCACCAGTCCGCTAACCCGAGGCGAACTCCTCGACCAGGGTCGCCTCGGACAGGTCGCCGAGGAACACCTCGCGCTCGCCGTTGCAGCTGCGGATCAGCGTGGGGGTCATCGCCACGCCGTCCACCCGCGCGCGCCCCGCGTCGTGAAGGATGTCGATGACCTCGAGGTTGCGGTCGTGGAGGACGCGTCGGACGGTGCGCTCGGCCCGGTCGGAAGCCACGCTTCCGGGCGTAACGTAGAGCGCGAAACTCTGACGCTTCGGCCGGAGCGACAGCCGCACGCTCGGGGGCGCGGCCGGCGGGCGCGGGAGGAGGGTCGGACGGACAAACTGAGCGATGGTCGACAGGAGCGCGTCGATGTCGAACGGCTTGCGGATGATCGCGTCGACCCGCGCCTTGAGGGTCTCGAGCCGGTGCTCCGCGGTGAGCACGACGATTGGCACGTTCTCCGTCCGCACGTTCGAGCGCACCCGGGCGCAGAGCTGGTGGCCGTCGACGTTCGGCATCTGCAGGTCGGTGATGATCAGCGCCGGGACCTCCCGCGCGATCTGCTGGAGCGCCTCGGCGCCGTCGGCCGCGACGACGACCTGATAGCCCTCGACCTCGAGCACCTCCCGGAGCGCGAGGCGGATCGGCTCGTCGTCCTCCGCGACGAGGATCGTCGCCTCCGACGCGTCGTCAGCGACGAGGCGCAGGTGCGGAAAGGCGGACGACACGCCGACTACGATGTGTCGCGCGCCGAGATGTCGCGTGCCCCGGACTTCGGTGCGGGGGTATTTTCAGGTCTCAGCCCCCGGCCCGCATGCACGCCTCGAGGTCTACCCCGTTGCGGACCCGCACATCCTGCTCGGAGCCGCTTCCGGTGACCTCGACGCAAGAGCCGAACGCGTCCACCGGCAGCTCCATCCGCGCCCCTCCCAGCGCAACGTCGCGGACCACGTCGCCGGCCTTGTCGCCGATTTCGCCGCGGATGAGGCGGACCATCACCTCGGGATCGATCGGGGGCTCGTTGTTGCGGGCGCGCGTGAGGAGCAGACGCATGAAGTCGTCGAGGCTCCGCTGCCCCTTCGTCTGCTTGCGCATCGTCGAGTCCACGTACGCGGCGACGAGCGAGCCGCGCAGATACGGGAGCTGCACGGCGGTGCCGCCCCAGCGCATGTCGGCCTTGTCGTTCGGCGTCTCGGCGTCAGGGTGGCGGTGATAGCGGCGCAAGCGATCGCGGACCGCCTCGAGCCAGTCGCGCGCGCGCCACACGCCCGCGCGCCGCATCAGCTCGTCGGTGTAGTGCTCGGTGAACCCCTCGGAGAACCAGTAGGTCTCGGCGTCGGTGCCGGCGCCGGCCGTGCGCTCGATGATCTGACCGTTGTAGAGGTGGAACATCTCGTGCGCGGCGAGGCGCGCGTCGTCCGCTGTCCACGCGGCGCCCTTGGCGCGCCAGACGACGGCCGACGCGCTGAGCGAGGTGCCGTGCGAGCCGCCCCCGGGCGGCATGCCGACGACGAGCAGGCGGAGCGTCTCCGGTCGCTCGTCGCCGAAGACCTTGCCCTCGGCCTCGAGCAGGCGGAAGAGATCGCGCGACGCGGCCGCGAGATCGAACGACGCCGAGTCGGGCAGGCGCGCTTCGAGCGTGAGGTTGCCGGCCGTGTGCTTGATGGTCGCGAACTTGCCGGCCACGAAATACGCGTGGCGAAGCGCGCGGGTGGTCGTCTCGTGCGCGCCCGGCCCGAGCGAATAGGTTCCCTCGGCGCCCGGCATCGCGGCGAGATCGAAGTCGACCTGCACTCGCGCCCGGGTCTCGTCGGGCACGTCGGGCAGGATGAGGGTGGTCTCGGCGATCGCCATCACCAGCTCCTTGCTGGCGATGACGTCGAACTCGTAGCCCCACTCGAGCCCGGGTCTCGGCGGGCGCACCACATACCGGGCGACGGCGTTCTTGCATCGGATCGGCGTGGCCCAGCCGGTGTGGGTGTCGAGATCGTCGGAGGTGACGTCGGCGTCGGTGCCGTCGCACTCGATCCGCGGGGCGGTGAGGTGATCGAGGACCTCCTCGTCACCGGCCCACTTCTTCTGCACGACCCAGCGACGCGGCAGATCGTCGGAGCTGGCGCGGACCTCGATCTCGATGCGCGGATCGTTACCGACCGAGGGTCGGACCATCACGTTGAGATCGACCCGACGCGGCGCCGTGGTGATGTAACGGTGCTCGGCGCCCGCGACGCCGGCGGCGGGACGCGGCGGCGGCTGTCGGCCGCAGGCCAACGTGACCAGCGCTCCAAACACGACGGTTCCGAACAGGCGGGAGGGCACGGACTTCATTAACGATGTCGCACGCACGGGCATCGGTGCCACCGCTCGCGGCGAGAATGTCCGGCACGGATGCGCGCGAGCAGCGTCACCGCTTCGGAGCGGCCTTGCCGTCGACGTGCACCTGCGCCTTGTCATCGATCTTCTTTCCGACTTTTTCGAGCGCACCTGCAAGGAACTGGCCCGTGAGGTCACGCGGTTTGACGTCGTGCTCCGACAGGCTCGCGATGACGGGCTGCGTCGTCTTGAAGGCGATCTCGGTCGGCGCGTCGGGCGGGCCCTTGAAGGAGACGTCCACCTCGACCGACTTCTTGGCGGACCGCCCGTGAACGCGGAGGGTGCCCTTGGCCGAGAAGTGAACGGTGCGGACGCCGGACTCTTCCTTGGCTGCCGCGAGCGAGGCGGCGCTCGTCCGCTCGATGCTCTCGATGGTGAAGCGCGCCATCCGATAGTCGTCGCGCTTCACCTTCTCGACCTTCTCGCCGAGCTCGAACCAGTTGCGGGCGTGCTCGGTCTGGCTCTCGTTCTTGTCGCCGTCGGCGAACGTGTGGGTCGTGAAGGCGTCGAGATCGGCCACCACCTCGCCGGTCGACGCCGCGAGGTTTCCGAGGTCGACGTCGAACACCCCGGAGAGCTTCTCGGTCTTGCCCTGAAACTTCTCGAGCGGCGCGTCGATCGTGACCGACAGCGCGCCGGCCGAGTCGATCACGAAGCGGCGCTTGCCCTGCTCGACGCCCTTGGAGCTCGCGGCGATCGGCGCCGGGGTCTCCTTGATCGGCGAGATCTCCGGATCCTTCTTGCAGGCCGGCAGAACGAGGAGCGCGAGGAGGAGGGTGCGTGCGGTCATCTCGTGTCCCCTACGACGAAACCTTCGACAGGTTTCGCTCCCAACCAAACGCCGCGGTCGGCGAGGTCCGACACCAACTCGGCGAACGAGCCCACCAGCGCCCCGTCGATCTCGAAGCGCTCGCGGGCGGCCGCGGCGCGGACCGCCTCGACCACCGTCGCGTCGCCGCGCGCGACCTCCTCGAGGATCGCCGCCGCGACCGGCGAGAGCTCGAGCACCCGCACCTCGTGGGAGGCGGGATCGCGGTACAGGCAGAGCGCGAACGGGCCCTCCTCGACCACGGCGTCGCGGTCGAGGTCGTCGGGCAGGCGGTGCACCGCGTAGCGCGCGCGGAGGATCTTGTGCGCCGGCGTGAGCACCGCCGGGCGGTTGAAGTCGAGCTCGCCGATCTCGCGGACGTCGTCGGCGCCGGACTCCTGACCCGCGTACTCGACCTCCAGCATCGCCTGCTCGTGACGCGCGAGCTCGAGGACCCACGGCGGCGCGGTGGCCGGCAGCACGTCGGGGCGGAGGAAGCGGAGGAGCTCGGCCGCGACGTCGCGGAGGTAGGGGGAGCGCGGCGGCGATTCGTCGAACCATCGCTCCACGATCGGCTCGAGATCCCCGAGCACCGCCGCGAGGCGGGGGAAGCATCCCTCCACCACGTCGGTGAGGCGGTGGCGCGCCATGCGTCGGTAGACGCGGAAGCGCCGCTCGGCCCGCGCGTCCGTGGAGCCCTCGCAGAGCACCGCGAGCTGCTTCTCGAAGTCCTTCTTGAAGAGGAGCTCGAGGAACGCTCGCTGGTATTCGGCGAGGTCGGTCATCGCTCCCTCTCCGGGCGCTTCTCGGGCGCGCTCCGCCAGATCCGGTCGAGGCGCTCGACCTCGGCGTACAGCTCGTCGAGGGCGGGGAAGTCGTCGTCGCGCTCGAGGAGCACCGGCACCCTGCCCGTGCGCTCGAGCGTCCACGCGAGGAGCTCGTAGACGTCGTCGCAGAGCGGCTCGGCGTGGGTGTCGATGATGAAGTCGGGCTCTTCGTAGTAGTGGCCCGCGACGTGGATCTGCACGACGCGGTCGAGCGGCATCTTCGCCAGCACGACACGCGGGTCGTGGCCATGATTCCGAGCATTTACGTAGACATTATTCACGTCCAGCATCAGCTTGCAGCCGGACTGACTCACGACGGCGTCGACGAACTCGCCATCGTCGAGCGTCGAGCCGCGGGGCTTCAAGTAATAGCTGATGTTCTCCACCGCGAGCTCGCATGGCAGCTGGTCTTGCGCCTTCCGAATGCGCGCGGCGAAGTGCGCGGCCGTCTCCTCGTTCCACGGCATCGGCAACAGGTCGTGCGACGCGGCGCCGTGCGCGGTCGAGAAGCAGAGGTGGTCGGAGTGCCACGGGGTCTCGAGCTCGCGGAGGAAGCGATCGAGGGTGCGGAGGTAGTTCGCGTCGAGCGGGTCGACCCCACCGAGCGACATCGCGAGCCCGTGGGTGGCGATGGGCCAGCGCTCGCGGCACTTGCGGAGGTTGTCCGGCCAGCGGCCGCCGCGGCGCATGTAGTTCTCGGGGTGGACCTCGAGCCAGCGAATCGCCGGCACCGCGCCCGCCGCGTGCCGCTCGAGCAGCTCGTCGACGAGCGGATACCGGAGGCCGAGGCCGACGCCCGCGATGTGGGGAGGGCTCATGTTGCCGCTCCGCCCGCTGCGGCGCGGCCGTCGACCAGCGGCCGGCGACCGGCGACCGGCGACCGGGCGAGAGGAGAGGGAGAAGGGGGTGCCATGGTGGACAGCGATGAGGGCGCCGCCGCGTGTGCGGGGCGCCCTCTTGGACGGTCGACGGTCGACCGCTTCAGATCACTTCTTCTTCTTCGCGGCGCACGAGCCGGCGCCGCAGCCCGCCTCGGACGCGCCGCCCTTGGCCGCGGGGGCTGCGGGCTTGCTGTCCTTCTTGGCGTCGGCCTTGGCGTCCTTGACGTCCTTCTTCGCGTCCTTCGCGTCGGCCTTGGCCTCTTTGACCTCCGCCTTCGCTTCCTTGACCTCGGCCTTGGCTTCCTTGACCTCGGCCTTCGCGTCCTTCGCGTCGGCCTTGGCGTCCTTCACGTCGGCCTTGGCGTCCTTGGTCGCGCCGCAGGAGCCGTCCTTCTTCGCGCCGCAGGAGCCCTCCTTCTTGACGGCGTCCTCCTTCTTGCCGGAACAGGAGCCGTCCTTCTTCGCGCCGCAGGAGCCGTCCTTCTTCGCGCCGCACGAGTGCTCGCCGGCGCCGCCGGCGGCCTTGGGCTCGGTCGCGGACACGGGCGTCTTCGGGTCGGTGTTGCTGCCGCCACACGCGGCGACGCTCACACCGAACGCGGCCGCGGCCGCGGCAAGGATCGCGCTCTTGGTCATGCTGCTCTTCTTGGTCATCGTGCTTTCTCCTGTCGCCGTTCTCGTAAGCCTCAGTACGCCGCCCGCGGGCGGCGGTTTCACTTCAGGTCCATCGCGCAGCGGAAGCCCACCGCGTGCGATTTGGTCTCGGGCGGGAAGCTGTAGCGGAAGCTCGGGCGAACCCAGGTGGGGAACGCGCCGTTCCAGGCGCCGCCACGGACCACGCGCTCTTCTCCCTTGGCCGGCCCCTTGGGATCGGTCTCGGCCTTCGCTTCGTATTTGCCGTCCCAGTCGAACGTCCACTCCCAGACGTTCCCCACGACGTCGAGCAGCCCGTAGCGCGACGCGCCCTTGGGGAACGAGCCCACCGGAGCGGTGTGGGCGAACTTGTCGTCGCCGGGGTACATCGCCTTGACCTGCTCGCCCGCCTTCTTGCCCCACGCGAGGCACTCGGCGCCGCAGGCGTTGAGGCGCGACTCGTCCGGCGCCTCGTCGCCCCACGGGTAGACCCGGCCGTCCGGTCCGCGCGCGGCGAACTCCCACTCGGCCGAGGTGGGGAGCCGCTTCTTCTGCGCCTCGCAGAAGCTGACCGCCATCTGCCAGTCGACGCAGTTGACCGGGTGCTTCGCCTTCCCCTCCGGGTCGTTGACGTTGCAGAGGGGGGTGAAGAGCTTCTTGTCGCGCGGGGTGATGTCGGGCCAATCGACGATGGCCCACGCGCGCTTGCACTCGCCCTTGTCGGAGCACTGCTTGTAGTCCGCGACCGTGACCTCGGTGAGGTCGATGCAGTAGGGCGCGAGCGTGACGTTGTGCGCCGGCTTCTCGTTGTCCTCGCCGGTGTCGCTCCCCATGAAGAACTTGCCGCCGGGGATCTCGGCCATGCCGGGCGGGCACGCGCGCTTGGCCGGCGCGGCCGACGCGCTCGCGGGGGCGATCGGCTGGGTGACCGCGGGCGTGTCCTTCTTCTCGGGCTCTGCGCCTCCCTTGCGGGTGAGCGCGAAGCCGACCCCGCCGAGGAGTGCGACCGCGAACAGCCCGCCGACGATCAGGGGGGCCGAGGACTTCTTGGGGCTCGGCTCGGCCACCACGAGCGGCGTCGTGGTCTGGGGATCGCGCGCGGGCGCGGCGACCTCGGTCTTGTTGTAGGCGCGCGGATCGCGCATGGAGTCGGAGAGAGGCGTCGTCTGCAGCCGGCGCATCGGGCCGACGCCCATCGCCTCGCGGAGCGCGTTCCAGAACTCGCCCGCCGACTGATAACGCTCGGTCGTCTTGATGGCGACGGCCTTGGCGACCGCGGCCTCGAACTCGTCGGTGACGGGCGCGCCGAGCGTGCGCGGCGTGGGGCGCCGCTGCGGGTCGGCGCTCGACATGCCGAGCTGGATGAAGTCGTCGCCCTCGAGAGCGAACTTGCCCGACACCATTTCGGACACGATGAGACCCATCGCGTAGACGTCGGTCCACGGGCCGGTCGCGCCGCGCGCGCGGGAGAACTGCTCGGGCGCGCCGTAGGACGGCGTGAACGAGGTGACCTGACCGCCGGTCTTGGTGAAGCCCTGATCGGCGGCGGACTGCACGACCTTGGCGATGCCGAAGTCGAGCAGCTTCACGCCCATCTCGCCGGGCGGCGGGGGCGCCGGATCGTTCGGGGTCGGGAGGTGCCCGACGATGAAGACGTTGGCCGGCTTGATGTCGCGGTGGGCGATGTTGCGGCGGTGGGCGAGATCGAGCGCCTGCGCGAGCGGCTCGAGGATCGCCATCACCGTGTCGACCGGCCACGCCCTACCCGGCGACTGCTCGATCAGCTCGTCGAGGGTTTTGCCCTCGAGCCACTCGAGCACCATGAAGGGCAGCCACGCCCCGTCCTTGGTGGTGAGCGTGCCGATGTCGCGCGCCTGGACGATCGAGGCCGACCGCGCCGACAGCTCGGTGAGCAGCGCCCCCTCTTGGACGAAGTCCTTGAGGAGCTTCTCCCGGAGCGCGGGCGACGCGTCCATCAGTGTCTTGAAGCACTTGATGGCGACTGGCTTCTGCCACAGCTTGTGGAGCGCCTTGTAGACGACCGCGAAGCCGCCCTCGCCCACGACCGCTTCGACGACATATTTGTCGTCGATCGTGGTGCCCACCAATCCAAGCGGATCTTCGACCGCCACCATCACGCCTTCCTGCACCTGGCGAGGAACGTTACGGGGCGGCCTCGGTTTCGGATCGGGCCCCCCCGGCAAATAAAAGATCTGCGCGCCGGAGCATACGCCCCCCGATGAGATCGGTCATGTTTTGCCGAGCGCGGCCGGCGGACGGCCCCGCCCGCGCAGCGTGGCGAGGGCGACGAGGGTAAGCAGATAGGGGAGCGCTTGGACCACCTGGTGCGCCACGGCCTTCTGATCCTGCAGCGCGATCTGAGCGGCCTCGGCCGTGCCGAAGAGGAGCGCGAAGGCGACCGCCGGGAGCGGGCGCCAGCCGGCGATGATCACGGTCGCGAGGGCGATGAAGCCGCGTCCGCCGCTCATGCCGCTCGAGAACTGCCGCTGATCGAAGGCGAGCCACGCCCCGGCGAGCCCGGCGGCCGCACCCGCGAGCGCGAGCGCGGCGATGCGCGTGGTGACGACCGACACGCCGACGCTCTCGGCCGCCTCGGGGTGCTCGCCCACCGCGCGTACGCGCAGGCCGAGCCGCGTGCGCTCCAGGCCGAGGACGGTCGCGACCACGACCGCCGCGACGAACCAGGTCATCGGATCGAGCAGCGTCACGACCGCGAGCGAGCCGGTGCGGCTGCCGAGCACCGGGATCTGCGGCGAGTTCGACGACGAGTCGTAGAACGCGCGAAGCAGAAAGCGCGTGCCGCCCGACGCGATCAGGTTGAGCGCGAGCCCGCTGACGATGGCGTTGGCCCGGCCATACAACACCGCGGCGGCGTGGGTGAGCTGCACCGCGACGCCGCTCGCGAGCCCTATCGCGAGGCCCGCCACCGGCGAGCCGGTGGACGTGGTGCCGGCGACGGTGCCGAGCGCGGCGAAGAGCATCGTCCCCTCGAGCGCGACGTTCGGCACGCCCGCGCGCTCGCTCCAGATCCCGCCCATCGCCGCCGCGAGGTAGGGCAGCGCGATCCGCAGCGACTGGGCGACGAAGTCGAGCGTGCGACTCACCGCGCCTCCAGCTTGCGATCGACCGCTGGCGCGATCGCGACGAAGAGGATCGTGAGGCCGATCACCACGTCGACGATCTCCATCGGCACGCGCGCGTTGATCGAGAGGCCGCCCTGCGAGAGGGTGGCGAAGAACAGCGAGGCGACGAGGAGCCCGGCGCCGGAGCGCCCGGCGAGGAGCGCGGCCGCGAGCCCGGTGAAGCCGACGCCGGCGGAGAGCCCCTCCTCGGCGTAGCCCTTGTAGCCCATGACGTCGTTGAGGGCGCACAGCCCGGCGATGGCGCCGGAGATCGAGAGCACCACGATCTGCTTGCGCCCGACGGGGATGCCCGCCGCCCCCGCCGCCGACTCCGACGCGCCGAGCGCCTGAATCTCGCGCCCGAGGAGCGTCCGCCGCATCACCCACGCGACGGCGAACGCGATCGCGATCGCGACGACGAGCGCGAGGTTGACGGCCGAACCCGGGAAGAACGCGAAGCGGGAGATGCGGGCGCCCTGCGGCAGCGGCGGCGTGTGCACCGAGGCCTTCTCGGCGAGCCCGGCCGCGAAGAGATAGCCGACGAGCGCGCCCGCGATCTTGTTGAGCATGATCCCGCTGATCACCTCGTGGGCGCCGAACCGAGCGCGCAGAACGCCGATCGGGAGCGACCACAACGCACCCGCGGCGGCGCCGATCGCCGCGAGCAGCGGCCAGGCGAGCAGCGGCGAGATCCCGAGCGGCAGCCGCGCGCCGATCGCGCCGACGGCGAGCGCCGCGACCGCGATCGCGCCGTCGACGCCGATCTGGAACAGGCCCGCGCGGAGCGCGATCTGCGCCGCGGCGCCGGCGATGGCGATCGACGTCGCCTTGAACAGCACCTGACCGAGCCCGTAGCGCGTGCCCCAGGTGCCGGCGAAGAGCTGCGACACGACCGAGCCGGGCGACTCGCCGAACGCGAGCACCGCGAGCTCGAACGACAGCGCCGAGAGCAGCGCCGCGAGGAGCAGCACCCGCAGCCGCGCGGTCATCCCTCCCCCAGCATCGCGTCGCCGATCTCGGCGATCGTCGCGTCGGGCGAGAGCTGCCGCACGATCTTGCCCTTGCGGAGCACCGCGATGCGATCGGACAGCGCACGCAGCTCCTCGAGGTCGCTCGAGATGACCACCACCGCGGCGCCGGACCGCGCGGTCGAGAGGATGGCGCGACGGATGGTCGCGGCGGCGCGCACGTCGACGCCGCGGGTCGGGTGCGCGGCGACGAGCAGGCGCGGCGTGCGCCGGAGCTCGCGCGCGACGACCAGCTTCTGCTGGTTGCCGCCGGAGAACGAGGTCGCGAGGAGCGCGCCGTCGTCGGGGCGGATCTCGTAGCCGGCGACCGCCTCGGCGAACGACGCGTCGAGGGCCGCCTCGTCGATCCACGGTCCGCGGGTCGGCCACGCGCCGAGACGGACGACGTCGCGGGCCGGCAGCTCGGAGAGCCCGTGGGCGTGCCGATCGGAGGGGATCCATCCGACCGCCGTCCGCGGCAGCGAGCCCACGAGGGCGTGCTCGAGCGCCTGTTGACCGTTGCCCTCGACGCCGGCGACGCCGACGATCTCTCCCGCGCGCACGCTGAGCGCTTCGGTGCGGACGGCGATCTCGCCGAGCTCGTGCGCCTCGCGCTCGATCGGCTCGGGCTCCTCGCCCACCGCCTCGCGCGCGAGTCGTTTGACGTCGCGAACGCCCTCGCCCTCGTGATGGGCGACGACGGCCCCGCGCCGAAGCACGGTGACCTCGTCGGCGAACCGCGCGACCTCGTCGAGGTGATGGGTGACGAGCGCGACCGCCATCCCGCGCGCGGCGAGCTTTCGGGCGAGCGCGAGGACCGCGTCGGCCTCGCTCGGAGCGAGCACCGCCGTCGGCTCGTCGAGGATGAGAACCTTCGGCGTGTGGACGAGCGCGCGGAGCAGCTCGAGGCGCTGCCGCTCGCCGATCGACAGCTCGCGGATCGGCACCCGAAGAGGCACCGAGAGCGAGAGCTCGCGCGCGACCTGCTCGATCCGGTCCTCGAGAGGACGGAGATCGAGCAGCCCGAGGCGCGTGCGCTCGCTGCCGAGCGCGAGGTTCTCGAGCCCGGTGAGGGTGTCGACCAGCATGAAGTGCTGGTGGACCATGGCGACGCCACGGCGGATCGCTTCGGTGGGAGTGGCTGGTGAGAGCTCCCGCCCGAACACGAGGACTCGCCCCGCGTCGGCCGTCACCACGCCTCCCGCGATCTTCAGCAGCGTCGATTTGCCGGCGCCGTTCTCGCCCACCACTGCGTGGACGCGGCCCGGAGAGAGCGCGAGCGACGCGCGATCGACGGCGCGCGTGCTGCCAAAGTGCTTCTCGATGTCCTTGAGCTCGATCGCGGGCGACAATGGGCGTTGCATGCTCGCGCATGCGTCGCCGAGCGCCTAGCGCCAAGCGCTGGGCTCGAGGTCAGGCGGTCGGCGGCTCGGGCTTGTCCTCGGGCTTGGGCTCGGCGACCTTCTCGATCTTCTGCGCGACGACGCCGAGCAGATCCGACGTGGTCTCGAGCGCCTTGGCCGACTGCTTGAGGGCGAGGCGACCGATGGTGATGCCGTACTTCGCCCAACCGACGCCGAGCTCGGTGACGAGGCGCGCGACGCGATCGGCGGTGAACTCGCTGGGGGTCGCGTCCTTGGGGTCGGGATACGCGGTGTGGATTTGCTCGCTCATGATGACTGCTCCTTTGCTGTGGGGGTGCTGGGCGCTCAGGCGCGCCGTTTGGGGACACATGCGTCGCAGACCACGACGCGGGGGGCGTTGGCGTCGGACGAGATGCCGAGGTTGGCGTCGTCGCCCGGGTGGAGCGCGGTGAGGCACTTGGCGCAGACCGCCTCGCCGGCGAGCGTGAGCTTCTGGAAGCCGATCACACCCTCGAGCGCCTTCTGGGTGACGACCTTCTCCTTCTTGGCGAGGATCGCCTCGCGCTGCGTGGAGAGGTTGCTCGCTGCCTTGTGCAGCCCCTCTTCGACGCCGCGGCCCGCGCGATCGGCGACGGCCACCGCGTCCTCGAGGATCGCGCGGACGAGGTTGGAGACCGGGACCCGGATGTTCTCGGCGAGACGCTTGAGCTCCTGCTCGAGGACGGCCGGCACGCGTGTGTGGATCACGCGCTCCTTCTTCTTTTCGCCGTCGGGCTCGCGCTCGGACGACGGGGGGGTTGAATCACGGTCGGTCACGACGTGATGCAATGTGACACGTCGTGATACGAAGTCAAGGGGCCGGGTCGCCCTCGCCCTTCGCGTCGACCACGCCCTCGCAGCCGCGGAGGTTTCCGACGACCTGCGCCACCTGCCGCGGCGTCGTCCACACGACGCCCTCGAGGTCGCCGTCCTCGTGATGTTGCCAATCCGCGGCTTTTGCCTCGCCGACGACCATCACCATGTAGCCGCCGATTTTTCGGGTAGCCGGGGATCCGGCGAAGGAGGTGCCGAGTCGGAGCTGAACACGGACGACCGCTCGTCGATCGGTCGGGACGTTCATTGGCAGCCAGAGTAGGTCCAAAGCGCAACCGACGCGACCCGTGGGCGTCACAAGCGAGCACGATGGAGCCGGCCACCGCCTCGGTGCTCATTGTCGAGGACGATCCGCAGATCGCTTCGGCGATCCACGGCGCGCTCGAGGACGAGGGCATCGAGTCCGAGATCGCGGGCACGGTCGCCGAGGCCCATCGCCTGTTCGAGGCGCGGCGCCCGACCCTGATCCTCCTCGACTGGAACCTCCCCGACGGCTCGGGAGAGGACGTGGTGCGCGCGGTGCGTCCGCGCGACGCGTCGGTCCCGATCGTCGTCATGTCGGCGGCGCGCGACGCGATCGTCGCGAGCTACGGCGTCGATGCGCGCGAGCGCCTGTCCAAGCCGTTCGATCTCGATCGCCTGGTGACGCTCGTGCGCCGGTACTGCGGCTGAAGTAGGCTGCGCGCGCCATGCGCGCCCTACCCCTCCTGTTCGTCGCTCTCTGCTCCTGCTCCTCGAAGGAAGAGGCCGTCACCGCCACCGACGCCGCGGTCGACACCGAACGCGACACGATGCCGGTGATCGCCGAGACCTCGGTGACCGACTCGGCCATGGAGGCGGAGGTCTCGTTCGCCGATCCGTTCACCAAGTGCACCAGGGATCCGGGGCCCGGCACGGTCGCCCCGCCCGTGTCCGATGGCGGCGACGATCCCACCGGCGGCGCGGCGATGTTCACGCTGTCGATGGCGCTCCAGGGCTTCACCGGCGCCGGCACGCTCAAGGCGGCGATCACCACGCAGAAGGGGATCATCGTCTGCACGCTCGACGAGGCGAAGGCGCCGATCACGGTCGCCAACTTCGTCGGCCTCGCGCGCGGCACGCGGCCGTTCCTCGCCTCGGGCGCGTGGCAGCTCAAGCGCTTCTACGACGGTCTCAAGTGGCACCGCGTGATCCCCGATTTCGTCATCCAGGGCGGCGATCCCCGCGGCAACGGCACCGGCGGCCCGGGCTACAGCCTGCCGAAGGAGAACCAGATCCCCGAGCCCGCCGGCACGCTGGCGATGGCCGCGAGCACCGAGGTGAGCGGGAGCCAGTTCTACATCACGGTCGGCCCGACCTCGCTCAAGGAGTACAACGTCTTCGGCTCGTGCGAGCTCCCGGTGGCGGAGCAGATCTCGCTCGTCGAGACCAAGACCGGCGACGTGCCCGTGGTGCCGGTCCACATGCAGAAGGTGGAGTTCGCGCGCTGCCCGTGAACGGCGGGTGGCGCAGCGTTGCCACACGACCGTCGACCGTCGACCGTCGACCGTCGACCGTCTCGAGATTCCGCACGACGGAAGACGGTGAACGGACAACGACCGCGCGACGGCACGATGCCTGCTTGGGCGGACCGGAATGACGCCCCGGATAGCGCTCGCAATGCTGGTGACGATCGGCTGCTACGGCGAGCCCGAGGCGTTCGGGCCGAAGTGCACGCGCAACGCGGGCGTGTGTCGCTCGGGGGACGACGTCACCCGCTCGGTCTCGACGGACTCGGCCGGCCGCGTGGCGACGACCGCGCGGGAGGTGTGGCCAGCGCTCGCGTCGCAGCCAAAGCTGCCGCCCCCCGCGGAGCTCGCGCGCGCCTGCGTTCGGCTCCACAGCTGCACCCTGTTTCCGATGAAGGACTGCCTCGCGCCGCCCCCGAGCGAGGAGAACGGCGTCCCCTTCGGCACGAGCAACGAGCGGGTGCTGTTCCTCGTGCTCGCGGCGCTCGATCCGGCCAACGACTGCGCGGCGCTCAAGAAGCTCCAGACCGAGCGCTCCCCCTCGATCAAGTGCGAGTCGCACGGCTGCGAGTGGCTCTCGGCGACCGATCCGGTGCCGACGGTCACCTGTGCGGGCACCGTCGCCACGCTCACCGCGAAGAGCGGCACCTCCACCCGTGACTGCTCGCACGCGTTCGCCGAGTGCGATCCCGCGTCGCCGACCGGATGCACCGACCGACCGCTCATCAAGTGCCCGAGCACCGCGACCGACTCCTGCGACGGCGACGTGCAGCTCGGCTGCCGTCAAATCGGCTTCGTCAGCTTCCGCAACTGCGCCCTCTACGGCGGCACCTGCGAGCCGACCGGCATGGCCGGCAACGCGACGTGCACCTACGCCGAGACCTGCCCGACGGTGCCGCCCTCCTGCAACGGCACCGCCGCGCGCGTGTGCACCATGGGCCAGACGGTCGAGGTGGACTGCAAGTCGCTCGGCTTCACCAGCTGCACCGCGGGCGCCTGCCGCTGACGAAATAGGCGCAGAAAGCCTCGCGGCGGGGCGCCCCCCCCGGGAGCGAACGCGCATTTTTTTGGGGCTGGACGCAAGCCGCGGGGGTGAGTGACCGTAGATATCCTCATGAAGCTCAGAGCTCCGGTCTTTTTCATCGCCCCTATCCTCGCGCTCACTGCCTGCGCGAGCGGCGACGCGAGCACTCCGACGGCCGAGGTGGAGGTCGGCGTCGACACCGGTGGCGGCGACAGCAGCGCGGTCGACAGCGGGACGACCATGACCGATACCGGCACGCCGATGGCGGACGCCGGGGACGCGGAGGCCGCGCCGCCCGCGCCAACCTGCACCGACCTCATCAAGAACGGCGCAGAGAGCGATGTCGACTGCGGCGGCGGCACCTGTCCGAAGTGCGCGCTCACCAGGGCGTGCGCCCTCGCCGCCGACTGCGCGAGCGGGATCTGCACCGGCGGTCGTTGTGTCGCGCCGTCGTGCACCGACACGGCGAAGAACGGCACCGAGACCGACGTCGACTGCGGCGGCGGCAGCTGTCCCTCGTGTGCCGACGGCAAGACCTGCGGCGGGGCAGCCGACTGCGCGTCCGGCATCTGCACGGCGACCAAGTGCGCCGCGCCGAGCTGCATCGACACCGTCAAGAACGGCGGCGAGACCGACGTCGACTGCGGCGGCACGTGTCCGAAGTGCATCGAGGGCAAGGGCTGCTCGGCCGCGGCCGACTGTGCCTCGGGCTTCTGCAGCAGTGGCAAGTGCGTGGCCCCGAGCTGCAGCGACGGCGCGAAGAACGGCACCGAGACCGACGTGGACTGCGGCGGCAGCTGCGGCAAGTGCGCGATCGGCAAGGGCTGCTCGGCGCCCGCGGACTGCGCGTCCGGCACCTGCACGAGCGGCGTCTGCGCCGCGAGCTGCACCGACACCATCAAGAACGGCACCGAGACGGACGTCGACTGTGGCGGTAGCTGCGCCGGGTGCGCGGTCGGCAAGGGCTGCGGCGCGGACACCGACTGCGCGGGCTCGCTCTGCATCGGCGGCAAGTGCGGCTACGCCGCGACCTGCAAGGAGCTCCACACCAAGACGCCAACGCTCACGACCGGCAAGTACACGATCGACCCCGACGGCACGGGCCCGATCGCACCGTTCGAGGCCTATTGCGACATGACCACCGAGGGCGGCGGCTGGACGCTCGTGCTCAAGGCCAACGGCGGGAGCTCTGCGTTCACCTACGACTCCCTCTTCTGGCTCGACGGAAACGTCCTCAACGAGACCTCGACGAACGCCGACTACACGGACGCCAAGCTGAAGGCGTATCTGTCGGTGCCGTTCACCGCGATGATGCTGTCGCTCGCCGAGGGCGGCGCGACGCGCTCTCTGGTCATGCCGCTCGGCGGCTCCTCGATGGTCGGTCGCATGACGAGCACCTACGCGGCGACCAGCCTCGGGCGGGAGAAGTGGAAGAGCCTGCTGTCCTCCGGCTCGCTGCAGCCGAACTGCAACCGCGAGGGCATCAACGCGCTCGGAAACCCGCCGAACGACACCGGGCCGTGGACGCGGGTGCGCATCGGCATCATCAGCAATCAGGAGGGCGACTGCGACACGCCGGACTCCTTCATCGGCGTCGGCGGCTACTCCAACGTGTGCGGCGCGGACCCGGCGATCTCGGCCGGCAACGTCGCGACCTGCTCGCCGGACTCCGGCGATCGCGCGACCCCGGCGTTCGCGTTCGTCTGGGTGCGCTGAGGCGAGGAACGTCGTTCTAGATCTGGGGCGGCACGGGCGACGGTCGACGGCGGCGAAAGGGCCGGCGTCGATCGTCGAACGCGGAGAGTGCTCTACTGGGGCAGCTGCACGTCGAGGTCGGCGTACCGCTCCTTCATGAACGCGAGCGCGAGAGTCGTGTGGCAGCGGCGCACGTCGGGGTTCTTCGCCGTGGGGCAGTTGCAGCCGAGATAGACGCTCTCGTTCCGCGCGCGCGCGGCGAGGGCGTCGAACGCCGCGCGCTCGGTCCGATACCGCGCGTCGAGCAGCGCGCGATACGCCTTCGCGAACGCGCGCCACGCCGTGTCGTCATCGGTTCGGCCGAGGAACGCCTCGACCAACTCCGGCGTCGGCCGCAGGACGTGTTTGGTGTGCTTGCGGGTGTCCATGCGAACACCGGCGGGCAAGGTCGACGCGGGAGCCCCGCGGACGATCGAATAGCGAGCCAACACGGGAGCGATCGTGACCTCCCGGCGGTCGTGCGTCACGGTCGATCAGCGCGGCTGCCACGCCGAGGAACGCACGTCCACAACGCGCCGTGACGGAGCGAACGGGCCGCGCTATGAACGCGCGCCATGCTGCACGACATGACGAAGGGCAGCGTGCGCGGACACGTGGTGCGCATGACCATGTTCATGCTCGCTGGGTTCGTGATTCAGACGCTCTATTCGTTGATCGACATCTACTGGGTCGGCCGGCTCGGCAAGGCTGCGGTCGCGGCCGTCGCGCTGTCGACGAACCTGATGTTCGTGTCCCTCGCGCTAACGCAGTCGCTGTCGGTCGGGTGCGTCGCGCTCGTGTCGCAGGCCGCGGGTCGCAAGGACGAGGCCGAGGTGCAGCGCCTCTTCAACCAGGCGCAGAGCCTCTCGTTCTTCGCCGGCGTGTTGTTCCTCTCCGTGGCGCTCGCGACGATGCGCACGTACGCCGAGCGGCTCTCGGGCGACGCCGAGACCGCGCGCCTCGCGCGGGAGTTCCTCGTCTGGTTCATTCCCGCGCTCGGCCTCCAGTTCACCATGATCGCGCTCGCGTCGGCGCTCCGCGGGATCGGCGATATGAAGCCCGGCCTCGTCGCGCAGCTCGCGTCGGTGCTCGGCAACATGGCGCTCGCGCCGTTCCTCATCTTCGGCTGGGGCACCGGCAAACCGCTCGGCGTCGCCGGCGCGGCGATCTCCACGTTCGTCGCGACGCTCGGCGCGGTGTTCGGTCTGTCGCTGTACCTCGCACGCGCGGGAACCTACCTGCGGCTGCGCCTCTCGCTCCTCCGGCCCCACCTCTCGAGCTGGCGCAAGATGGTCTCCATCGGTCTGCCCTCGGGCGCCGAGTTCCTCTTGATGTCGGTGACGATGGGCTTCGTCTACGTGGTCGTGAAGCCCTTCGGATCGCCGGCGCAGGCGGGGTACGGCATCGGCTCGCGCGTCTTCCAGGCGGGGATCATGCCGGCCGTGGCCATGAGCTTCGGCGTCGCCGCGGTCGCCGGGCAGAACTTCGGCTCCGGTCATCACGCTCGAGTGCGCGCCGTGTTCCGCGAGGCCGGCAAGCTGATCGCCGTGCTGATGATCGCGTTCACCGTGCTCTGTCAGCTCGCCGCCGCGAAGCTGGTCCGGCCGTTCTCCGCAGACCCGATCGTGCTCGACGTCGCGGCCGACTACGTGCGCACGGTCTCGTTCGTCTACGTCTTCTCCGGCCTGGTCCTGGTGTGCGCCGGCGTATTTCAGGGCGTCGGCAACACCGTGCCCTCGCTGATCGCGTCCGCGGTGCGGGTCGTCGCCTTCGTGGGCTCGGTGCTCGTCGCCTCGCGCCGCCCGGACTTCACGCTGCGGTTCATCTGGATCGCGTCGGTCGCCACGGTCGTTCTCCAGGTCTGCATCGCGGTCTGGCTGCTCCGCGTGCAGCTCGCGGAGAACACGGGGCCGGAGCGGCTCGCCGCACCCGACGCGACGTAATCGTTGCACGCGCCGCCGCCCGCGTTCATCGCGATCCGACACTGAATGCGTACGTTCGCACTCGCACCGATTGGCCCCGAATCACGGAGGCCTACATGCAACGCCCCGCAGTCATCATCCTCGTTCTCACCTCCCTCGTCGGCTGCGCCACCGCGATCCCGCTCGACGAGCCGCCCACCACGAGCTGCGCCCCGACCAAGGGCGGCCAAGCGGCGACCCCCGACAGCGGTCTGGCTCCCGACACAGAGTCACCCGACACAGAAGAGTCACCCGACACCGAGACGCGTGAGGACACCGCGATCGCCGACACGGCGACTCCCCCGACCGGCGATCCGTGCAACGACTGCCTGAACGCCAAATGCAGCACCGAGGTCTCCGGGTGCTTCGGCGAGACGATGTGCAAGGACCTCATGACCTGCCTCAGCGCGTGCGGCGATGACGCGTGCGCGTACGGCTGCTTCACCAAATACCCCTCGCCCGCGTACGAACGCCTCGGCACCTGCGGCGAGGCCAGCTGCTCGACCGAGTGCTTCGGTCCGTAGCTCCGGCTACTTGCGGGTCTTGCCCGGGAACCACGAGACCGCAGCGATGAACTGCTGCGGCGCACCGTGCGTCGTCGACCCCGCGCCGTTGTAGGGTGCCGGGGTCGGTACGCGATACCCCTTCGCCCTCATGTTGGTGACGATCTCGGTCGCGAGCGCGAGCGCGCCGCCCGGACCGGACTGACCGTGCGGAGCGAACCCGAGCGCCGCTGCGTCCTTGTCCGGGGTGCCGCTGGCATTGACGTCGTTCGCCCAATACGCGGCGAAATAGGACTGCTTCAGCTGAAACCCGAGCTTCAGCGCGGCCCGGGTGCCCGCCGACTCGCCGAGCAGATACGTGCGATCGTTGTCGACGTCGTACTTCGCGCGCACCTCGTCGAGCACCGTCGCGCCCGCTGCGCCGTTGTCGAAGTAGGTGGGACCGTCGAGGACCGCGATGAGGAAGCCCGCGGTGCCGGTCATCGGCTGCAACGACCGCAGGTTGTTGGTCATCGTCGCGCCGCCCTCGGTGCCGCTGAACACGATGAGCAGGGGCGACGGGCCCGCGCCGCTCGGGGCGATCATGCGGAAGGTGATACCGGCGGCGGTCATCGTCGTACCGGTCAGCGGCGCCGCGCCTCCCTTGCCCTTCGACGAGCCGCCGAACGGCGGATCGATCGTTCCGCTCGGTGCGTCGACGGGGGGCGCGGTCGTATCGGGCTCGGACGAATCCGGGGTCGACGCGTCCGGCGACGACGAGTCCCCCGCGCCGGTGTCGTCGGTGGTCGTCGTCGTTCCCGTATCGACGGGCTCACTCGCCGCTTCGGTGGACGACGACGAACAGCCGAGAACGAGCGCGAGGAAGATCGTTCTCATCGTTCCAGGAATGTAGCACCGTGGTTGTCGCTCACTGCGCGGGCGGACTCAATCGTCCAATACCTGACAGTCCTCGAAGTAGACCTTCTCGTCCCCGGCCATGGTCGGCTCGACGCGCGCTGCGAACGTGAGCAGCTCACCCTCTCGAAGCGAGGGCTCGTTCAATGCGGGCCCGCGACACACGATCTGGTGATGGTCGGATCGTACGAGGTGGGCAGCGCCCTTCGGATCGATGTGATTGAGAGTCGCAACGAACGCGACCCGCGTACCGGGCTTCGGTGTCGACGGTAGCAACAGATCGTCGAGCGGAACGGCCGTCAGCCCGAGCTTCGCCGCCGTCACGCCGAACAGGCGACGCGCTCCGTGCACGAGCTTGCAGCCCTCGAGGGCCAGCGTCACCCGATCGGGATTCGGCAGCGGGATCTTCAACGGGGGGTTCACCCGCTTGGTGATCGAGAGCTTGCCCTCGACCGTGGCCATCGTGCCGATCAGCAGCGGCTTCTCGTGCTCCGGCAGCGCGCACTCGATCGCGCTCGTGCTCTCCACCCCTTTCGCCCTGAGCTTGATCGCGTGGTCATACGTACGCAGGTCGACGACGCGCCCCGCGAGCCGCAGTTGCTTGCCGTTCCACGGGTCGTTCGGCTTCGGGATCGTTGCGCCCGAGGCCTCGGGTAGCTCGCTGTCCGGATACGCCGTGAGGATGGCCGCCAGACGCTTCTCGTCCTGCGGATCGGAGGGCACGGCTGCAGGCGGAAGCGGTGCTCCGGACACGGTGCTCGCGGGCGCGGGCGCGGCAGTCGCGACCGGCGGCGGCACGACCGACGTACCACTCGCGCAGCGGAAGCCCAGGTAGTCGAGCGACACCTCCGGACCGCCCCACGAATGGGGGAGGGCAAAGCTCCGCAGGGACGAGTCGAGGCTCTCATCGGTCACGGCGAAGAACGAGCCGTACATCACCGAGGACTCGCTCTCGACCCACTCCTTCACGTTGCCGCCGAGATCGAGCACGCCGGCGTCGTTGCGGTCCTCCGGATGCGAGCCGACCTTGCACGTGTCCTTGAGAGGATTCTTGCGGCTGCCCGACCAGCACGGCTTGGTGCCCGGCGGCTCGTTGCCCCACGGGTACTTCGTTGCGCGCGCGCCGTTGTGGGCCGCGAGCTCCCACTCGTAGGCAGTCGGGAGCCGCTTTCCGAGCTTTTCGCAGTAGGCGCGCGCATCGGGGAGCTCGATGCAGTTCATCGGGTGGTCGCTGAAGCCAGCGGTGTCCGCGTTGCAGTTGCCGCGATGAGGACAGGTTGGACACTTCAGGTACGCGCCGACGGAGACCTCGGTCACGTCGAGGCAGAACCCGTCGACCCTGCGAGGAGCCTTCTCCGCGATCGGCGTGATGGTCGCGCCGTCGAGCCACACCATGCCGTCGGGACACCCGGGCGAGGTACGCGGGGCCACGGGCTTTGCCGCCGTCGCCACCGATGGCGGCGGTGGGGTGCCGCAGCCGACAAGAACGAGGACCAGCAACCGCTTCATGCCCACACCCTCCCTGTCCGACCAGCCTACGCGAGGTGCTCCACCTCACCCGCGATCGCGATCCACGGGTGCATGCGGTCCTCGTAGATGGAGATCCGCGGCGGCGGAAACGAGGGATCGGCGAATCCGCCGATCGGCACGCCCACGCTCCCGGGCGCGGCGGCGAGCTTGTAATAGACCGTGGTTCCGCACTCGGGGCAGAACGAGTGGGTCACCCGGTTGCCGCTGTCGGCCGTGCGCGCGAACTCGGTCGAGCGTCCCTCGATGCGCACGCTCGTCTCGGGGAAGCGCGCCTGCACGCCGAACGCGCTGCCGGTTCGCTTCTGACATTCGAGGCAATGGCAGACCGAGATGCGAATCGGATCGCCCTCGACCTCGATCGCGAGCTGCCCGCAGACACACGTCGCGCGTCGCTTCGTCATGGGCTCAGCCTACCGTGTAGCATCGCTCCCGCATGCAGGTTCTGCGGTGGTTGATGATGCTCGTCGTCTCGCTGCTTGCCGGCTGCGGCTCGTCGCAGGACCTGCCCATCGCGCGCTGGGCGCTCGAGGGTGGCGGCACCGTGGCCATGCCGGTGGACGTTCGCGATCGCGTGCCGGTGCGCGGCGGCACGGTCACGGTGCATACGACCGCACAACTCCCCCCCGAGCTGCGCGGCCGGGACGTCTCGCTCGCGATCAACGTTCATTGGTGCTCGCCGCAACTCACGGTCAATGGCGAGCGTGTCGACGACGTCGCGCGAAGCGCGTTCGAGAACCAGCGCTCACGCGGTGGGCACCTCTATCGCATCCCTGCGAAGCTCACGGCGGACGGCGCGCTGGCGCTCCGGCTCGACGTCGTCGACACCTACGCTTTCTGCACGGCGTTCTTCTCGGTACCGACGCTCGCCGCGGGCGAGTTCGGGCCGCGGTCGTACCGCTGGGTCGTCCTGTTCAACGACGTCGCGCCGGTCGCGGTGGTCACGGCCGGCTCGCTCCTCTCCCTCGCGTTCCTCGTCTTCGCGCGCGCGAGTCGCCGCACGGTGTTCCTGTGGGCCGCCGCCTTCGCATTCGGCTCGACCGGCCCCGGCCTCAACCAGCTCGGGTTCTGGCAGTACTTCCTCGGCTGGCGGGGCGACGTGCCCTCACCGCTGCTCGCGACGTTGGCGGCGTACGCGTGTCTCCGCTTCGCGAGCGAGTACGTCGGCGCGCCCCTGCGGGCGCGCCTCTGGACGGCGGCCTCGGTGCTCATCGCGCTCGGGATCGTCGCGACCACGCGCCGCTATGACCTCTACCCGATGTTCGCGCTCGTCTCGCTGAGCGCGTTGTTCTACGCCGTGGTCGCGGCGCTGACCCTCATTCGGCATGGATGGGCCACGCGAAACGCCCGACTGCTCACGGGCGCACTCCTGGTCTCGCTCACTCCGATGGCCCTCGAGCTCCTTCCCGCGAGCGGCCTCCCCGACTTCACCAACGGCGCGCACACGGCCGCCCTTGGCCAGACGCTCGTTCTCTTCGCGATGATGGTGGCGTTCGCGCGTGACTTTCGCGCCGCGAACGCCGATCTCGAAGCGCAGTTGGCGGCGACCGAGGCTCGCGGGCGCGAGGTCTCGCAGCTCAACGACGAGCTGCGGCGACAGATCGCGGCGCGGTCGCGCGATCTCGCCGACGCCCTCGCGGGAACGCTTCACGCCGAGTCGGAGTCGCGCGTGCTCGCGCCGGGCGACGTCATCGACGGCCGCTACGTAGTCATCAGGACGCTCGGCCGAGGAGGCATGGGCGTGGTGTACGAGGTCGAGCGACGCAGCGACGGCAAACGGTTGGCGCTGAAGTCAATGACCGAATACTCGGATGCGCGCGCAGCCGCGCGCTTCGCGCACGAAGCCGAGCTGGTCGCTTCGGTGCATCACCCCAACCTCGTCGACATCGTCGACTTCGGCTTCGCGCGCGGCGGCTTCCTCTACCTCGTGATGGAGCTGGTCACCGGGGGCTCGCTCGAGGGGTCGCGGGATCGCTTCGGCGACACGGCGTGGGCGAGGCCCGTGCTCGCGCAGATCGCCGCTGGCCTCGAGGCGCTGCACGCGCGGGGCGTGGTCCATCGCGATCTCAAGCCCGCGAACGTACTGCTCGACGGCGAGGTCGCGAAGATCGCCGACTTCGGCATCTCGCGGCGCGATGAGGAGAGCGATCCCGACCCGGTCGGGGAGACGGCCGCCGCACGCCACCTCACGCGCACGGGCGCGATGATCGGCACTCCGCTCTACATGGCGCCCGAGCTCGCGGCACCGGGCGTCACCGCGCGCGCGGCAAGCGATGTCTTCAGCTTCGGCGTGCTCGCCCACGAGCTGTTCACCGCCGAGTATCCGTTCCCCGCACCGCCGATTGCAGCGGCATTGGCCGGCGTCTCGCCCGCACCGGCGAAGAGGATCCGCAGCGCGAACCCCTCGGTAGACGTGCGCATCGCAGACCTCGTCGACGCCTGCTTGCACACGGACGCGCGCCAACGCCCCACCGCGAGCGAGTTGGTCCGCGCATTCGCCGCCTGAACGGAGGGTCGGGCTAGAACGCGTCGCACCCGGTCAGCGCGCGGCCGAGGATCAGGGTGTGCACCTCGTTGGTGCCCTCGTAGGTGTAGACGCTCTCGAGGTTGAGCATGTGGCGGATCGCCGGGTACTCGAGGAGGATCCCGTTGCCGCCGAGGATGCCGCGCGCCATGCGCGCGACCTGGAGCGCCCAGCCCACGTTGTTCTTCTTGGCGAGCGACACCTGCTGCGGCGTGATCTTGTCCTGCTCCTTGAGACGCGCGAAGTGGTAGCTGAGGATCTCGCCCTTCACGATCTCGCTCGCCATCTCCACGAGCTGCGCCTGGATGAGCTGTTTGGAGGCGATCGGCTTGCCGAACACGATGCGCGTGCGGGCGTACTGCACGGTGCTCTCGTAGCAGGCCTTGGCCGCGCCGAGCGCCGCCCAGGCGATGCCGAAGCGCGCCTGGTTGAGGCACGAGAGCGGACCGCCGAGCCCCTTGGCCTTCGGCAGCACGTTGGCGTCGGGCACGCGGCAGTCGGTGAGCACGATCTCGCCGGTGGTCGACGCGCGGAGCGACATCTTGCCGTGCACCGTGGGCGTCTCGAACCCCTTGGCGTCGCGCTCGACGATGAAGCCGCGGATCGACTCGGCGCCGCCCAGCTCCTTGTCCTTCACCTTGGCCCACACCACCGCGAGGTGCGCGAAGGGCGCGTTGGTGATCCACATCTTGCTGCCGTTGAGGACCCACTCGTTGCCGTCGCGCTGCGCGTAGGTCTTCATCGCCCCGGGATCGCTCCCGGCGTCCGGCTCGGTGAGGCCGAAGCAGCCGATGAGCTCGCCGCGCGCCATCTTCGGCAGCAAGCGCTCCTTCTGCTCCTCGCTGCCGAAGCGATGGATCGGGTACATGCAGAGCGAGCCCTGCACGCTCGCGAACGAGCGCAGGCCGCTGTCGCCGTACTCGAGCTCCTGCAGCGCGAGCCCGTAGGCCACCGCGCCCATGCCGGCGCAGCCGTAGCCCTCGAGGCTCGCACCGAGCAGGCCCATCTCCGCGATCTGCGGGATGAGGTCCATCGGGAACTCCTCTTCCTCGAAGAGCCGCGCCGCGCGCGGGAGAAACTTCTCGCGCACGAATCGGCGGACCGAGTCGCGGATCATTCGCTCTTCGTCGGTGAGCAGATGCTCGATGGCGGCGAGCGCCTCGAGCGGCATCGGTTCGGCGAGGGACATTGCCCTCGGTGGTTAGTGTGCGGACCGAGCGGCCGCAATTGTTCGCGCACGGCGGCTCGCGTCGTAGGCGAGGCGGCGCGCTGCGTTGAGGAACCCGACCGGGCGAAGGCCGCGGCCGGCGCGGTCGGGCGTCAGACGCACCGTCTCGTCGTCGAGCTCGAGGGGCTCGCCGATCCACACGTGCACGAACGGCTCGTAGTCCTTGTCGTCCCGCGCGACGAGGAGGTCGAAGCCGGTCTGGCCGCTCTCGACCGCGGCGAGCAGCCGGCTCGCGCGGTCATGACCCTCGGGCGAGCGACCGCGCGACCGCAACTTGAGCTTGACCCGCCCCACGCCCTCGAGCTCGTAGGGCGCGATGGCGAAGTAGTCGTTGCCGAGGAAGTCGTGCACGTCGGTGCGGAGCGCGGCCGGCAACATCGTGACGAGCGACCGCGCGGTGGCGAACAGGAGATCCTGCTCGTCGCCATCCCCCTCACGAGCGTCCCGTCCGATGCGGAGGCCGACGCCGAGCAAGTCGGGTCGCTCGCCGGTCTTCCACCACGCGCTCGACAGGCGGATCAATCCAGGGCCGGCGAGGCGCGTCGCTGCGTCGCGGAGATCGTCCGCGGAGTGCATGTCGACGCGCACGTCGGCGCGATGGATGAGCCCGCGCGGGTGGAACATCCGCGCACGCCGGAGCTTGGCCACGCGTCCCGTGACGGGCGCGATGAGTACGCCTGCGCCCCTTCCGAGCCATTCGAGAGCTTGCATGTCGCGATGCGTCGCAAGCGCGGTGCCAAAGACCTCACGCGCGCGGCGTGAACGACTTGGCGGGCGCGTACTGCGGGGGCCACGGCAGCTCGTAGCCCTGCTCGTAGGCCGCGTGCCTCGTCCAATACGGATCGTAGAGGTGGCCGCGCGCGATCACGCAGAGGTCCGCGCGGCCGGCGGCGAGGATCGCGTTGACGTCGGCCCACGAGGAGATGTTGCCAACGGTCATGGTCGGGACGTCGGCCTCGTTGCGGACCCGATCGGCGAACGGGGTCTGGTAGAGGCGGCCGTAGACCGGCTTGGACTCGGGCGTCGTTTGCCCGGTCGACACGTCGATGAGGTCGACGCCCTCGGCCCGGAGCGTGCGCGCGAGCGCGACGGCGTCGTTGGGGGTGAAGCCGCCCTCGAGCCAGTCGGTCGCGGAGATGCGCACCGAGAGCGGCTTGTGCCACCGCGCACGCACGGCGCGGAAGACCTCGAGCGGGAAGCGGAGGCGGTTCTCGAGGCTGCCGCCGTATTCGTCGTCTCGGCGGTTGGAGAGCGGCGAGAGGAAGCTCGCGAGCAGATAGCCGTGGGCCATGTGCAGCTCGAGCAGATCGAACCCGGCCTCGTCGGCGAGCTCGGCCGCGCGCACGAACTGGCCGCGCACCAGGTCCATGTCGGCGCGGTCCATCGGCTTCGGCACCTGGCTGTGCGGGAAGTAGGGGATCGCCGAGGCGCTCAGGATCGGCCAGTTGCCCTCGGGCAGCGGCTGGTCGATGCCCTCCCACATCCTCCGCGTCGACGCCTTGCGGCCGGCGTGCGCGAGCTGCATTCCGATCTTGCCCGGCGTGTGCGCGTGCACGAAGTCGACGACGCGCTTCCACGCGTCGCGGTGCTGCTCGCTCCACATGCCGGTGCAGCCGGGCGAGATGCGGCCCTCGCGGCTCACGTCGGTCATCTCGGTCATCACCAGACCCGCGCCGCCCATGGCGCGGCTGCCGTAGTGCACGAGGTGGAAGTCGCTCGGGATGCCCTCCTCGGCCGAGTACATGCACATCGGCGAGACGACGACGCGGTTCGGCAGCACGAGATCGCGCACGCGGAACGGCTGGAACATCGGAGGTCCGTGCACGCGCACGCCGCTCTGCTCGGCCGCCCGCTCCTCGAACCGCCTGTCGACGCGCTCGACGAACGCCGGATCGCGCACCTTGAGGTTCTGGTGTTGGATGCGCAGCGAGCGGGTGAGCATGCTGAACGCGAACTCGAGCGGCTCGAGCCGACTGAAGTAGCGCTCGGTCTCCTCGAACCAGCGGAGGCTCACCAGCGCGGCGCGCTGCACGGCGTCGACCGCAGGGCGGCGCGCGCGCTCGTAGGCGCGGAGGGCCTCGCCGACGTCCGGGTTGTGGATGAGCGCTTCGGCGAGGGCGATCGAGTCCTCGAGCGCGAGCTTGGTGCCCGAGCCGATCGAGAAGTGCGCGGTGTGCGCGGCGTCGCCGAGGAGCACGAGGTGGGTGCCGCGCGGCAGCCGCGTGGACCAGTGACGGTTGTTGACCGTGGGGAACTGGCGCCACACCGAGCGATTGGCGATCAGGCGATGCCCGTCGAGGCGCGGCGCGAAGAGCTTCTCGCAGTACGCGAGCGTCTCTGCCTCGTTGGCGCGGTCGAGACCGGCGCGCCGCCACGTGTCCTCGGTGCACTCCACGATGAACGTGGAGAGCGGCCCGCCCGGCGTCTCGGGCTCCTTCGAGTACTGATAGGCGTGCACGCGGAAGAGGCCGTGCTCGTTCTCGTCGAAGTAGAAGGTGAACGCAGGGAACGGGCGCGTGGTGCCGAGCCACACGAAGCGGTTCGGACGCATGTCGAGCTCGGGCTCGAAGCTGTCGGCGAAGCGCGCGCGCATCATGCTGTTGACGCCGTCGGCGCCGAGCACGAGGTCTGCGTCGAGGAACGGCTCGGGATCGAGCGCCTCGGTCTGGAAGTCGATGCGCACGCCGAGCTCGAGCGCCCGCTCTTGCAGGATCTGCAGCAGCCGCTTGCGCGACAAGCCGGAGAAGCCGTGGCCGGTCGAGGTCAACACCTGCCCGCGGTGGTGCGTGTCGATGTCGTCCCAGTGATAGAAGCTGCCGGTGATGGCCGCGTAGGACTCGGCGTCCGCCGCGCGCAGGTTCTCCATGGTGGCGTCGGAGAACACGACGCCGAACCCGAAGGTGTCGTCGGGCCGGTTGCGCTCGACGACGCGGATCTCGTGGCTCGGATCCGCCTTCTTCATGAGGATGGCGAGGTAGAGCCCCGCCGGCCCGCCGCCGATCGATGTAATTTTCACGTGGGGATCTGGCCTCGCGAGGTGTTGTCTCCCTCTTCGGCGAGCTTCTCGGTCACCTCGGTGACGATCATCTCGACGAGCCGCGCGTACGACTTCTCGCCCTCTTCGCGCGTGGCCTCGGCGGGGGCGCCCGTGTACGCGCGGTCCATGCCGATGCCGTGGAACGTGACCGAGCCCCCCTTGCGGATCTCGTCGGACAGCGAGACGTCGAGGCTCGGGAGATAGCGGGCTACCTCCTCGCGGACCAGCTCCTGACGCGTGGCGAGCACGAGCGAGCCCTCGTAGCGACCGGCGTGGCAGTTGCCCCGCTTGAACTCGTCGGTGAGCGTGCGCCCCCACCGCTTGCCGAGGTGGTTCGGGAAGGACACGCAGGCCGGCCCGCGCTCGGCGGAGAGCGACTCGACCGCGCGCTCGATGACCGCGACGTGCTCGGGCTCGAGGTGGTTGTTGACGAACGCGACCTGGGCGAAGCCGTCGTTGAGGAGCGCGCCGCCGATGTCGTGGAGGAGGGCGAGCAGCGTCTCGGCGCGCACGCCGATCGCGCCGCGGAAGCCGCGCGCGTAGTGGGTGACGCCGTAGGACACCGTCGGCGCGACGACGGCGGCGATGCCGCGATCGCGCAGCGCGCGGGCGGCGCGGCGGCAGCACTCCTCGGAGAGGAGCGCGTCGGTGGCCAGCGGGAGGTGCGGGCCGTGCGGCTCGGTGGAGCCGATCGGGATCAATGCGACCGCCGGCGTGCCGTCGAGCAACGCGGCCAGGTCCTCGGTGGTGAGCTCGGAGAGCAACACCGGACCGCTCGCCCAACCACCGGCCGGCACCGGGATGGTCCGACCCGACTCGCGCATGTCGCTCATGGCCCCGCCTTCAGGAGTTTCTTGTCGACCTTGCCGCGGTCGTTCTTGGGGAGCTCATCGACGAGCTCGATCCACCGCGGATACTTGTGCTTCGTGAGGCGGTCCTTGCAGTGTGCTTGCAGCGCCGCAACCAGATCCGGGCGGCCGCGGGCGCTCTCGCGCACCTGCACGAACGCCCTCGGCTTGAGGAGGCCGCCGTCGTCGCCGGCGATCACCGCGGCGAGCACGACGTCGGGGTGCTGCATGAGGCAGTCCTCGACCTCGAGCGGCGACACCCACAGGCCCGACACCTTGATCAGATCGTCGGCCCGGCCGGCGAACCAGAGGTAGCCCTGCTCGTCGACGCGGAAGAGATCGCCGGTGCGGCACCAGTGGCCGTGGAACGTGGCCCAGCTCTTGTCGCGGTCCTCGTGGTAGGCGAGCGCGACGGAGTCGCCGCGGACCCACATCACGCCGATCTCGTTCGGGGCGACCGGCGGCGCGCCGGGGCCCTCGGCGTCGCGCGCGAGGATGCGGATCTCGTAGCCCTCGACCACCCGACCGAGCGAGCCCGGCTTCACGTCGCCGGGGCGGTTGCTCGCGTAGATGTGGAACATCTCGGCCGAGCCGATGCCGTCGTAGACCTCGCTCCCGGGATAGCGCTCCATCCACTTGTGGAGCAGCGCGGGCGGCAGGGCCTCGCCGGCGCTGAGGTGAAAACGCACCGAGCTCATCTCGACCGGGTGCTCGCGGTCGTACTCGAGGATCTTGCCGAGCATCGTCGGGACGTTGGTGACGATCGTCGGCTTGTGCCGCTCGATGGCGGCGAGGAGCGACTGCGGCGTGGGGCGCTCGGAGAACAGGCAGGTGGTCGCGCCGACGGCGAAGGGGAAGAAGAGGTTGGTGCCCGTCGCGTAGCCGAAATACAGGCGCGGGACGCTGACCGTGACGTCGCCCGCCCGGTAGCCGACGGTGCCCTTGGCGTAGACCTCGGTGTTGAACGCGAAGTCGCGGTGGGTGTGGATCGCCGCCTTCGACTTGCCGGTGGAGCCGGACGTGAAGAGCCAGATCGCCACGTCGTCGCGGTGGGTCGGGAACGGCGCGCTCGCGCCGGCGCGGGCGATCGCATCGGCGAGCGCGAGGTGCTCGCCCGCGTCTACCGGCCCCTCGGGATCGTCGCCGGTCGCGACGTCGGGCACGAGGAGCACGCGGCGCAGCACCGGCGAGTCGCGCAGGGCGTCGGCGATCGCGGCCGCCGTCCGCGGGAGCGTGATCACCACCGAGGCGCGCGTGTACTCGACGAGGTAGGCGAGATCCTGCGCGGGGGCCTCGGGGTTGCCCATGGTGAGCACCGCGCCGACGCGCAGCGTCGCGAAGATCGACCACGCGAACGGCGGCGTGTCGGGGAGGATGATCAGCACCCGCTCCTCGGGGCGGACGCCGAGGCCCTGCAGCGCGGCCGCGAGCTTGTCGGTGCGGTCGCACACCTCGGCGTAGGTCCACGCGCGCGCGCCGTAGCGGATGGCGACGTGGTCTCCCCTGCCCTCGGCGAGGCGGTCGAAGAGGAAGTAGTCGGCGAGGTTGAACCGCTCCGGAAACTTCATGCGCGTTGCTTCTCCCCCTGGATCATCCGCGTCGCGATCACCACCTTCTGGATCTCGGTGGTGCCCTCGTAGATGCGGAGCGCGCGGATCTCGCGGTAGAGCCGCTCCACCGCCACGCCGCGCACGACCCCGAGCCCGCCGTGGAGCTGGAGGCAGCGATCGATGATCCGCTGCGCAGCCTCGGTGGCGAACATCTTGGCGATCGCCGCCTCTTGCGTGATCGACGCGGCGCCGTCGTCGCGGAGGCGGGCGGCGCGGAGCACCAGGAGGCGCGCGGCGTCGAGCTCGGCCACCGAGTCGGCGAGGTAGGCCTGCACCTGCTGGAACTCGGCGAGCTCCTTGCCGAACTGCTTGCGCACGGTGGTGCGGCGCACGGCCTCGTCGAGCGCGCGGCGCGCCATGCCGACCGCGGCGGCGCCGACCGTGACCCGGAACTGGTCGAGCGTGGACATCGCGATCTTGAAGCCGTCTCCCACCGCGCCGAGGCGGTCTGTGTCGGGCACGACCGAGTCCTCGAGCACCAGCGAGCCGATGGAGTGGTCGGCGACCAGCGGCAGATCGCGCACCACCTTCAGCGCCGACGCGCGCACGATGAACGCGGTGATGCCCTTGCGGCCCTTGCTCGGGTCGGCGTTGGCGAACACCACCATGCGGTCGGCGATGGGGGCGTTGGAGATGAACGTCTTGCGACCGGTGAGGCGCCACTCGTCGCCGTGACGGACGGCGACCGTCTGCAGCGACGCGACGTCGGTGCCGGCCTCGGGCTCGGTCAGGCCGAACGCCGAGACCGACGCGCCGGAGAGCGCGGCCGGGAGCCAGCGTTGCTTCTGCTCCTCGGTGCCGAACGCGTGGATCGGCCAGGTGCCGAGCCCTTGCACGGCGAAGAGCGAGTCGGCGTTGCCGCTCCACCACGCGAGCGCCTCGCGGATCAGGCAGAGCGCGCGCACGTCGACCGGACGCGCGAAGTACTGGAGCAGACCGGCGTCGCCGAGTGCGCGCACGATCGCGGCGTCGTCGTCGTGACCCTCGGGCAGCTTCAGCGCGCGCAGCTGCGTCGCGAGCTGTTGGTGCGCGGGCCCGAAGAGGAACCCGAGATCGTCGGTGGAGAGACCGGGACCGCGCGCTTCGACCGCTCGATCGATCATCGGAACCTCGGCGTCTCCTTCTTGACGTTGGCCTCGTAGGCCGTCTTGAAGTCCGGGTGCACCATGCAGATCGCCTGCGCCTGCGCCTCGGCCTCGATGGCGTCGTCGAGCGTCATGCTGTGCTCGTCCTCGATCATCTGCTTGGTCATCGAGTGCGCGAACGCGGGGCCGGCCGCGAGCTTCTTCGCGAAGGCCATCGACTCGGCGAGCGCGTCGTCGACCACGCGGTTGACGAGGCCGATCCGGTGCGCCTCCTCGGCGCCGATCAGCTCGCCGGTGAAGAGCAGCTCGTTCGCGCGCCCGAGCCCGACCACGCGCGGCAGGAGGTACGCCGCGCCCATGTCGGCGCCGCACAGGCCGACCTGCGGGAACACGTAGCCGAAGCGCGCGTTGCGGGCGGCGATGCGGATGTCGCACGCGAGCGCGATCACCGCGCCGGCGCCCACCGCGACGCCGTTGACCGCTGCGATCACCGGACGGCGCACGCGGCGCAGGTTGCGAATCAGCGCGCCGGTCATGCGCGTGAACTGGAGGAGGCCCTGCATGTCCCGCGAGAACAACTCGGCGATGATCGCCTCGCGGTCGCCGCCGCTGCAGAAGCCCTTGCCCTCGCCGGTGAGCACCACGGCGCGGACCTCGTCGGCCTCGGACAGCTTCGGGCAGAAGTCGCGCAGCTCGGCGTAGACCTCGAAGGTGAGCGAGTTGAGCGTCTTCGGGCGGTCGAGCGTGATCACGCCCACGCCGTCGGTGACCTCGAATCGGAACGTCTTCGGCTTCTCGATCATCGGGGGACGAGCTCCTTGTCGACCGCGGCGCGGCGGCCGCTCTGCGTGCGCGCGGAGGGTTTGTCGAGGGCCTCGCGCAGGCGCCCGAGCAGGCGACGCAGCTCGTCGCGCTCGCGCGGCTCGAGGGGCGCGAGGATCTGCTCGGCGAGCTCGCCGTGCTTGGCGATCGCCTTCTGCGAGAGCTTCTGGCCACGCGCGGTGAGCCACACCCGGGTGAGGCGACGGTCGCTCGGGTCGGGCCTTCGCTCGACGATCGCGTCGCGCTCGGCGCGGTCGACGAGGCCGGTGAGGTTGCCCGCGGTGACCAGCATGCGACGCGAGAGCTGGGCGAGCGTCTGGCCGTCGTCGCGCGCGAGCTGGGCGAGGAGATCGAACCGCGCGAGCGAGAGCTCCGGCCCGAGGCCGCGACGCAGCGCCGCGAGCATGAGGTTCTGCGCGGCGAGCAGGCGCACCACGATCGACACCGAGACGGGGTCGTTGGCCACGGGCTCGGCCTTCACGCGGAGGGCTCCAGCACGCAGGTGGCCTCGATCTCGACCTTGGCGCGCGGCTCGACGAGGCCGGCCACGCCGACCAGCGCCATCACCGGGAAGTGCTTGCCGAGCTTCTCGCGCCAGAGCTCGCCGATGCGCGCGAGGGAGGCGCGGTAGGCGGGGAGATCGGTGACGTAGACCGTCATGCGCGCGATCGACCCGGGACCGGCGCCCGCAGCGCGGACGACCGCGATCACGTGGTCGAGCGCGACGCCGAACTGCTCGGCGAGGTCGTCGGTGTCGAACACGCCCTCGCTCTTCCAGCCGACCATGCCGGCGACGAAGAGGATGCGCTCCCCCTTGCCGGCCGTGATCATCCCGTTGGCGTAGCCGCGCGGCCTCGCCCACTCCGCCGGTTGCACCGCCTCGAGCGGCTGCGCCGCTCGGGGATTCGTGAGCTCAGCCAACGCCGCCTCCGTTCACCACGATCGTTTGGCCATGAATCGCGCGCGCCTCGTCGGGGAGCAGCGCGGCCACCGCGTGCGCCACCTCGTCGGGCGTGATGAGGCGGTGCTGCGGCGACAAGCGCTCGAGCGTGGCGCGCGCCTCTTTGGCGGAGATGCCGGTCTTGCCCGCGATGCGGTCGACCGTGCGACCGGACATCTCGGTGTCGACGAAGCCGGGACAGACCGCGTTGATCGTCACCGGGGTGCGGGCGATCTCCGCGGCGACCGCCCGCACGAGGCCGACCGCGGCGTGCTTGCTCGCGCAGTACGCGGACGTGTACGGGTAGCCCGCGACGCCGGCCGTGGAGGCGACGACGACGACTCGGCCGCGACCGCGCGCGATCATCCCGGGGATCGCCGCGCGGCAGAGGGTGAACACGGCGGTGACGTTGGTGGCCATCACCTCGTCCCACACCGCGTCGGTGGTGTCCGAGAGCTTGGCCGACGCGTCGACCCCGGCGTTGGGCACGATCACGTCGACCTCGCCGAGCGTGCTGCGGACGCCGGCGAGGATCGCCTCGGCCGACCCGCGCTCGGCGACGTTGGAGAGGATCGGGATCGCCTTGATGTCGTTGGCGACGGCCTCGAGCTGGGCGCGGTTGCGGCCGACGATGGCGACGCGCATGCCGAGCGTCGACAGCTTCTTGGCGATGGCGGCGCCGATGCCGCGCGAGCCCCCGGTGACGAGAGCGACGCGGCCCGCGAGCGGGTTCATCCCCGGTCCTTTAGGACCATAGGATTGGGAGCTCAAGCCGCCCGGGCGCGATCAGAAGATCTCACCCTTATCGACCTTTTTGGCCGGGGTCGGCGCGGGGGTCGGCGCGGGCGTGG